>DATEHG010000178.1:0-33019 GCA_035279705.1 Gemmatimonadales bacterium
GGCCGCCATGCGGATCCGGGACCGGCTGGTGGTCGGGGAGGGCTCGAAGAGCGAGCTCTACTTCTGCCACGGCTTCTGCGAGCTCGGCGCCTACAAGGTCGGGCCTACGCTCACTGCCATCCGGGACTTCATGGTCAGTCACCCCGACCAGGTGATCGTGCTGGTCGTCGAGGACTACATCGCGCCGGAAGAGTTGAAGCAGGCCTTTGACGAGGCGGGGCTGACGGAGCTGGTCTATACCGGCAGTGTGGCGCCGCCCTGGCCCACCCTGCGCCAGCTGATCGACCAGAATCAGCGGATCATCGTCTTCCTCGAGTCGGGCAATCCCGGGGTGTCGTGGATGCACCCGACCCTGGGCACCATCCAGGAAACCCCCTACACCTTCCACAAGATCGAGGACTTCACCTGCCGTCCCAACCGCGGCGGTACCGAGGGGTCGCTGTTCCAGATCAATCACTGGATCGAGACCACGCCCGCGCCGAAGCCCACCAACGCGGCGATCGTCAATGCCTACGACTTCCTGCTGGGCCGCGCCCGCCAGTGCCAGAAGGAGCGCAAGCACCTGCCCAACATCATCGCGGTGGATTTCTACGGGACCGGAGACCTGCTGCGCGTGGCGGCGGCACTGAACGGGCTGCCCGACAGCCTGGCGGCCGCGCCCTGAATCGGAGGGATTGAGGGATGGGGGGATGGGGGAAGGAAATGAAGGCGGCACCTCATCCCGAGGGAGCAAAGCGACCGAGGGAGCTGGACTCAGACTCTCGAGACCAGCTCCCTCGCTTCGCTCGGGACCAGGTGCAGTTGTAGTTTCGGCCCGCCTGCCCGCCTGCCCGCCTGCCCGCCTGCCCGCCTGCCCGCCTGCCCGCCTGCCCCCAGCTTATGGCTTATGGCTTAAGGCTTAAGGCTATTCCCCTCTCAGCGCCGTACTCGGATTCACCTTCGCCGCCCGGAGCGCCGGCACCATGCTGGCCAGGGCCGCCACGGCGAGCAGCACCGCGGCGACCGTGCCATAGATCACCGGGTCGTTGGCGGAGACTTCGAAGAGCAGCGGCTCGATCCACCGGCCCGCCAGCAGTGCGATCACCCCACCGGCGCCGACGCCGATCACGGCGAAGCGCACCCCGTCGCCCACCACCAGCCGGAGTACATCGGCCAGGCGGGCGCCCAGCGCGATCCTCACGCCGAGTTCGTGGGTCCGCTGCGCCACGTCGTACGCGATGACGCTGTAGAGGCCGATCGCCGCCAGCACCAGCGCCAGCCCGCCGAACACCAGGAACATCGTGGCTCCCAGCCGCCACGACTTGAGATTCGGGTCGATGATCTCCCGCATCGGGGTCACGGTCACGTACGCCGCCCCCGGCATGAGCGGCTGCAGCGCCCGGCGGACCACATCGCGTTGCGACGCGGCGTCCCCGCGGGCGCGGATGTACAGCCCTTGGTTCTGGCCGGTCATCTGGTCGAGCGCGAGGTAGTACTGGCCGCCCTCCTTTTCGCTCAGGCTGCTCTGGCGGATGTCTTCCGTCACCCCGATCACGGTGGAACAGGGCGCGGTATCGGCACCGACCTTGATGCATTTGCCCAGCGGATCCTGGTTCGGCCAGAGCGCATGCGCCATGCTCTCGCTCACCAGGATGACGCCGGGCGTGCCGGCCCGGTCGGCGGTTGCGATGCCGCGGCCCCGCACAATCCTGGTGCCCATGGCCTGGAAGTATTCGGCCGACGCCATCTGCAGGGTGAACCGCCCCAGCCGGTCCACCGAGTCGATCCCCGGCACGAACAGCCCCTGCATCTCCTCCGTCGAGAACGGCACCGTCACCGCTCGACTGGCGACTTCGATTCCGGGCAGCGCCTGCGCCGCCTGCTGCAGGCGCAGCATCAGCGCCGTGCGCTGGTCAGCGCTGAGCCTGGTGCCGCGGTAGCGGGTGTCGACGTACAGCAGCGGATCCACGTCGTAGCCGAGTCTCAGCGCTTCCACCCGCCGGAGGCTCTTCACGAACAACCCGGCGCCCACCAGCAGCACCAGCGACAGGGCGCCCTGGGTGAGGAGCAGCAGTGTACGCGTCCTGGAGTGCCGGTAGGTGCCTTCGCGCGCGCCAGCCTTGAGCGCACCCACGAGGTCGGGGTGGCGCGCCTGGAAGATCGGCGCCAGCCCCGTGAGGCCCCCCGCCACGATCGCGGCGCCGGCCGCAAAGGCGAGCGTCCGCGGGTCGAGCAGGCTTGCCGAGGCGGCGCCGGGAGGGAGGAACAGGGTGCGCACCACGGCCCCCACCCACTGGGAAAGCAGCAGCCCGGCCACGGCGCCGATTCCGCCCAGCAGCAGCGTTTCGGTGAGCAGCTGGGTGATGAGCCGCCGCCGGCTCACGCCGAGGGCCAGGCGGAGCGCAATCTCGCGGCGGCGGCGGAGGGCGCGGGCCAGCAGCAGGTTGGCCACGTTGGCGCACGCAATGAGCAGCACGATGAATGCGACGCCGCTGGTCCACGCGGCGACCTTGGCCACGGTGGTCTGGTTGGGGCCCCGCTCCTCGAGCACGGGGGCGGCCAGCCCGCGCGGCCGGCCCACCGCGGCCGGCTGCCCACCGGGCTCGAGCGCCAGCTCGGTGTTCCAGCTGCGGAGATACGCCTCGGTCAGGTCGGCGGAGGCCTGCGACACCGTCACCCCCGGTTTGCGCCGGGCCAGCATCTGCATCCAGCTCCAGTGGTACCGGGTGAACCAGTCGTCGGCGGCACCAATACCGGCGCCGGCGGCGAAGGTCGTGATCGGGATGAACACCGCCGGTGCCTCGTCACCGGGAACGCCGACGAATCCCCGCGGTGCCACGCCGATGATGGTGTAGCTGGCCGAGCCGACCTGGAGCGGCAGCCCCAGCACGTCGGGTCGGGCACCCAGCGACGTCCGCCAGTACGCATCGCTGATGACCGCCACCGCCGCGCCCACCGGCACCGTGTCTTCGCTCGACTGGAAGAAGCGGCCCAGCTCGGGCGTGACATCGAAGAGGCCGAAGTAGGAGGCGGACACGCTCTGCACGCCCACCTCGCGCGCGTCCGTGCCGCTGCCGACCGCCATGGTGCGCTGGTCGAAGGCGGCCACGCTTGAAAAGCTGTGCGTCCACCGGGCCAGGTCGAGATACCTGGTGTACTCGATCGAGCTGTTGGTGTAGTCCTTGCCGCGGTAGCTGTAGGTGAGATACACCCGGTTGACCCGGCCTGCGTCGTGCAGGAACGGCGGCGGGCGGAACAGCAGACGGTCCACCACGCCGAACATCGCCACGTTGGCTCCAATGCCGAGGCCGAGCGTGAGAACCACTGCGCCGGTGAACCCCGGTGAACGGCGGAGCGAGCGGATCGCGTAGCGGAGGTCCTGCATCGCGCCGTCGATCAGGGCCAATCCCCATCCGTCGCGGCTCTCTTCCTTCATCTGGTCCACGCCCCCGAACTCGGCCTGTGCCTTCCACCGCGCCTCCTGCGGCGAGAGTCCGGCACGGGCGTGCCGCTCCGCCTCCCGCTGCAGGTGGAATTCCATCTCCTGATCCAGTTCACGTTCCACCTCGGCCCGGCGGAACAGGGCGCGGGCCCGGTAGCGGATGTCACTCCACAGTTCACTCAGCATCGGAGCCTCTCAGCTCATGCCAAGGACCAGGGACACTGCCGCCGTGAGGCGGGCCCAGTCGTCGGCTTCGGTCTTGAGCTGGCGGCGCCCCTGCGTCGTGAGCTCGTAGTACTTGGCCCGGCGGTTGTTGTCGGAGGTATCCCAGCTGGCCTTGATCCAGCCCCGCCGCTCGAGGCGGTGCAGCGCCGGGTACAGGGAGCCCTGCGGGATCTGCAGCGCTTCGGCGGAAACGGCCCGGATCCGCTCAGAGATGGCCCAGCCATGCTGCGGCTCGAGACTCACCGCCTTGAGGATGAGGAGGTCGAGCGTGCCCTGGGGAAGGTCGAGACGTGCGTCGGGCATGGGGCTCCGCGATTCGGGTTCTGGGTGTGAGGGCTGAGTACAGGCACCAGGTATTTGAGTACTCAAGTACTTGAGTCCTGAACACCTGTTTCCCGGTGAGGCCCTCCGCCGGGCGGTCCTTACCTCCGCCTTCTACAGGAAGTTTCAACGACTGCTGTAGAAGTGCAAGGGGAGCGAGAGTGACCCGCCCTGACCCCTGACCATCCCCCCGGCCCTGAATCTTTGCTCGCCCCTCTGCCGTACCCATATATTCGACTAAATCGAATAAATGGAGCCCCCATGGCACCCGGCCCCCGACTCGGCGAACTGGAACAGCTGGTCCTCCTGGCCCTCCTCCGCCTCGGCGACGGCGCCTACGGCGTCGCTGTCCAGCGTGAGATCACCGCCAGGGCCCGCCGCCGCCTGAGCTTTGCCACCATCTACACCACGCTCAACCGCCTCGAAGCCAAGGGCCTCATCGCCGCCCGCCTCGGTGAAGCCACAGCCGAGCGGGGTGGACGCCGGAAGACGTACTACACCGTGAGTCGTGGCGGCCGGCAGGCGGTCACCGACAGCCTGCGAACCCTGCGTACCATGACGGCCGGACTCGGTGCCGCGTGGGAGCTGCCATGACCCGACCCCCGGCCCCCCTGCCCCCCGCGAGAGCGGAACGATGGTTGTCGCGGATTCTGCCTTCGCACCTCACCGACGCATTGGTCGGTGACCTGACCGAAACATTCGCCGAGCTGGTAAAGGAACGCGGCCTCGCGGCAGCACGCCGCTGGTACTGGCGCGAGGCGCTGCGGGCCACCGTCGCCTTTGCCTTCCACGATCGCTCCGCGCCGGTCCGGTCGGGCGATTCATTGCTGGTCTCGGTGCTGTCCGACCTCCGCTTCGGTGCCCGGCTGTTGCTGCGCCGCCCCGGCTTTGCCGTCCTGGCCACGGTCACCCTGGCCATCGGCATCGGGGCCACCACCGCAATCTTCAGCGTGATCCAGCCGATTCTGCTGGCCTCCCTTCCGTACCCCCACGCCGACCGGATTGTGACGCTCTGGGAGGGCGTCGATCAGACCCAGCGGGGCAACGTCGGCTATGCCACCTGGTACGACATCGCCCGGGACAGCCACTCCTTCGAAGCGTCGGCGGTTTACAAGTGGTGGCAGGCGGTCATCACCGGCGACGGCCCGCCCGAGCGGCTGTCCGGCGCCCGCGTCTCCCGCGACTACTTCAAGGTCCTCGGCTTTGAGCCCGCGCTGGGCCGCGCCTTCCTTCCCGAGGACGATGTGAACAACGGGGCGAGGGTCACCATCCTCTCCGACGGTCTCTGGCGCAGTCACTTCGGCGGCGATCCGTCCATAGTCGGCCGCCAGGTCCGGTTCAACGGAGTCTCGTACACCGTCATCGGCGTGATGCCGGCGGGTTTCGAGGATCTCTTGCGGCCGACCGCGCAGCTCTGGGCCCCGATGCAGTATGACCTGACCCTGCCCTGGGCCTGCCGCACCTGCCATCACCTGAGGGCGGTGGGCCGGCTCAAGCCCGGCGTGAGCCTCGGCCAGGCCGGGGCGGAACTCAGCGCGTTGTCGGCCGGCCTGGTGCGGGCGCATCCGACCGAGTACGCTCAGGCCGGACATTGGCTGATACCGCTCCGTGAAGTCATCACCGGCGGCGTCCGTCCGCTGCTGCTGGCCATCCTCGGCGCAGTGGCCCTGGTACTGCTCATCGCCTGCGCCAACGTGATGAATCTGCTGCTGGCCCGCGGCGCCCAGCGCGAGGGGGAGTTCGCCATGCGGACGGCGCTCGGCGCCAGCCGGGGACGCGTCGTGCGTCAGCTGCTGACCGAAAGCCTGGCCCTCGCGGCGGCCGGCGGCATCCTTGGCGTCATGGTCGCCGGCGTCGGAGTAAAGGCGCTGCTGGCGCTGACGCCGGCCGGCCTGCCGCGCACCGGGGCCATCGGCATCCACGCCGGGACACTCCTCTTCGCCGTAGCCCTGACCACCCTGGTGGCGGTGGCCTTCGGTCTGGTTCCGGCGCTCAACGCCTCGCGGGGCGGGCTGCATCAGTCGATCAAGCGGAACACCCGCCGGGCCGGCGGCTCGCACCTGGTGCGGGCCTCGCTGGTCATCGCCGAGGTGGCGCTGGCGCTGATCCTCCTGGTGGGGACGGGGCTCCTGCTGCAGAGTGTGCGGCGGCTGCTGGCGGTCTCGCCGGGGTTCGATCCCGATCACCTCATGACGCTGCAGATTCAGGTCACCGGTCCGCGCTACGATGCCGACAGCGTCACCCGCGGGTTCTACGACCACGCACTGCTCGCGGCCCGCACGGTGCCCGGTGTCACGGCTGCCGCCCTGACTTCCCAGATGCCACTGACCACCGACTACGATCAGGCCGGGGTGCACCTAGAGAACCATCCCCGGGCTAATCCCGAGGAGGATCCCAGCGCCCACCGCTACGCCGTGAGCGCGGGGTATCTGGCCACCATGAAGATTCCTCTGCTCCGGGGCCGCGACCTCGACGAGCACGACGTGGCCGGGGCACCGCCGGTGGTGCTGATCAACGACGCCTTTGCCCGCCGCGTCTGGCCCGGCGAGGACCCGATCGGCCAGCGGATCCGGATCGGCGACGCCACCAGCGGACCGTGGTGGACCATCATCGGCGTCGTCGGCAATGTGCGCCAGGTGACGCTGGCGGCGGATGAACCGGACGGAGTCTATCTGCCGGAGGCCCAGTGGCCCTGGGCCGATGGCGACGTGTCCCTGGTGGTGCGGACTCGCGGAGACCCTGCCGCACTCTCCGATGCGATTCGGCGCGCGGTCTGGAGTGTGGACAAAGACCAGCCCATCGTCCGGCTGGCGACGATGAACCAGCTGCTCCAGGCCTCCGCGGCCCAGCGGCGCTTTGCCCTGGTGGTGTTCGAGGCCTTTGCGATGGTCGCGCTGATCCTGGCGGCGGCGGGGGTGTACGGCGTGCTGGCTGGCGTGGTCACCGAGCGCCGCCGCGAAATCGGCGTCCGCTCCGCGCTGGGTGCCTCCCGCGGCGACATCATCGGGATGATCCTGGGGCAGGGACTGAGCCTCACTGGCGTCGGTGTGGCCGTGGGTATCGGCTGTGCCCTGGCATTTACCCGCCTTATTGCCGGATTACTGTTCGGGATCTCCGAGAGCGACCTCAGCACCTACCTCGGGGTGATCACGGTACTGGCGGCGGTGGCATTGCTGGCCTGCCTGGTGCCTGCCTGGCGCGCCGCGCGGGTGGATCCGGCCATGACGCTCCGGATGGAGTGACCGACCGGCCACTTTCGCCAACCCGATGTCCACCTGATGAGGCAAGGCGCGGACAATGAAATCACCCATTCTCCGCGCCCTGATGCTCGGACTACCCTTGGCGCTCGGGGGATGCGGCCACCGCCCTGCTGCCCCCCTGCCCCGCGGCCCCGCTGCCCCCCCGTCGCTGCTCGGCGACTTCATCGACGACTACGGCGACCGCTTCACCATCTCCGCCACCGAATGGATCCAGCATCCCGATTCGGGCTACAAAAACACCGCGCGCTATCACATCGTCCGCTGGGATTCGGCGGGGCAGTTCCTGATCGCGCAGAACGATTCGGCCAACCCGGGTGCGGGCGGGCGCTGGAGCCGGATCGACTGGCTGCCGCTGACCGGGATGCCACCCTGGAACTGGGCCTTCTGCCTCAGCGCCTATGACGCGCCGACTGCCCAGGCCGCGGCCGCAACGACCATTGCCCGCCGCGACACCCCGAAGACCGGCTGCAACGGGTATCCGTTCTCCCGGATGAGGCGGACCGGCGCCGAGCCCCGGGTGCGGTGAGCGGCGAACCGCTGAACGACAGTCTCCCGCTTAGATTCTCCCGCATGCCACCAGCGCCCCGCGATCCCGGGTTCCGGCGGTTCACCGCCGGTGATCGTCCTGCGTGCCTGCACCTCTTCGACGCCAACTGCCCGAGGTTCTTCGCGCCGAACGAGCGGTCGGACTACGAGACGTTCCTGGACGAGAAGGGCGGCGGCTACGAAGTCTGTCTGCTCGAGGGCCGGGTGGTGGGTGGCTACGGAGTTCTGCACGAGGGGCCGACCGGCCTGGCCCTTCGCTGGATCCTGCTTGCACCGGAGCTCCAGGGGCACGGCATCGGCACGGCGATCATGCGGCGAGTCTTCGACCAGGTGAAGGCCCATGGTCCCGACGCCCGGCTGCACATCGGCGCCAGTCACCTTTCGGCGCCGTTCTTCGCCAGATTCGGGGCGCGGGAGCTGGCCCGGTTTCCGGATGGCTGGGGGCCGGAAATGCATCGGGTGGATATGGAATTGGTTCCCTGAGCGGTTGGGTATCGTTCAGAGTCACGAGTCACGAGTCGCGAGTTGTGAGTTCCAGGTTCCCCGTTCCCCGTTCCCCGTTCACCTTTCTCCATTCTCTTTTCTCCCAGGCTCCATGCCCCGCTACCTCGCCCTCGCGTCGCTACTCCTCGGTATCTCGTCGGCGGCTCACGCCCAGGACTCCGTCTTTACCCACGCGGACACACTCCGGGGCTCCATCACCCCAGAGCGGGCCTGGTGGGACGTGACCTTCTACGATCTCCATGTCTCGGCAAATCCGGGGGACAGCACGATCCGGGGCTGGAACGGCATCACCTACAAGGTCACCGGCCCCTCGGCCGCGCTGCAGATTGATCTCCAGGTGCCGATGGAGGTGGACAGCATCGTGCAGGAAGGCCAGGTGCTCGGCGCCACCCGAGACGGCAACGCCTTCATGGTGACGCTCAAGGCCGCGCAGGCGCCGGGAAGCAGCCACACTGTGACGGTCTACTATCACGGGCGCCCGCGCGTCGCTCACCGCGCCCCCTGGGATGGCGGCTACGTCTGGGCCACGGACAGCCTCGGCCGCCCCTGGGTGGTGACGGCCAACCAGGGCCTCGGTGCCAGCGTCTGGTGGCCCAACAAGGACACCCAGGCCGATGAGCCCGACAGCCAGCGGGTCGCCATCACGGTGCCCGATCCGATGATGGACGTGTCCAACGGCCGGCTGCGCTCCACCGTGCACAACCCCGACAAGACCACCACCTACGAATGGTTCGTGGCGAGCCCGATCAACAATTACGATGTGGCGGTGAACGCCGGCCAGTATGCCCACTGGACCGACAGCTACAAGGGCGAGGCGGGCAAACTCTCCATGGACTTCTGGCCCCTCGACTACCACAAGGCGGCCGCCGAGCGGGAGTTCGTGCAGGCCAAGACCATGCTGCAGTGCTTCGAGCACTGGTTCGGGCCCTATCCCTGGTACACCGACGGGTACAAGCTGGTCGAGACTCCGCACCTCGGCATGGAACACCAGAGCGCCATTGCCTACGGCAATCACTACCAGAACGGCTACCTCGGGCGGGACCTCTCCCGCACCGGCTGGGGGACCCGCTGGGATTTCATCATCGTGCACGAGAGTGCCCACGAGTGGTGGGGCAACAGCATCACCTCGAAGGACATCGCCGATTCGTGGGTGCACGAGGGGTTCGCCAACTACGCGGAGAATCTCTACGCCGCCTGCCGTGACGGCGCCCGCGCGGGGGATGAATACGTGATGGGAACCAGGCCGCTGGTGCAGAACCGGAGCCCGGTGGTGGGGCGCTACGGCGTACAGAATGACGGCTCGGGGGACATGTACTACAAGGGCGGCAACATGCTCCACACCATCCGCCAGATCATCAACGACGACGCGAAGTGGCGCCGCATCCTCCGCGGCCTCAACAAGGAGTTCTGGCACCAGACGGTCACCGGCCAGCAGGTAGAGGACTACATCAGCCGGGAGGCCGGTGTCGACCTGAGCACGGTGTTTACCCAGTACCTCACGACCACGAAGATCCCCGTGTTCGAGTACAAGGTGAACGCCGACTCGATCAGCTATCGCTGGGGCAATGTGGTGCCGGGGTTCGCCATGCCAGTCCGCGCCCGGCTCACGGACAAGGGATGGACCCTGCTCCACCCGACCGAGACCTGGCAGACCGCGCCGCTCACTGTGAACAGCGCGACCGGCTTCGGGCTCGACCGGAATTTCTACGTGGATATGGTCAACGTGGCGCTCACCCCGCCGTCGAGATAACCGGAGCACGAAGTGACAGCCGGAATACCGCAGGGCGCAAGCTCCAGACCACCGGGGAAGAGCTGGCCGCTGCTTGCCCTGGCAGCACTTTCATTCATTCCGGGGTTCGGCCTCTTCTTCGCCGCGGCGGCGCTTTCGTGGGCGCTGGTGAGCGACCGGCCCAGGGCAAAGCTGGCGGGAATCCTGGCGGTGACGGGTGCGGGGCTGCAGCTCGGGCTGGGAGCGTTCACGCTCATCCGCACCAAGGACAATCCGGAAATGGTTCAGGCGCAGCGTCTCGTCATCAGTCAGGACCTGGCCAAGGTGGTCGGCGCGCTCGAAGACTACCATGCCGAGAACCATGCCTATCCGGCCACACTGAAACAGCTGCTCGGCTATCCGATCCCGACCCGTTTCGTGAATATCATGGACCAGTCGGCTGGATTCTTCGGGGGCGAGTACAGCTACGCGCGAGCCACTGACGGCGCCTCCTATGATCTCTACGCGAGAGGCCCGGACGGCAAAGCCGGGACCGATGACGACATTCGGCCCCGGCTGAGCGACTCCCTGGCGGCGCATTCCGGCTACCGGCCTGCGCGGTAGCCTTCAGACGGCTTCAGTTCGGCCCGCCGCCCATTTTCCCTCGGTTGGCCCGCATCGTCTCCACGTTCTGGTCCCAGATCTTCCGCTGGTCCATGTCGAGCACGTCGCGGATTTCCTGGTTGGCTGCGCGCATCAGGTTGCGGCCCTGGGCCCTGGTCGCGGAGTCCGGCATCTGCCCCGGTGTAAAGGCGGGCATCCTCGCCCGGTAGGCAGCGCGGATCGAATCGATCTTCTTCTGCTGGTCCCCCGTCAGCGTGATCCCCTTGAGGAGTTCCTGGAAGCGGCGGTCGCCGCCACCCATGCCCCGACCCTGGCCCATGCCCTGCTGGCCGCTCGCCGGCGGCGCCGAGGGAGTCTGGGCCAGTGCGGGCGAGGCGGCGAGCGGGAGGAGGAGGGCGGCGGCCAGCAGCAGTCGGGCAGGTTTCGGCATGGGCATCTCCACGGGCGGTTCCGGTTGATGGGGCGGCGAATATGTTGATGTCTACGCCGGGTCCTCGCAGGCCGTTGCCCGCTGGTCCGGAAATCGTCGCCCCGCGCCCGCCCTCGATCCGTGGACCGGCCCATGCAAACCGACCTCCAGGCCCTCGACATCGCCCACGTCATCCAGACCGCCGTCGCCCCGGTCTTTCTGCTTTCGGGCGTCGGGGTGACGCTGACGGTGCTGACCAACCGGATGGCACGCATCATCGACCGGGCGCGGGTCCTGGAGGACCGGATGGCGGCCCACACCGCGGTCGAGGCTGACCATCAGGAGCTGGACACCCTGTCCGAGCGCGCCCGGCTGATCCAGCGCGCCATCACCCTTTCCACCTGCTGCGCGCCGCTGATCTGCGTGGTGATCGTGGTTCTTTTCCTGCGCACATTTCTGCCGGTCAACCTGGCCGAGGTCGTCGCCCTCCTCTTCATCGCGGCGATGCTGGCCTTCATCGGCGCCCTGGGCAGCTTCCTCCGCGAAATCTTCGTGGGGACAGCCAGTCTCCGCTTCGGCCATCGCCGCCAGGGCAAGAGCGGGCCGTCCCGTTAGATTGCCCCCCGTCGGGATGGTCCCGGCCCGGGACTCTGCCCCGCCTTTCTGCAGTCGTACAAGGATTCTGCGTGCCGTTCACCTCCCTCAAGCTCGACCCCAGTCTTCTCAAGGGTATCCGCGAACTCGGATTCACCCGCCCCACCCCGATCCAGGCCGACGCCATACCGCCGGCCATGGCCGGTCGCGATGTACTGGCGTGCGCCATGACCGGAAGCGGCAAGACCGCCGCCTTTCTGCTGCCGATTCTGCACCACCTGCTCACCCGTCGCCGCGGCGCCACCCGGGCGCTGATCATCACGCCGACGCGGGAGCTGGCGGCGCAGATCCTCGAGGATCTCAACGACCTGGCGGTCCATACCCCGATCACGGCGGCCGCGATCTTCGGTGGCGTCGGCATGGGCCCGCAGGAGCACGCGTTCCGCACCGGTGTCGACGTCATCGTGGCGACGCCCGGCCGGCTGCTCGACCACTTCAAGGCGCCGTACGCGAAGCTGCCGGCGGTCGAGTTCCTGGTGCTGGATGAAGCCGACCGGATGCTCGACATGGGATTCCTGCCCGATATCCGCCGGGTGCTGCGGCACCTCCCGGCCAAGCGGCAGACCCTCTTTTTCAGCGCCACCATGCCGCCGCCGATCGCGGCGCTGAGCCGGGAAATGCTGCAGAACCCCGTACTCCTCGAAGTCGAGCGGCAGGCCAAGCCCGCGGTCGGGATCACCCAGGCGGTCTATCCGGTGGCCCAGGATCTCAAGTCGGCGCTCTTCGTCCATCTCCTCCGCTCGGGAGTCATGAAGGACGTGCTGGTCTTCACCCGCACCAAGCACCGCGCCAACCGGCTGTCCGACTACCTGGTGAAGCAGGGGATCCAGGCCGCGAAGATCCACGGCAACCGTTCGCAGAACCAGCGTACCGAGGCGCTGGCCGGCTTCAAGAGCGGGCGGTACCGGGTGCTCGTCGCCACGGACATCGCGGCCCGCGGCATCGACGTCGAGGCGCTCGGTCATGTGGTGAATTTCGATGTACCGCTGGCGCCGGAGGACTACATCCACCGGGTCGGCCGCACGGCCCGGGCCGAGTTGACCGGGGATGCCTTCACCTTCGTGGCACCAGAGGAAGAAGCCGAGGTGCGCGCGATCGAGAAGGCCATCGGCAACCGGCTGGCACGGATTACCGTGCCCGATTTCAACTACAGTGCGCGGCCCGAGGCGAAGTTCGAGGTGCCCCTCGCGGAGCGAATCGCCGCCATCCGGGCCCGCAAGTCGGAGGAGCGGGCGCGGGCCCGCGAAAAGGAAGCGCGCCGGGCAGCCGCGGGCTCGGCCAACACGTCCGGCCGGACGGAACATCGTCCGTCGCGTGCACCGGCGAGCCATCCCGGCCGTCCCTCACATGCTGGTGGCCGGACCGATGGCCAGTCGTCTCCGCATCCGCGGCGCCCGCCGCACCGGCGGGGCGGCGGAGGCGGTCGGCCGCACCAGGGTGGGGGCCGCTGATCACGTTCTGAAGGGGGTACCGCGATTCCCGACCACTTCTCCGGCGTCGCCGACGCCTACGCCCGGTTTCGGCCGCACTACCCGGATTCGCTGTTTGGCTGGCTCGCCACGCTGAGCCGGGCGCATCACCTGGCGTGGGACGTCGGGGCTGGCAATGGACAGGCCTCGGTGCCGCTGGCGGAATACTACGCGCGGGTACTTGCCACGGACGTGAGCGCGAAACAGATCGCCAACGCCACGCCCCATCCCCGGGTCGAGTACCGGACCGCCCCCGCCGAGGTCAGCGGACTCCCCGATCACAGCGCCGACCTGGTCACCGTGGCCCAGGCGGCGCACTGGTTCGATCTCCCCGCCTTCTATCAGGAAGTGAAGCGAGTGCTGGCCCCGGGCGGTGCGCTGGTGCTCTGGACCTACGCCACGTCAACCGTCGACGGCGACGCGGTTCAGGCCGGCTTCCATCACTGGCACGCGACCCAGGTCCACGAATACTGGCCGCCGGAGCGGCACTGGGTGGACGAGTTGTACCAGACCCTGCCCTTCCCGTTTCACGAGGTGGCGGCCCCACCCCTGGAACTCACCGCGGACTGGGACCTTCGGGAATTCCTCGGCTATCTCGACACCTGGTCGGCGGTGAGCCAGTATAAGAAGCAGCGGGGCCGCGACCCGGTGCCTGACGCCGCGGCCGCCCTGGGCGGGGCATGGGGGGATCCGGCCACCCGGCGGACGGTGCGCTGGCCACTGGGGGTGCGGATCGGCTATGATCGAGGGTAGCGAAGCGGGACCGGAGGTCAGGCAGGCCCCGGTCTGGCGGAATCGAGGTTCTGAACGCAATACTGAGGAGAGCTGATGTCGAAGCGAGAAGATCAACGGATCGCGGCGCTGGCAAAGAAGAACGCCGCCAAGGAAGCCCCTCCCAAGCAGGACCGCGCCGGCCAGTTCGACGATACGCTGCGCCAGCGTCCACCGGAGGAATCCGCCGAGACCCGGCGGTTGTTCAAGGAAATGAAAAAGCGCGAATTCTGATCCGGCGGCGGGGACCCACGCCCCGCCGCCATGGACCCCGAGAAGGAGGCCGCCCCATGCCTGCGACTCTCACCCGTCTCCGTCCCCATCCCCACGAACGCTTCGAAGGCGACGAGCATCTGATCGACCTGACCGCGACAGCCCAGTGGCTTCGCCACGAGCCGCATCACGCGGTGGCGGGTCACCGGCAGATCGCCCTGATCCGCTCCGGTCGATTGACCCAGGTGCTGATGGTCTTCGAGCGCGGCGGCTATCTCAAGGATCATCGCGGGGAAGGGGTCATGACGGTGCAGGTGCTCAAGGGCTGGCTCCGGGTGATTACCTCGGGGGGAGAGCAGGAACTGCAGCCGGGCAGCCTCCTCGTGGTCACGCCGGGGGCCCACCTCGCGGTGCAGGCCCAGGTGCCGGCCGAGATGCTGCTCACCGTCTGCCATGAGGCGCATGGAGCGGCGACCGACTGAGTCCCTGGGCGAGGGCCGGGGCCTTCGCTTGATTGCGCTGTACAAGTTTGCCAAGTCGATCCTGCTCGTCGTCGCCGCACTCGCGCTGCTCCAGCTGCTTGCGCCGGGTGCGGCGGCCCGTTTCGGGGACTGGGCGGCCCGCCTCCCGGTTGCTGCCGAACGGCGGCTCGCCGTGCAACTGGTGGGGACCCTGACCGAGCATGGGCCAGGCCGGCTGCACCTGGTAGCGGGGATGTCGCTGGCGTTCGCGACGCTGTTCGCGGCGGAGGGGACCGGTCTCTGGCTCCGGCGCCGGTGGGGAGGCTACCTCACCGTGATCGCCACCGGCTGCGGACTGCCGGTCGAGTGCTGGGAGCTGGTGCGGCGCCCGACCTGGCTCGCGGCCGGGGCGCTGCTGGCGAATGCCGCCATCCTGGTCTATCTCGTCCGGCGCGTCGGCGGGATTAAGAGATTGAAGGATTGAGGGATGTGGGGATGGGGGGATGGGGGGATTTGCCTGGAATCCGATTTCCCTCCGCGAGTTGAGATGCCCCGTTCCCCGTTCCCCGTTCACGATTTTCCCGTCTCCCGTCTCCCCTTTCCCATCTCCCATGCCTCGACTCATCTCGACACCGACCGTCATCAAAGCCGCCGGCAACCTGCCCAAACAGATCGAGGAATACGCCGGCCGGGTCAATTCGGGCCATTCATCAGCGAGCGTGGCCAGGATGGTTTCGCCGGCCGGGTGGATCGAACCAGGCCAGCGTCCCGAATTCGAAGAGATCACGGTGGTGCTGCGTGGCATGCTGCGAGTGGACTTCGAAGGCGGCTCGCTTGACGTGCGGGCTGGCCAGGCCGTCGTTACTGCCCCCGGCGAATGGGTGCGCTACGGCTCACCGGAGGCGGGAGGCGCCGAATACATCGCGGTGTGCCTGCCCGCGTTTTCGCCTGGACTCGTGCATCGAGATTAGTAGGGGAGACAGGAGACGGAAGACGGGCGACAGGAGATAGGAGATAGGAGATGGGAACTCATCAATCCACTGAATTCCTTTCTCCTATCTTCTATCTCCATTCTTCTGCAGTTCACATCCACTTGCCTTCAACCCAGTACCACCCATGCCGGTTGTGAGCCCACCGCCCGGGGTGCCATTCGGCTTTTCCGCTCTCGAATCGCACCCACTGGCCCGGAGTCCAGACATAGTCGCGCCCCTCCCACTGCCAATGGCCGGGTACCCAGGCGTAGTCGGGGCCCGGGCGGGTCAGCAGCACTTCGGCCCGTTCCGGTGGCGGCTCCCGCTCCACATACACCCGCCCCGGCGGCGGCATCGCCGGGCCGCACCCCAGCGCCGAGAGGAAGACGAGTTGAATCAGGGCATTTCGGACGGACATGGGGCCACTCCCGGGCTGAGAGTCGTACCGTCGACGGCGGCAGGTGGTGCCCGTTAAGCTACAGAAAGTGAGCAGTAAGCAGTAAGCGGAAACTGCGATGCCAGTGAACAGTGAACTGTGAACTGTGAACCGGAACCACGAGACGTGAGATGCCGGGCCTGTTACCTGTTCACTGTCAACAGTTCACGCTCCTCCAGGCTAACGGCTAAAGGCTAACGGCGGCCCCTCCCATGCCACCCGAACCCGAAGAACGTCTCTACAACGCCCGGCGCCTGGCCCACTGGCTCGATGACGGCATCGAAGTCCCCGGCGCCGGCTTCCGGATCGGCGCCGATCCTATCCTCGGCCTCATTCCAGTGGTCGGCGATCTGCTCGGCGCGCTGCTGGGCGGATTCATCGTGGTGCAGGGCATCCGTCTCCGGGTGCCACTGGCGACGCTGATCCGCATGCTCCTCAACCTGGCGCTGGATGAAATCCTCGGCGCCATTCCGGTGGCCGGCGACCTGTATGACGCCGTTTCCCGGGTCAATCTGCGCAACGTCGAGCTGCTGGAACGGGCCCTTGCCGCTCCGGAGCGCGCGTCCCGCTCCGACCGCTGGTACCTGATTGCCGTGATCGCCGTCGTCGGCGGGCTGCTGGTGGCGCTCGCCGTGCTGTCGATCGTGCTGGTACGCTGGCTGATCCGCCTGCTGCTGCGGTGATGGGAGTCGCGAGTCGCGAGACAAGCGTCACGAGACGGCAGAAAGCAGAAGGAAGAAAGGAACTGCTCGTGCGACCCCGGGGACAGGGGATCGGGGACCAGTTTCCGAAAACTCGAGAATTGAAACCCAACGCGGAACGAGTAACCTGGAGAAAGGCCGCCATGCTGCCCGTCATCAACCTGAGCCAGAAACTCTCCCTCTTCCACGACCACTGGAGTCCCAAGATCGTGGCCGATCTCAACGACTCGCAGGTCAAGCTGGTCAAGGTCAAGGGAGAGTTCATGTGGCACCATCACGAGGGGGAGGACGAGCTCTTTCTCGTGCTCAAGGGGCGTCTGACCATCGAGCTTCGGGACGGCGCGGTGCACCTCGGACCGGGCGAGATGGTGGTGATTCCCCGCGGAGTCGAGCACCGGCCGCTGGCACCCGAGGAAGTCGAGCTCCTGCTGGTCGAACCGGCGAAGATCCTCCACACCGGCAACGTGGTGAACGAGCGGACCGTGCATCATCTCGACCGGATCTGAATGGAGTCCGCCGAGCTGGATGCGCTCGCCGCCCGCCTCGGGCGCCGGCTGGTGGCGCACGAGATCTATCTCGACGCGCCGCAGC
This sequence comes from Gemmatimonadales bacterium, assembly GCA_035279705.1. GTDB lineage: Bacteria > Gemmatimonadota > Gemmatimonadetes > Gemmatimonadales > GWC2-71-9 > DATEHG01. The sequence goes on from DATEHG010000178.1 coordinate 17,286, forward strand.
TCACGGCACTGGGCTCCGGGGAGCTGCACCTCGAGCTCCGCCACGGCCTCTGCCGCCACGGGGTCCGGTGGATCGCGCCGCTGCTGGGACTCAGCCGCCTCAGGGACGCCCTCAAACTGGAGCTGGCGGCTTCCGCGACCCCGGCCACCGATTTCCAGCTCGCCGAAGTGACGGCGCGGACGCGGCTGGTGCCGCAGCAGGGGTCCCGGAACAGTCGCATGACGTGGATCGGTGCGGGCGAGGAGTTCATTGCCTGCACCATGGAAATCGAGGTCCGGCTCGCGACCGGAGTGGTCGCCGGTGGGTTCCGTCAGACGTTCGGCCTGGAGTGGCCGCGGGTATGCCGCCTGTGGGCTCTGCCACCCTTGCCCCCATCCCGGGGTTCCGGGGCGGCGGCCGCTCTACCGTAAGCCCGGTTCCAGCTATTTTTCACTGCGGTGCCGGGGGTCGCCGCCGGAGAACCGGATGCCCGCTGAGATCGTTTATTGGCGCGCCAAGTCGTGCAGCACGGAGCTGCCACCAGTCGCGCACTGAAGGACGGAATCATGACGACAGAACTCGCCACGCTGGCCGGAGGCTGCTTCTGGTGCCTCGAGGCCGCGTTCCAGCAGCTCAAGGGTGTCAGCAAGGTCCGCTCGGGGTACGCCGGCGGCCGGGTGCAGAACCCGACGTATGAACAGGTCTGCTCCGGCACCACTGGACACGCCGAGGTGGTACAGGTGGAGTTCGACCCGGCGCAGATCGACTACGCCGACCTGCTGGGCGTCTTCTTCACCATCCACGATCCCACTACCCTGAACCGCCAGGGCGGGGACGCCGGAACCCAGTACCGTTCGGCCATTTTCTATCATTCCGCCGCGCAGAAGGCCCAAGCCGAGGCCGCGATCGTGGAACTCGATGCCGCGGATCTCTGGGGAGCACCGATCGTCACGGAGGTGGTGCCACTCGACCATTTCTATCCGGCCGAGGCGTACCACCAGGATTACTTCCTGCGGAACCCGAACCAGCCCTATTGCGCGGCGGTGGTCGCGCCCAAGGTGGCCAAGGTCCGCAAGCACTTCTTCGAGCGGCTCAAGGTGAACTGACACGGAGCATCCATGGCCTTCGACGCGAGCTACTTCGAGCAGGGGCTGTTCACTCAGCTGCAGGGCCAGCCCGGACACCCGGTGGTCCGGGTCATCCTGCATAACGGCAGGGAATATCTCGTCAAGAAGATTCAGGGTGTGGCCCCCGGCTACGTGATGCTGGAGATCTACCCGCCCGAGGGAGAGTCGCGCGGCACCTTCAGGTTCCCTCCGGCGGCGGCCCTGCTCGAGGCAGGCACCTCGCCCGTGGCGCTGGCCTACGAAGCGATTGCACAGGTCTACGTTCAGAGTACGGCCCCGGAACAGCGGGGCCGTATCGGGTTCCAGCCGGGCTGAGCACTCCGGTGTCTCAAGTTCGATAGCTGGCGTCCCATCGGTGCGGCGGCCATCTTCCCGCATGCGTCCGTCCGCCGCGCAGTCCCTCCGCTACCTCTGGGCCCTTCCCAATACAATCCTCGGTCTCGGCCTGGCCGCGCTCGCGGGCGCAACCGGCGGCCGGGTCCGCGTGGTGGACGGCGTGCTGGAGGCCGAAGGAGGGTGGATCGGCCCGCTGCTCCGTCACGCCGTGCCCCTCGATGGTGGCGCCGCCGCGATGACGCTTGGCCATGTGGTGCTCGGTCGCGATGCCTCGGCGCTGGTGGCCACCCGCTCGCACGAGCGGGTGCACGTCCGCCAGTGTGAACGCTGGGGCCCCGCCTTTCTCCCCGCGTATTGCGCCGCCAGCATCGGCGCGCTGCTGCGCGGGCGCCATCCGTACCACGGCAACGCCTTCGAGCAGGCGGCCTGTCGCGGGGAGGCGGTCGCTGCTGCCCGCTAAGACGCGCGTCGCGGTGCCGATCCTCCTTCTGGTGGTGGCACTGGACCAGTTCACCAAGGCCCAGGCCGAGCAGCGGCTCCTGCCGGAGCACGCGCCCTATCCGGTGCTGGGGGATTTCCTCCGGTTTACCCTGACCCACAATACCGGCGCCGCCATGAGTCTTTCGCTCGGCGACTGGTCCCGCCCCATCTTCAGCCTGGTGGCGGTCCTCGCGCTGATGCTGCTCTACCGCCTCTTCGCCGAGACGGCGGCCGGGGCGCGCTGGCGCGCCGCCGCCATCGCACTGATCGCGGGCGGCGCCATCGGCAATCTGCTCGACCGTCTGCAGTCGGACCGGGGGGTCACCGACTTCATCGATATCGGCCTTCCGGTCTGGCGCTTCTGGACTTTCAATGTCGCGGATATCGGCGTCACCTGTGGCGCCCTGCTGCTGGCGCTGCTGTTCTGGCTCGATGACGCGGAGCCGGAACCGCGGCTCTCAACTGAAGGAGGCAACGATGGGACTCTTCGATGAACTGGCCGGTCAGGTCAAGGGCGCGCTGGGCGGCGCCGCAGGCGAGCATGGCGATGCCATTGCCCACATGATGCAGTCGCTGAACAGTGGCGGAGGCCTCAACGGGCTCCTGCAGCAGTTCCAGAACAACGGGCTCGGCCACCTGGTGCAGAGCTGGATCGGCACCGGGCAGAATCTTCCCGTCAGCGCCGACCAGATCCAGAAGGTCCTGGGGGACACCCATGTCCGTGACCTGGCCGCCAAACTCGGCATCGATCCGCAGCAGGCGGCGGCCAAGCTGTCCGCCTTCCTTCCCGCGCTGGTCGACAAGATGACACCTGCCGGAAAGCTGCCGGGCGCCTGATGATCTGCGAGCGTTGCGGCGAGCATGAGGCGGACATCCGGGTCTCACGGGTCGACCGGGACCGGGTGCTGAGTCTCGATCTGTGCGCCGGCTGCGGCCGACTCGGCATCGAGGAGGCGTGGCCGCTCAAGGAAGAGCCGGAGGAAATGGAGCGGCCCGGCCGCGAAGTTCCGCGGTACCGGGCCGGGGCAATGGCGCAGCGCGAATTCCGGGGCGACGACTAGCCCCGCACGGTCAGAAGGGAATGCTGTAGTCCGGCGGCGTTACCCCATTGAGGCGCAGGTAGGGAATCGTCTGGCCCAGCGTCCACACCGTGTGCTCGTGGGACAGCTCCAGCCATTCCCAGACCGGCTTGTTCGGCTGCTTCCAGACGGACACCGACTTGGCGAGCTGGGCGGGCGTCGCCCTGCGCGCCAGGGTGAGCAGGTAGTCGAAGGTGGCGGCGGCGTAGCCTCGGAGCGCCGCCTTGTTGTGCAGGTACGCCGCGGAGTCGCCCAGCTCGGGCATCGGCTTGCCGGGCGCCAGCGTCTGCGCCGCCACCTCGAAGTTGGTGGTCACGATGTGGTCGAACTGGGCGGCAAAGGTGCGCACCCCGGGAGTCGGGTGGTACTCCACCGCGGAGTCGGGCATCGCCTCGATGTACCGCATGACGTTGTTGCTGTCCCGGGTCCAGACCTCCAGCAGGCGGGTGCGGTCCGGCACCTGGGCCGACAGCGATCCGGCCACGGACAGAACGGCAATCGCAATCGATACTCGCGAGGGCATGGCTGCTCCTGTCGGTCGGTTGGGTGCGGCGGGGGCCATTCATCTTAGCGCCGCAGGCGGGGAGATGGAAACAGCGCCCCCAATCCTGCAACAGCATCCACGGATACCCCGAGGATGCCTCCGATTCCTCCGAAGTCAGCAACTGCATCCGCAGATGACACAGATGACCCCGAGGATGCGCCCGATTGCGCCCGGGCCTCGTCACCCAAGCCGGGATCTTTCGTTGTGGTAAACAGCCACCACGCTCGATTTCGGCTTTGCTTGTCTCATTGTTACCGATCTTTCTGATGCTCGGCTGGGCCGAGGTGCTGAAGGGCTTCGGGCACCATCTGAGTTAGTTTCCGTGTCATCTGTGGAAAGCTGTTTCGGTGTTCTCGGTGTTCTCGGTGTTCTCGGTGTTATCGGTGTTATCGGTGGATATCGGTTCCCGAACGAATGGCAGCAAAGGCGACCGGCCGTGAATTTCAACGAGCGCATCCTCCGCCTCGTCGCCCGCATTCCCCGCGGCCGCGTGGCCACGTATGGCCAGCTGGCCCGGTTGGCGGGGTTTCCCCGGCGCGCGCGCCAGGTCGGCTACGCCCTGGCGGCGCTACCCTCCGGCACCGTGCTGCCATGGCAGCGTGTCATCAATGCCCGCGGCGAAGTGAGCCGCCGCCGGCGTCCTGGCGCCGAGTTGACCCAGCGGATGCTGCTCGAGCGGGAGGGAGTACGGTTCGACGGGCGCGGCCGGGTGGCGCTGACGCGATTCCAGTGGGCGCCGAGCCGGCGGCCTCGGCCGAAGTCGCGCTGAACTGATGCCGACCCTGCCGATCTGCTGGGTTGATGCGTTCACGGACCGGCCGCTGGCCGGCAACGCGTGTGCCGTCGTGTTCGACGCCGACGATCTCGATGACGCCACCATGCTGGCCATCGCCGACGAGATCCACCTCGCCGAGACGGCCTTCGTCCGCCGCTCCCGCATCGCCGACATCGCCGCCCGCTACTTCACGCCCGCCGAAGAGATTCCCCTGGCCGGCCACCCGACCATCGCCACGATTCATGCCCTGGTCGAGGCCGGGCGGCTGCGGCTCGCGGGAGAGCGCACCACCATTTCGCTCGAGCTGAAGGATGGGCCGGTGTCGGTCGACGTGGTGACGAGCGGCGGGAAGCACAAGATTGTCATGAGCCAGCGCAAGCCGCGGTTCCTCTCCACGCACGCCGCCGCGGAGGTGCTGCCCATGTTCGGGCTCAACCCCGCCGACCTCCTCACCGGCGCGGTGATCCAGACGGTGAGTACCGGCACGACCGGCCTCATGGTGCCGCTGCGCTCGCTCGAATCGCTCCGGGCGGCGGTACTCGATGTGGCGGCCTATCGCGCCTATCACGCGCGCTCGGATTTCTTCAGTCCGCACCTCTTCTGTCTCCAGGGCGCGACGCCGGCGGGCCGGACCTTTGCGCGGCAGTTCGGGGTTCCACCCGATCTTCCCGAAGATCCGTTCACCGGCTCGGCCACGGGTTCGATGGCGGCGTACTGCTGGCGGTACGGCCTGATCGATCAGCCGGTCTTTCTCGCCGAGCAGGGGCATTGGATGGGCCGGCCCGGGGTGGCGGAAGTGGAAGTGGTCGGGCCGCGTCACGACATCGAGACCGTGCGCGTCGGTGGCACGGCCGTGACGCTCATGCGGGGCGAACTGAAACTCTGACGGGTTCCGGCCGTTCGCTTGACCGGGCGTGGCTCCGGGCAAACCTTCCAGCGATGGTCCAGCGGCCCGCGGGGCGGGCGGAGGTGGCATGTGCGACTGGGAGATGGCGGACGCAGCAGCGATCTCGAAGATCGCCGCGGTGAGGGCGGTGGCGGCGGATTCGGCGGCGGCGGCCTCGGCGGCCGGCACATCGGGCTGGGCGGTCTCGCCATCCTGCTCGTGCTGAGCCTGGTGTTCAAGCAGAATTTCTTCGCCCTGCTCGGGAATGGCGGCGGCGGGACGGGCGTGGCGCCTGCCGCGCCCGTCAACGATGCCGCGGAGGAGCCCGAGGTCCGCTTCGTCTCGCGGGTGCTGGACGACGCCCAGGGTTCCTGGGACCAGATCCTCCCCAAATCCGGCACGCCCTATCGTCACGCCCACCTGGTCTTGTTCCGCGACCAGATCGAGTCCGCCTGCGGCTTCGCGCAGTCCGCCACCGGCCCCTTCTACTGCCCCGGCGACGAGAAGGTCTATATCGACCTGGGCTTCTACCGGGAGCTCAAGGACCGCTTCGGCGCTCCCGGCGACTTTGCTCAGGCCTACGTCATTGCCCACGAGCTGGGCCATCACGTGCAGAAGATCCTGGGTACCAGTGACAAGGTGCACGCCGCGATGGAGCGTCGGAGCGACCAGGCCAATGAGCTCTCCGTGCGGCTGGAACTCCAGGCCGATTGCTACGCCGGTGTGTGGGCCAGCTCGGCCCAGAGTCGGGACAAGCTCGATCCCGGCGATATAGATGAGGGGCTCACGGCCGCCGCCGCGGTGGGAGATGACCGCCTCCAGCGCATGGCGACCGGCCACGTCAATCCGGAGTCGTTTACCCATGGTACCTCGGCGCAGCGCTCCAGCTGGTTCCGGAAGGGATTCGATTCCGGACGGATCGACTCCTGCAACACCTTCGACGCCACCGAGTGAGCGCCGCCTGATTTCCTGGACCGCTGCCGGCCCCGCCACGTCCCGCCAGCCGACCGCCCCGCGGAGCTTCCGCCGGGGCGTTGCCGCGTCATGAAGAAGCTGATCGGCTTCATCGGCACCACCCTGGGCGGGTACCTCGGGTGGTATCTCGGCGCTCCGTTCGGCTTCATGACCGGCTTCTTCGCCATGGTCATCGGCACGGCGGCCGGTCTCTATCTTTCCAATCGTCTGTTCGACGACTACCTGTCCTGAGGAACGCTCGTCATGGCCGTGATTGCCAAGCCCGCCGATGGTGAATTCCTGCCCTACTACAGCCGGTACATCGACTTGATCCCGGAATGCGACCTGGCCCGCCTGCTGCAGCAGCAGATCGACGCCACCCGCGCCGTCTTCAGTACGGTCGGCGAAGACCGGGCCGGCTATCGCTATGCCCCGGGGAAGTGGAGTATCCGGGAGGTGCTGGGGCATCTCGCCGACATCGAACGCGTCATGACCTACCGGTTGCTGACCGCCGCCCGGGCGGACGCCACGCCGCTCCCGGGGATGGACGAGAATGCCTGGGTTCCCTCCTCCGGCGCGGATCAGCGCAAGCTGGCCGATCTCGTCGATGAATTCTCGGCCATCCGCGCCGCCACGATCGCGCTGTGCAAGGGACTTTCCGACGAAGCGTGGACTCGACGCGGAGTCGCCAACGGTCACGCGATCACGCCGAGGGCGCTGGGCTACATCGTGGCGGGCCACGAGCGGCACCACCTGGGCACGCTGCGGACGCGATATGCGGTGGGGGTGAGGGAGTAGCGCGTCCGATGACCGTCCTCCTGATGAGCGTGCTGATTGCCGCCGGGGCCTTTGCCGCCGGACTGCTGGGCGCGCTCACGGGCCTGGGCGGCGGCATCATCGTCGGGCCGATGCTCACTCTCGCGTTCGGGATCGATCTGCACTACGCGGTGGGCGCGTCGCTGATTTCCGTCATTGCCACGTCATCGGGCGCCGCCGCGGCCTACGTCCGGGAGGGATACACCAACATCCGGGTGGGCATGCTGCTCGAGGTCGCCACGACCCTGGGCGCGCTGGTGGGGGTGTATCTCGCGGTGCTGGTCTCGGCCAATTTCATCGCCGTGCTGTTCGCGATCGTCCTCCTGTCCACCGCGATCCAGTCGCTGCGGCCGCAGGCGGAGCATCTGACCGAGTCCTCGAGTCCGCTGGCCCGGCGGCTCCGCCTGGCCTCGACCTATCCCACGCCGGCCGGCCTGCGCCACTATGAAGTGACCGGCGTACCGCTCGGCTTCTGTATCATGTTCCTGGCCGGCGCCCTCTCCGCCCTGCTCGGCATCGGGTCGGGCGTGGTCAAGGTGCTCGCGATGGACCGCATCATGCGCCTGCCGTTCAAGGTCTCCACCACCACCAGCAACTTCATGATCGGCGTGACCGGCGCGGCCAGCGCCGGCGTCTATCTGAGCCGCGGGTATATCGAACCCACGCTCGCCTTTCCGACCACCATAGGCGTACTCGCGGGCGCGCTGGTGGGGGCCCGGCTCCTGACGCTGGCGCGCACCCGGGCGCTCCGGCTCCTCTTTACCACGGTCATCGTCCTGCTCGCCATCGAAATGCTCTACAAGGGCATCAAGGGGGCCATGTGACGGCACCGGCGCCCCGCTGGAGCGACAAGCAGGTGGAGCAGCTGGTCGGCAATCTCCTCCGCTATGGCGTCCTCGGCGCGGCGGCCGTCGTGCTGTGCGGTGGACTCCTCCTGCTGGCGCACCACGGTCTCGAGCCCGTCGAGCAGCGCTGGTCCACTCCCGAACCGACGGCGCTCCGCTCCCTCGCTGGCATCCTGGCCGGTGCGCTGCGTTTCGACGCCCGTTCCGTGGTGCAGCTCGGCGTCGTGCTCCTGATCGCCACGCCGATTGCGCGGGTATTCCTCTCGCTCATCGCCTTCGTGCTGCAGAAGGACCGCCTGTACGTCGCGATCACGGCGATCGTGCTCGCCGTCCTGCTCTACAGCCTCCTCTTGAGCGGCGCCCTCTGATTCAACACCTCCCCGGTGGACCATGAGCACCCTATCCGCTTTCGCCGAATCCTACGATACCGAGCGCCTCAAGACGCTGAGCGTCTGGAGCCAGTTCGGTGATGCCGATCTCCAATTCCGCCCCGAGCCCAGGGCCCGTACGCCTCTCGAGCACATGGTCCACCAGTGCACGTCCGAGGGAAACTGGATGAGGGACATGCTCGGGCTCGACGCCGGGTTGCCCCTCCTCCCACCCGTTGAATCCCGGCTGGCGTTCATCGAGACCTATGCCGCGGCTTCCGCCGCCCGGGTGGCGCTCCTCGCGCAGCAGCCTGATGCCTGGTTCGGCCAGACGGTGCGCTTCTTCGATGTCGACCGTTCCCGGGCCTGGGTGCTCATCCGGCGGCTGACCCACTCGGCGCATCATCGCGGCCAGCTGACCACCTATCTCCGCCTGCTGCGGCGCGATCTCTATTCCACCTATGGCCCCACGGCCGACACCGGGGGGCTCGCCGCCCGCGGGGCGACCGTGGTCTATCGCTACCCCTCGGTCGCGGAGGTCATCGCCGGCGAGCAGGCCGGCGGACGCTGGCCTCCGCTCCCGGGCACCGGGTCCGCACCGGTCACCGAGCGTCCCTGACCCCGAGGTTTCCCATGTACGAGCACCGATCGGAGCCGATGCTGTCGCGGCCGATGTACCTGCGCCGGGTGGCGCAGCACGGCGGGGTGGCGGGGCTGATTACGGTGGTGTCGCTGGCGGTCGGCATGCTGGGGTACCACCTGCTGGCCGGGCAGAGCTGGGTGGATTCGTTCCTGAATTCGGCGATGCTGCTGGGAGGGATGGGACCGGTGGGCGACATCGGCCCGACAGCGGGAAAGCTGTTCGCGGCCTGTTACGCCCTGTATGCGGGATTCGTGTTCATCGTCGTGGCGGGACTGCTGATCGCACCGCTGTTTCACCGCATCCTGCACCGCTTCCACCTCGAGGTCGAGGAAGAGAAGCGGCGCCGGTCGAAACCGGCCGGCCTGGGGCCGGCCGGCGGCTGATCAGTCCTTGCGGCCGCCGGTGCGCTTGCGCCGCCGCGCCGCCGAGGCCTTCACGGCCTTGGCTTCACTCGGCTTGAGATAGTACCGCTTGCGGCGGAGGTCCCGCAGGATCCCCGACTTCTGGACCTTCTTCTTGAACGCCTTGAGGGCGCCCTCGAAGCGATCGCCTTCGCCAATCGTGACTTCGATCATGTAGCCTCTGTCCTGAAAGAGAAAACGATCCGCCGACCGGAGAATCGATCAGCCGGCCCGAGCAGGTCGGACCGGCTGATGGCGGCGCCCCGGTCGGCGGAGCTCCGCGCTGGCGTTACCGGCCGAGCTTGGTGACGTTCTCGGCGGCGGGGCCCTTCTGGCCCTGCACGATGTCGAACTCCACCCGCTCACCTTCGGCGAGGGACTTGAATCCCTGGCCCTGGATAGCCGAATGGTGAACGAAGCAGTCCTTCTGGCCGTTCTCCGGGGTGATGAACCCGAAGCCCTTGGCGTCATTGAACCACTTCACGGTGCCGGTGGTACGCATTGATCCTTCTCCTGTAGATGAATGGGTGTAATCGGAGTCCGGACCTCGCCGTACCGACCGACTACATCACCCGCGGCGGTAACGCGCCCCGCCGTGGGGTCTCGATTCCCGAGCGGCCCTTACCGCCAGGGTGCGATCGCGGGTAACAAAAAAGGGCTCGGCGCGAATGCCGGCCCTCACTGCGTCCGCCGTACTGGCCGGATTCCCGTGCGCGTGGATCGCGGCAACAAGCTAAGGCCCGACCCACGGGACCGCAAGCCTCGGCAAATTGCCGTATCGGCACTGGCCACGGGGGGTTGCGCCCTTCCGATTTGACCCCTGATTCCCCTCCCGCCACCCCTCAACCTGCGGTCCCGGATGACGATACCCTCCCACTCGCTACCCCTCGAGGTGCTTCCCTGGACCCTGGCCATCTGCCGCCTTCCTCCCGATGCCCCCATGCCGGAATGGGTTCGGGGGGCGGCCTTCCTGACGGCCAGCCGGACTCCCGAGGAGCTTTCCATTACAGTGGACCAGGCCCTGGTCCCACCAGATATTCGTTCACAGATGAACTACAGGGCGATCAGGGTTCGCGACGTCCTGCCCCCCGACCTGATCGGCATCCTGGTGGCCATCGGGGCCCCGCTCGCGGCAGCCGGGCTGCCTATCTTTGCCATTTCCACCTTCGACACCGACTACGTCCTCCTCCGGGCGGCGGATCTCGAGACTGGCCTCGAGACCCTGCGCCGTGCGGGGCACCGGATCGCCGCATGAACCGCGCTCTATTCCTGCTCGCAACCTCGACTCTTGCCGTCTCCGCGGCCTCGGCGCAGACCACGGACCCGCTCCGCGGCTTCGACCGCTACGTCGAACAGGCCAGGAAGGACTGGGGCGTGCCGGGGCTGGCCATTGCCGTGATCAAGGGGGACTCGGTGGTCTTCATCAAGGGCTATGGGGTCCGCTCGCTCAGCGATCCCGCCCCGGTGACCACCCATACCCTCTTTGCCAATGCCTCGACGACCAAGGCGTTCACCGCCATGGCCGTCGGCCAGCAGGTGGATGCCGGGAAAATGTCGTGGGACGATCCGCTGTCCCGCTGGATTCCGGGATTCGAACTCCGGGATCCGCTGGCCTCCCGGGACATCACCGTGCGGGACGCGCTCACCCATGTCGTCGGCTTCGGCGATCCGGAGTACCTGTGGACGAGCGGCGCCTCCTTCGATGCCATGCTGCCGCGCCTCAAGCTGGTACCCGCCACGGCATCCTTCCGGAGCCGCTTTCAGTACAACAACGTGACTTACGCCGCCGCCGGCTTTGCGGCCGGCCGGGCGGCCGGCAGCTCCTGGGCGGCGCTGGTGCGCTCCGGAATACTCCAGCCGCTGGGCATGACGGAGACGGTCTTCTCCGGCGCCGAATCGAAGCAGAGCGCGGATGTGGCCCGGCCGCACTTCCGCATTGGGGACAGCGTGCGGGTGATACCCAACACGTGGGCTGCGGATTCCCTGGCACCCGCGGGGGCGATGATCTCGAATGTGACCGACATGGCGCGCTGGATCCGCGCGCTGCTCGACAGCGGCCGGGTGGCGCCGGGCGGCAGGCGGTTGATCTCCGCCGCGAACTTCGCCCAGCTGCTGAGTCCGCAGGTCGAAGTCAGGGACACCGCATACCCGACCGCGGCGCTGGCCCACCCTCATTTCTCGTCCTACGGATTCGGCTGGTTTCTGCAGGACTATCGCGGCAGGTTCGTCGCCTTTCACACCGGCAGCCTGGATGGATTCTCCGCCATTGTCGGGCTGATTCCCGATGAGCGCGTCGGGGTCGTCGTCTTTGCCAACCTCGATCACGCCGAAGTCCGTCACGCGCTCATGTACAAGGTGTTCGACGCGTACATCGGCGGCGCGCAACGGGACTGGAGCAAGGAGCTGCTGGCACTGTACGGCGCCAGGAGGGCCGCGGGCGCCAGGGCGGAGGTGGAGGCCGACCGTCATCGTCAGATGGGAACGAAGCCCAGCCATCCGCTGACCGACTTTGCGGGGGCGTACGCCGATTCGCTCTACGGCCAGGTCATCGTCCGGGTGGAAGGCGATCACCTGGTGCTGAGCAGCGACGGATATGGAGACGCGGACCTCTCACACTGGCACTTCGACACCTTTCGTGGCGTATGGCGGCGGGCCTGGCAAGGGCACAGCCAGGTCACCTTTGCCACCGCGGCGGACGGGAGCGTGGCCTCGCTGGAATTCGAGGACATGCAGTTCCACCGCCAGGCGGGTGGCTCCACGGGAATGCATTAATCGAAGAAGGAGGCCGACTGTGCGCCGCCCGATAGTCATTGCTGTCATCGCGCTCGCTTCCTGCCGCCCCGCCGGCCGGGCCGCCGCACCGGCCGATTCCACCCGCTTCGCCGCCATGCAGGAGCGGGGCAGGATGGTGATGGGTGTCGACCAGTACACCTCGCAGCATGTCTTCGAGGATCTGCCCGATGGCGGGCGCATCGTGCTCGATCGTCCCGATACCGCGGATGCCGCGGGCATCGCTACCATCCGCGAGCACATGCGGACCATTGCCGCCGCGTTTGCCCGCGGCGACTTTGCCCTCCCCGGGCAGGTGCACGACCAGGCCGTGCCCGGCACCGATGTCATGTCCGCGCGCCACGGTCTGATCCGCTACCAGGCTGCCGACCGCCCCCGGGGCGGCGAAGTCCGGATTACCACCACCGATTCGCTGGCCCTCGACGCGGTCCATCGTTTCCTCGCCTTTCAGCGGAGCGATCACCGGGCCGCAGGCCACGAACACGTCATGTAAGGAGGCGTCATGGATTCCCGTCTCACCACCACCGGTCTCGGCTTCGAAGGTTACCGCATCGCCGAAACGCTCGGCGTGGTCCGGGGCATTTCGGTCCGCTCCCGCTCGGTGGTCGGCAGCACCATCGCCAAGCTGCAGACCATCGTCGGCGGCAACATCACGTTCATGACCGAGCTCTGCGAGCGGACCCGCGAGGAGGCGTTCGAAATCCTGCTGGCGCATGCGGAGCGGGTGGGGGCCAATGCGGTGATCGGGGTGCGGTACGACAGCTCCGAGCTGATGCCCGGCGTCTCGGAAGTGCTCTGCTACGGCACCGCCGTCGTGCTCGAGCAGGTCGATGCCTGAAGCCGTTCCCCGCTCCTCCTGGCAGGCGGGTGCCGAAGAGCTGACGCTTGCCACCCAGCTGCCGCGCGAAATCGATGTGGCGGTTATCGGCGGGGGAGTCGCGGGCACGATCGCGGCGCTCAGGTTGTCGCGGGCGGGGAGAACGGTGCTGCTGCTGGAGCGGGAGGGAATCGCCGCCGGCGCGAGCGGCAGAAATGGGGGCTTCCTGCCGCTGGGCACCGCGCTGTCCTATCCCGAACTCGTCACCCGGCTGGGCCGCGAGAAGGCCAGGCAGATCTGGGCGCTCACCCTCGAAAACCGTGAGGTGGTCCGGCGGTTGATCAGGGAAGAGCGGATCGTCTGCGACTTCCGTGAACCCGGACACCTGGAACTTGCCCTGAGCGACGGCGCGCTTCCGGTGCTGGCCCGCCGCCAGGCTCTGCTGGTAGCCGACGGGTTTCCCGCCGAGCTGCTCGGACCGGCACGGGTGCAGGCCCTCGTGGACCTGCCGCTCGGCCCCCGGGTGGCCGGTGGATTCCTGACGCCGGATGGCGGCCTCATGGATACCGCCCGGTTCGTTTCCGGAGTGGCGCGGGCGGCGGCCATGGCCGGCACCCAGCTGGCGCGCGCCACTGTGCACGCCATCCAGCCTGACGGCGGATCACTGCGGATTCACACCGGAGGGGGCGTGGTGCAGGCCGCGGCTGCGGTGGTCTGCATCAACGCCTGGACGCACCAGCTGCTCCCCATGCTCACCGGACTGGTAACGCCCGTGCGCGGTCAGGTGCTGGCCACCGCGCCGCTGCCGCCCGCCTTTCGCTGCGGCATGATCGCCCAGGTGACTCCCACCGAGGAGTACTGGCAGCAGACGCCGGCCGGTTCGATCGTGCTGGGGGGCTGCAGGGCAGTCCGGCCGGACCGGGATGTGGGCACTGACGACATGACACCATCCACGGACGTGCAGATCGCGCTCGACCGTGTGCTCCCCTGGCTCTTCCCTTCCCTGCCGAAGCTCGAGGTCACGCACCGCTGGGCAGGTCTCATGGCATTCACCCCCGACCGCTTGCCGATCCTCGACCGGGTGCCGGGGCTGCCCGGCGCGTGGATGCTCAGCGCCTGCTCAGGCCACGGGATGTCGCTCATCCCGCGCCTGGCCGAACTGGTGGCCGATGCGGCGATGGGCCTGCCGCTGCCGCCACTGGCCCCCTCGCTGGGGCTCGATCGTCCTGGTCTCGTCGTCGCGCCGCCGACCGGCAGCCGCTGACTCCGGCGCGACCCTTCCTCCCGACGTACTCTCGGGAGCGTACTCCTCATCGCTATCCCCGGCGGGAGCCGATCATGGCCGCAGACACCGCAGCAGCGTCATCGAGCGTTACCCGCGCCACGGTTATCGGCACAATCCTGCAGGTAGCCATGGTCGTGGCTGGCCACTCCATTCCCGCGGTCAAGGAGCAGTTCGCGCTCGGCGGGATGACCATCTCGGCGGTCGCGGGATTCCTGGCCACGCGTGGTGCGGCGGGAGCGTCGGTGGCCGGCGCGGCGAAGGGCGGCGCGATTGCCGGTGGCGTCTCTGCCTTCCTTGGCATACTTGTCTCGACACTCCTCAAGGATGTACCTGCCTCGGTGCTGGGCTTCGGCACGGCGGGCTCGGCGGTCACCGGGGTCATTGGCGGTCTGCTGGGCCGGTTCGTCGGCCAGCCGCGCGGCTGAGTCGCGGGGGCCATCGTCATGTCCGAGGCCGGGCGGCTGCAGGTCTACGAGGCCGAAGGGATCAAGGTCACGTTCGATCCCAAGGTTTGCCGCCACTCCGGCGTCTGTGTGCGGAGCCTTCCGGCGGTCTTCGACGTGACCCGCCGCCGCTGGATCCGCCCCGAGCTGGCCACGCCCGAGGAAGTTGCCGCAGCGGTGGCCCGATGTCCCAGTGGCGCGCTCCAGGCGTATCGATGATGCTCCGCGCGGCCCGGCTGTGAGTCGTCGGGTCCGGCTGACCGTCGCTATCCAGGCGCAACCATGATCTGGCCCGCGGTGCTGAGCATTCTCGCCGGAATCGGCCTTGCCGCGGCCTGTGGCTTCCGCGTCTTCGTACCGCTGCTGGTCATGAGCCTCGCCGCGCGGACCGGGCACCTGCCGCTCCCCGAGGGGTACGCCTGGCTCGGATCGCTTCCCGCGGTCCTCGCGCTCTGCACCGCGACCGTGCTCGAGATCTTCGCCTACTACATCCCCTGGCTCGACCACGTGCTGGACCTGCTCGCCACGCCGGTGGCGCTGGCCGCCGGAGCGCTCGCCATGGCCGCGAGCGTGGGGGACCTGCCGCCGACGCTTCGCTGGCTCGCCGTGCTGCTCGGCGGCGCCGGCTCGGCCGGGCTGGTACAGGGCGCCACGGTGCTGCTGCGCCTCAAGTCGGGGGCTCTCACGGGCGGGCTGGCCAATCCGGTGATCTCAACGCTCGAGTTGTTTGGCGCCATCACCACGGCGCTGCTGGCGCTGGTGGTGCCGCTGCTCTGCGTGATCCTGCTCGTGCTGCTCTGCACGACCGTATTCCGGTTCTTTCGCCGGGTAGCCTTTGGCCATGTGGGCCACGGCACCGGCTGATCAGATTCCCTCGTTGATTCCGGAGACCATGCAATGGAACGTGTGACAGGTATCGGCGGCATCTTCTTCAAGTCTCCCGACCCCAAGGCGCTCGGCGCCTGGTACCGGGATCACCTGGGCATCGACGTGCAGTCATGGGGCGCTGCGGTTTTCGACTGGCACGAGGACACCGATCCCGCCCGGCCCCGTTGCACGGTCTGGTCTCCCTTCAAGGATGACACGACCTACTTCGCGCCAAGCACCGCCCGGTTCATGATCAACTACCGGGTGGACAATCTCGACCGGATGCTGGCCCAGCTCCG
>DATEHG010000179.1:0-3873 GCA_035279705.1 Gemmatimonadales bacterium
CGGTGCGATAGGCTCCCCCTTGGAGCTTCTCTGCCGGACGCTCGAATCGTTCCACCGCGATGGAGTTAAGCATTCCACGATCTTCGTTAACGACCGTCTAACTCAGGAATCAACCGCCACCGCCCTCGGCGGCTCGACCGAGTAATCGTAAAAGCCCTTCCCGCTCTTCCTTCCCAGCTGCCCCGCCGCCACGAGTCGTTGCAGCACCGCCGGCGGTGCGTACGCTGCCTCACGGTACTCCGCGAACATGATTTCCGCGACCCGGAGCAGGGTGTCGTTGCCCACCATGTCGGCGAGCATCAGCGGCCCCATCGGGTGGCCGGCGCCGAGCTTCATTGCGGTGTCGATGTCGCCCGTGGTGGCCACTCCTTTTTCGAGCGCCCGCATGGCGTCGAGCAGATAGGGCACCAGCAGCCGGTTCACGACGAAGCCGGGGCGGTCTTCCGCTGCCACGACTTCTTTGCCGAGGCTGCGGCCGAAGGCCAGGGCGGTCTCCATGGTCGCCGGACTGGTTCGCGTGCCGCGGATCACCTCGACCAGCGGCATCAACGGGACGGGATTGAAGAAGTGGAGGCCGACGAATCGATCGGGCCGGCTGGTGGCGTCCGCCATGGCCCCGATCGTCAGGCTTGAAGTATTGGACGCGAAGATGGTCCGCTCGCTGCAGAGTCCGTCGACCTCGCGCCAGAGCCCGTTCTTGAGCGCGAGGTCCTCTGGTACCGCCTCGATCACGAGGTCGGCGGCTGCCAGGGCGGCGATGTCAGTAGTGAAGGTCAGCCTGGCGAGTGCCGCATCGCGGTCAGCGGTGGTGAGCTTTCCCTTTTCGATGAACTTGTCGAGCGACTTCTGGATTCCCGCCCTCGCCCGGTCCAGCACCGGCTGCGCCACCTCACGGACCACCGTGGCATACCCCGCCACCGCCGCCACCTGCGCGATGCCGGCGCCCATCTGCCCCGCACCTAGCACGCCGACGCATTCCACTCTACTCATCGAGCTGCCCCTCCCGGCCTTAAGCCTTAAGCCTTAAGCCATAAGCCAAGGTGGAAAGCTTACGGCTTAGGGCTTACGGCTTAGGGCTTCAGAGCCTTCCGTATCTCTTCGGTAATCAATCCAACCAGGCTCGGCCGGGGTGGCAGCTCGCGGGGCTGCCGGTGATCCCGCTGCTCCAGGTGATCGAGCGCCCGCTCGAGGCCGAGCTGCGTCCGGTCGCGAATCGGGCGGTATTGTCGCATCACGACCCAGCTCACCACCGCGGCCACGGGGAGTGGCGCGACCGCCACGAGCATGATCGGGGTCATCACGGCCAGGACGCCCGAGGCGGTGACGCCCAGCGCAACCATGGCGGCTCCGCCACCGAGATAGGAGGCGCGGGCGGAACCCAGTTCGGCGCCCAGCGTCACGTGGCAGAAGCCGGGCTCCAGCGCCGTCACCTGTCCGGTGACCCGGCTTGCCCGGGTCAGCATGAACGGCCGCCGGCTGCTGCCCAGGTCCGCCGCCATCTTGTGCAGTGCGGCCTGCATCCCGCGACGCGGTTCCCAGCTCACCTTCCCCGGCTGCCGCCGTTCGATGGCGAGAAGCTCATTGGCGTCCATCCACTCGACCAGCGCCTCCTCGACCGCATCCGGGTCGCCACGCACCACCCGGCCGGCACTGCACCCGGCCGCTCCCACGATGGCGTCGAGTACTCCATCGGGTGTCGAGGTCGTGGTGCGAACCTGCTCCTCCAGCATCGCCTGCTGCAGGAAACGGGCGGGGATCCCGACCTCCCGGCCCAGCGAAATGACTTCATCGGGGGTGACGGAGTCGCCGATATCCTTTTCCCCCGCCTGCAGCTCGGTGGCCCGCGCCAGAATCCGGTCGAGGGCGGTGCGGTCGAGGCGGGCGGGTGGTCCGCTGCGGGGATCGGTCACGTCAGCTCTTGGTCGGAGTCCTGGCCGCCTCGATGCGCGGCAGCATGGCGCCCGGGTCGGGCGCAGGGAGCGCCGGCGTGCCTGACGCGGCACGCCGGGTGGCCGCGGCGCCCTCGGCGGCTTCGAGGAAGGGGCGGAACATCTCCATCGGGATCGGGAAGATCGTGGTGGAGTTGTTCTCGGCGGCGATCTCGGTAACGGTCTGCAGGTAGCGGAGCTGGATCGCGGCCGGCTCGCTCGACAGGGTGTGGGCCGCATCGGCCAGGGTCTGGCTGGCCTGCAGCTCGCCCTGCGCGGCGATGACCTTGGCCCGCCGCTCGCGCTCGGCCTCCGCCTGGCGGGACATCGCACGCTTCATTTCGACCGGCAGATCGACGTCCTTCACCTCGACAGCCGAGACCTCGACGCCCCACTTCTCGGTGCGCTCGTCGATCGTCTTCTTGAGGATGGCGTTGATCTTCTCCCGGTCGGCCAGGAGTTCGTCGAGCTCCACCTCGCCGAGCACCGAGCGCAGCGTGGTCTGGGCCAGCTGGCTGGTGGCATACAGGTAGTTCTCGATCTCGATCACCGCCCGGTCGGGGGCGCTCACCCGCATGAACAGCACCGCGTTCACCTTGAGGGACACGTTGTCCCGGGTGATCACGTCCTGCGGCGGGATGTCCATCGCCACGATGCGGAGTGATACCCGGCGCTGGTGCGCCAGCAGGAGCGGCACGACGACTACGCCGGGGCCCTTGGTACCGGTGTAGCGGCCCAGGAAGAAGTTGACGCCCCGCTCATACTGCTTGAGCACCTTGAGGCTGCCTAGGCACTAGATCACGCCAAGGACAGCGACCAGCGTGAGCACTTCCATTACATCACCTCCACGATGACGGCGGCGCCTTGGCCGCCTCCGATGCAGGCGCTGCCCAGCCCGAACCGCCCGCCCCGCCGCCTGAGGGCGTGCAGCAGGTGCAGCGTGATCCTGGTGCCGCTCGCGCCGAGCGGGTGGCCGATCGCGATGGCGCCACCGTCCACGTTGGTGCGGTTCCGATCGAGCGAGAGTTCCCGTTCGACGGCGAGGTACTGGGCCGCGAAGGCCTCATTCACCTCGATCAGGTCCATCTGGTCGATTGTCATTCCCGCCCGTCCCAGCGCCTTGCGCGCCGCCGGCGCCGGGCCGATTCCCATGTACTTCGGCTCCACACCCACCACCGCCCACGACACCAGCCGGCCGATGGGGCGATAACCCCGCTCATGCGCGATGCGCTCGCCCGCGATCACCACCGCCGCGGCGCCATCACAGATCCCGGACGCATTGCCGGCGGTCACCACCCCATCCTTGCGGAAGTAGGGCGCCAGTTTGGCGAGTCCTTCTGCGGTCGTGTCCGGCCGGATGTGCTCGTCCGCGGCCCACGGCTCCTCCACTTTCGTCTTCTTGTTCCTGAGCATGACGGGAACGACTTCGTCGACGAAGTCCCCCTCGCCCCAGCTGTCCCGCGCCCGCTCCTGGCTGCTCAGCGCCACCGCGTCCACCTCCTTGCGAGTCAGCCCATATCGTTCAGCCAGCTGCTCGGCGGTCTCGGCCATCGACAGGCCGCACTGCGGATCGCGCAATGCCTCCCAGAGGGAATCCTCAAGCGGCGGCGGCGGTCCCAGCCGGAATCCCCAGCGCGCCCCGCGAATGACGTGCGGGGCCTGGCTCATCGATTCGGTACCGCCCGCCAGCACCACGGACGACTGGTCGAGCAGGATCTGCTGCGCACCCTGGATGATCGATTCGAAGCCGGAACCGCAGAGACGATTGACGGTGACGGCGGGAGTTTCGACGGGCAGTCCCGAGCGGAGCCCCACATGCCGCGCCAGGTAGATGGCGTCGGGGCTGGTCTGCAGGCAGTTGCCCATGACCACGTGGTCGATCTCGGCCGGCGCCACGCTGCTGCGCTCGAGCGCCGCTTTGGCCGCGACGACGCCGAGGTCGGTG
>DATEHG010000180.1:0-19312 GCA_035279705.1 Gemmatimonadales bacterium
TCGAGGTGCAGGGAGAGGCATGAAGAGCTGGTCGGAAGTCGGAAGTCGGAAGTAGAAATTGATCTTCCGACCTCCGACCTCCGACCCCAAACCCTGTGGCCGATAGTCCAGGGCGGCACCTTCGACGACCTCCGCCTGCGCAGCCTCGAGGGCACCCTGGAGCGCGGCCCGTGGACCGGCATCGCCATCGGGGGGCTTTCGGTCGGGGAACCTAAGCCGGTGATGCACCGGATCCTCGAAGGGCTGGGCCCCGCGCTGCCGAAGGAGGTCCCCCGTTATCTTATGGGCGTGGGTTTTCCCGACGATCTGCTGGAAGGGATAGCCCGCGGGGTGGACCTGTTCGACTGCGTGGCGCCGACCCGGAACGGGAGGCACGGCAGCGCCTGGACCACGTTCGGCAAGCTCAACATCCGGGGCACCAGGTACCGGACCGATCCGCTGCCGATCGACCCCGAGTGCGATTGCGAAACCTGCCGGACATTTTCCCGCGCCTACCTCCGCCACCTGTTCGTCGCCGGCGAGATCCTGGGGCTCCGGCTGGTCTCGATTCACAACGTGCGGTTTCTTCTCCGGCTGGGTGAGCAGGCACGCGCCGCGATCCTGGCCGGCACTTTCGACCCCTGGCGCCGCGAGTGGCTGGCGCGCTACCACATGAAGGAAACAGTCTCGTGATGCTTTCCCTTGCCCTGATGACGCCGCCCCCCGGTGGCGGTGGCCAGATGACCATCCTGCTCCTGCAGGTCGCCGGATTCGGCGCGGTCTTCTACTTCCTCTTCATCCGCCCCCAGAACCAGGCGCGGAAGAAGCACCAGGATCTGCTGGCCTCGCTCAAGCAGGGCGATGAGATCACCACCGCCGGCGGGATCATCGGCAAGGTGAAGACGATCAAGGAGGACCGCGTCACCATCGAAAGCGGCGGCTCCACCTTGATCGTGGAGCGGGCCCGCATCATCCGGGTGGGTGACCAGACCGCCCCGGGGCAGCCGACCGGATGAGTGTGCTGCCGATTCACCTCCTCGGCTCGCCGGTGCTCCGGACCCGGAGCCCCGAGGAGCCCGGTGTGGACGACGCCGCCCGCGCCTTCATCGACGACCTCTTCGAGACGATGCGGGCCGCCAAGGGGGTGGGGCTCGCCTCCAACCAGGTGGGCCAGGCCCGGCGGATTGCGGTCGTGGAGGCCGAGGGACACAGCTTCGCGATGGTGAACCCGGTGATCGTCGAAAGCTCGGGGCGCGACTCCGCCGAAGAGGGCTGCCTTTCGATTCCCGAGATCTATGGCGACGTGACCCGCCCGGAGCGCGTGGTCCTCGAGGCGCTCGGCCGCGACGGGCAGCCGTTCCGGCTCGAGGCGGAGGGGCTGGTCGCCCGGGCCATCCAGCACGAGCTCGACCATCTCGACGGCATCCTCTTCCTCGATCACCTGAGCCCGATGCGGCGCCGCCTGCTGATCAACCGCTGGAAGCGGGAGCATGACGGCGAGGGCTACATCAAGGAGCTCAAGCCCGAGCCAGCCGGCGAGGGGTGATGCGGATCGCCTTCTTCGGGACCCCCGCCTTTGCGGTGCCCAGCCTCAGGGCGCTGCTCGAAGAAGGCTTCGACGTGACCGCGGTCATCACCCAGCCGGATCGGGCCCGTGGCCGCTCCCGCTCGAACGTCCTTCCCTCCGAGATAAAGGCGGTAGCCGAAAGCGAAGGACTGCCGGTGCTCCAGCCGGAGCGCCCGACCGGCGACCTCTTCGCCAAGTCGCTGGAGCACAGCGGGGCGGATATCGGCGTCGTGGTGGCGTATGGCCATATCCTCAAGCCCGAGATCCTCGCGGTGCCGCGCCACGGCATGATCAACGTCCACGCCTCGCTGCTGCCGAAACTGCGTGGCCCGGCGCCGGTCCATTGGGCCATTCTCAATGGAGACGAGACCACCGGCGTGAGCATCATGCGTCTCGAGGCGGGCCTCGACACCGGGCCCGTGCTGCATCGCATCGAAACCGAGATCGCGGCCGACGAGACCGGCGGCGAACTGACGGAGCGCCTCGCGGAGCTCGGAGCCCAGGCGCTGGTTGAAGCCCTGACCCTGGTCGCCGCCGATGCCGGGCGGGCCGACGTGCAGGACCACACCCTCGCCACCTACGCGCCCAAGATCAACCGCGAACTCTGCCGCCTCGACTGGAGCCGCGACGCGGCCCACCTCGCGCGGATGATCCGCGCCTTCGATCCCGAACCCGGCGCGTGGGCCGCCTTCGGCGACCAGGAGGTCAAGCTCTTCGGCGCGAAGGTGACGTCCGGCAGCGGCGAGCCCGGCGCCATCCTCGAGTGCGGCCGCAGCCTGGTGGTGGCCGCCGCGATCGGCGCCATGGAAATCCTCGAAATCCAGCCCGCCGGCAAGAAGCGGATGAGCGCCGCGGCCTGGGCCCGCGGCCACAGTGGAGCCGCCGGCCAGCGCTTCTCGTGAGACCCCTGCCCCGCCTCCACGCCATCACCCACAGCGCGATCGTCAAGCGAGAAGACTTCGGGATCCGCGCCGCCGCCATTGCGTCCGCCGGATCCGCGGTGGCGCTCCACGCGAGAGACCGCTCCGCCACGGCGGAAGAACTCACCGTCCTCACCCGGCGCCTGCTCGCCCACGCAGGCCCGCCCGAGTCCAGTGTCTTCGTCAACGGCCGCCCCGACCTCGCCCGCGCCCTCTCGGCGCAGGGCGTCGAGCTCGGCAGCGACGACCTTTCCGCCGCCGATGCCCGCATCGTGCTGGGCGCGGGTACGTCGATCTGGATCGGCCGCTCGGTGCACTCGCTGGAGGAGGCCCGCGCCGCGACCGGCGAGGGCGCCGATTTCCTCATGCTGGGCCATGTCTATGAGACGCCGAGTCACCTGGGTCAGAAGCCCAAAGGGCTCGCGCTGCTGTCCGAGGTCGCGTCCCTTGGCCTGCCGGTGATCGCGATCGGCGGAATCACTCCGGCGCGCGCCACCGAGGTGAAAGCGGCCGGTGCGTGGGGAGTGGCGGCGATTCGCGCGCTCTGGGACGCCCCGGATTCGGCCGTGGCCGCGCTGACGCTGCTGGCCCCCTGGATCGCCGGAGAATCCGCCTGATGCGCCTCATGATCAACGGCGAGCCGCGCGAGGTGCTGGAGGGGCTGACCCTCGCGGGACTCCTTGGCGAGCTAGGACTCGATCCGCGCATGGTCGTCGTGGAACACAACCGGACCATCGTCCGCCGCCCCATGCTGGCCGAAGTGAAGGTGGCGGAAGGAGATGCGGTGGAGCTGGTGCACTTCGTGGGGGGTGGGTGAAGAGGGGAGCAGGGAGCGGGGAGCGGTGAGCGGGCTCGCGTCTCGAGTCGGTTCACATCCCCCCATCCCCACATCCCCCCGTCCAAGCCCCCTCCCCCATCCCGCATTATCTTTCCCGCGCTATGGTTCCCACCGCCCTGGACCCCGCCGCCGCCCCCGCCGCCGTCGATCAGCCACTGGTCATCGGCGGGAAAACCCTGGCCTCCCGCCTGCTGGTGGGCACCGGGAAGTACCGCTCCAACGCCGAGATGGTGGCCGCGATCGAGGCCTCGGGCGCCGAGGTGGTTACGGTGGCCGTCCGTCGGGTCAACCTCGACCGGGCCCAGGAGGAGGGGATTCTCCATCACCTCGATCCCCGCCGCTTTTTTCTGCTGTCCAATACGGCCGGCTGCTACACGGCGGACGAAGCGATCCGCTACGCCCGCCTGGCCCGTGAGGCCGGCTTCAATGAATTCGTGAAGCTCGAGGTGATCGGGGACAAGCAGACCCTGCTTCCTGACACCGAGGGGCTCCTCGCCGCCGCGAAGACGCTGGCCGCCGAGGGGTTCAAGGTGATGGCGTACACCAATGACGACCTGATCACCGCCCTCCGTCTCGAAGATGCCGGCTGTGTCGCCGTGATGCCCCTGGCCTCCCCGATCGGCAGCGGCCTCGGCCTGCTCAACCCGTACGGCATCCGCACGATCAAGCAGCGACTGAAAGTGCCGGTGATCGTGGATGCGGGAGTGGGCACGGCCTCTGACGCCTGCCTCACGATGGAGCAGGGCGTGGATGGCATCCTGATGAACACGGCGCTGGCCGAGGCGCGGGACCCCGTGCGCATGGCGCGGGCGATGGGGCTGGCGGTCGAGGCCGGCCGCCTGGCTTATCTGGCCGGCCGGATGCCGCGGCGGGAAATTGCGGTGCCCTCGAGCCCCACCAACGGAATGCTGGCCAGCGGTTGACCATGCGGGCCTCGATGGCGGCCGGTGATGCCCGCCGCGCCGCGCTGACGATCCTGGAACTGGTGACCCAGGGTGTGCCGTTCGACGTGGCGCGGGACCGCGCGGTGGCGGAGCTCTCCGACAGGGATCGCCGCCTGGCGCACGAGCTCGCGGCGGGGGTACTGCGGCAGCAGAACCGGCTCGATGATGCGCTGGCCCCCCTGGTGACGCGCGGCCTGGCCAGCCTGGACCCGAAGCTCCACCGGATCCTGCGGCTCGGCGCGTATCAGTTGCTGGCCCTGGACCGGGTGCCGGCGCATGCGGCGGTGAGCGTGGCGGTAGACCTGGCCCGCCAGGTCGGCGGCGATCGGGCGGCCGGCTTCGTGAACGCGGTGCTCCGCCGGGTGAGTCGCACCGGCTCGGCGGCCATCGCCGAGCCGAAGGCATCGGGCGAGGCGGACCGGCTGGCCCACAGATTCTCCCATCCGGCGTGGCTGGTCTCCCGCTGGCTCGACCGCTACGGGCCGAAGGAGGCCGAGTCGCTGCTCGAGTGGAACAACCGGCGGCCCGACCTGGTGGTGCAGCCGGCCCGCGACTCGCAGGATGAACTGCTGGAGCGATTCGAGCGCGACGGACTCGACGCGCAACTGGCGCCGTGGGGCGCCGGCCTGGTGCTCGCCGGCGGCCAGCCGAAGGACTTTCCCGGCTACGCCGAGGGCGCCTTCGTGGTGCAGGACCCGGCGCAGGCGCTCGTGGTACGTTTCGCCGGGCTCGGAGCCGGCGCCACGGTGCTCGACGCCTGCGCGGCGCCCGGCGGAAAGACCATTGCCCTGGGGCGGACTACGGCAAGGGTGATTGCCGCAGATCTCGACCAGGACCGGGTGAAGCGCCTCGCGGGCAACCTGCATCGCGCAGGACGCGAAGGCCTGTGGGCGGTCGTGGCTGATGCGGCGGCACCGCCGGTCCGTGCCGTGGACGCCGTACTGCTCGATGCGCCCTGTCTCGGCACCGGCACCTTTGCCAGGCACCCCGATGCCCGGAACCGTGTCCGTCCCGCGGCGCTCAGGCAGCTGGCCGAACGCCAGGCCGTGCTGCTCGACGGGATTGCCAGCGTGGTCGTCCCGGGAGGACTGCTGATCTACGCGACGTGCTCGCTCGAGCCCGAGGAGAACGAGATCCAGGTGACGAGCTTCCTGGCCCGGCATCCCGAATTCCGGCGCGAATCATCGACCACCGTCCCGCCGGAGCTGCTTTCGCCGGCGGGCGATCTCTCGCTCTTCCCTCCCCGCCACGGGACCGACGGCGCCTACGCCGCCCGGCTGCGGCGCGCCGCCTGATGCGTTTCCGCCGCCACACCGGCGAGTCGTCGCCCAGCACCCCGTTCTTCGGCACCGTCCGGAGCCGGCGCCTGCTGCGCCAGGCCGGCATCGTGGTGGGCGCCTTTGCGGCGGGATACCTGGTGACCGTCTTCTTCGTCTATCCGACCCCGATCTTTTCCGCCGACCAGGCTGTGCCCCGCGTCATCGACGAAGACGCGAGCGAGGCGAAAAGCCGGCTCGATGCGCAGGGGTTCAAGGGCCGCGTCGATGGCGAAGAGCCGCACCCGCGGTCGCCGCGGGGCTCGGTGGTCTGGCAGGACCCGGCGCCGGGAACCACGCTCCCCCCGGGAAGCGTCGTCCATCTCACTCTGAGTGCGGGCCCCGCTTCGGTGCCGATTCCCGACGTCAATGGCTTCGAGGCGCCGCTGGCGCGCCGGGTGCTTTTGGCCGCCGGCTTCGCGGTGAGCGGCACGGATTCGATTCCGGCGAGCGCGGACGCCGGCACCGTGGTGGCCACGCGACCCGCGGCCGGCATCGTCCGCGATCCCGGGGCTGGTATCGGCTTGGTACTGAGCGGCGGTCCGGCGGAGATCAGTGTCCCCGATCTTTTCGGCATGACGAAGGAGCAGGCGATGGACCGCCTCGACCAGGCCGGGCTCAACTCGGTCGAGGTGCAGAACCGGGTGGTTCCCACCGGCCCCGCGGGGCGGGTCATCGAGCAGCGCCCGGCCGCAGGCAACCTGGTCCGCCGCGGTACCAGGGTCATCCTCTTCCTGT
This sequence comes from Gemmatimonadales bacterium, assembly GCA_035279705.1. GTDB lineage: Bacteria > Gemmatimonadota > Gemmatimonadetes > Gemmatimonadales > GWC2-71-9 > DATEHG01. The sequence continues at coordinate 6,303 of DATEHG010000180.1, forward strand.
CGAGGAAGCCGTAACCATGACCGTGCGCATCGCCCCGAGCCTGCTGAGCGCCGACCTCGGCCGCCTGCGCGAGCAGGTGGAGGCCGCCCTGGCGGGCGGCGCCGAGTGGCTGCACGTGGACGTGATGGACGGCCGGTTCGTCCCCAACCTGACGTTCGGGGCGCCACTGCTCAAGGCGCTGCGCAAATTCACCGACGCACCGCTCGACGTGCACCTGATGGTGGTCGAGCCGGAACGCTACATCGCGGAATACGCCGATCTCGGCGCCACGGTGTTCACCTTCCACCCCGAGGCCACGGTGCATGTTCAGCGTCACCTGGGCCAGATCCGGAAGCTGGGGATGAAGGCCGGGCTCTCGCTGGTCCCGTCGAGCCCCATAGGGCTGGTGGAGGAGGTGGTGGACGATCTCGACCTCCTTCTCCTGATGACCGTCAATCCGGGATTCGGCGGCCAGAGCTACATCCCGGCGTCCACCGAGAAGATCCGGCGCGCCCGCGCCCTGCTCAAGGCGCGCGGATCGCAGGCCGCGCTCGAGGTGGATGGCGGGGTCACCGCCGCGACCATCCGCGAGGCCTGGCAGGCGGGCGCCGATACCTTCGTGGCGGGCACGGCCGTCTTCGGTGAGCCGGATGTCGGCGCCGCGGTCAGGAATCTGAAACTCAAGTGCAGCGAGCGAGTGTGACGATGTCGAAGCAGTGGATCGGAGTGTGTTGCGTGGCGGCCGGACTGGCCGTGGGCGTGTGGGCGCTGCTCCACTTCAGCCCCGAGTCGGTCCGGGTGGAGGTCGGCGCACCGGCCCCCGACTACCGGGTGTATGACCTGGCCAGTGGAGATACCATCTCGCTGCGCAAGACCTACAAGGGCACGGTGACCCTGGTGAACATCTGGGCCACCTGGTGCGTACCGTGCCGGGCCGAGATGCCGGCCATGCAGCGGCTGTATGACTCGCTGGGGTCGAAGGGCTTCCGGATCGCGGCGGTGAGCATCGACGTGCAGGGGCCGGAGGCCGTGCGCAAGTACACCGACGCCCTGAACCTCAAGTTCGATATCCTGCAGGACCGGGCGGGAGACATCCAGCAGGCCTACCAGACCACCGGTGTGCCCGAGAGCTTCCTGCTCAACCGCCAGGGGATCATCGTGAAGCGAATCATCGGCGCCCACGAATGGGACTCCCCGATCAATCGCGCCCTCATCGAACGGCTGATCGCCGAGCCCGCCTCGTGAGCGGTTCACCGACCCGCCTGCTGGCGCTGGAAACCTCCTGTGACGAAACGTCGGCCGCGGTGCTCAGCACCGGGGCCGGTCCCAGCCGCCTCGACAGCCTGGTGATCCTGTCGCAGGACATCCACCAGGTCTTCGGCGGTGTCGTGCCCGAGCTGGCCAGCCGCGCGCACCTCAAGACAATCGGTGCGGTGGTGGACCGGGCACTCGAGGAGGCGGGAATCGAACTCGAAGCAATCCGGGGCGTGGTCGTGACGGCCGGCCCCGGCCTGGTGGGCGCGCTGCTGGTCGGCGTCATGTACGGCAAGACCCTGGCCCACGAACTCGGTCTGCCGCTCCTGGGCGTCCATCATCTCGAGGGGCATCTCTTCGCGGCGACGCTCGAGGATCCGGAGTTCCAGCCGCCCTTCATCGGCCTGCTGGTGAGCGGCGGTCACACCATGCTCCTGGACGTGCCCGAGTGGGGCACCTACCGGCTGCTCGGCCAGACCCGTGACGACGCGGCCGGCGAAGCCTTCGACAAGGTCGGTACGCTGCTTGGACTCGGATACCCGGGCGGACCCGCCATCGAGAAGCAGGCGGCCAAAGGCCGGTCCGGGCGATTCGACTTCCCCCGACCAATGCTGCGTGAACTTTCCCGCCCGGGCCCGGACAAGTACAGCTTCTCGTTCAGCGGCTTGAAGACCGCCGTGCTCCGTGCCGTCCGCGCCAGCAGCGACCTCGAAGCCGACCGCGCGGACCTGGCCCGCGGGTTCCAGGACGCCGCTCTCGATGTGCTGGTCGCCAAGACGGCCGAGGCGGTCGCGGAGACCGGCTATCCCACCGCCATGATCGGCGGCGGCGTGGCCTGCAACCGGGCACTGGCGGCGCGGCTCCGCGAGGAGCTGTCCGGGCAGGCCCGCGTGGTCGTGGCGTCCAATCGCCTTAACACCGACAACGCCGCCATGATCGGTGCCGCCGGCGCCTGGCGCCTGTCCCGCGGGGAACGGAGCGACTGGGATCTCGAACCCCGGGCCGATCTTCCCTTCCCCGGGCTCGTCATTCCCTCACCGTACTCGGATCTGCCGGCATGACCGTTTACCCCCTGATTTTCCGTTTCGGCTGGCTGGAGATCACCGGCTACGGAATCATGATGATGGTCGGATTCCTGACCGGGGGCTGGCTGATCAGCCTCGAACTCCGCCGCCGGCAGCTCTCGACCGAGTATGCCAACGACGTGATCCTGGCCGCGCTGATCGGCGGCGTGGTGGGCGCCAAGCTCTGGTACGTGGCCAATTCGGGCGATGTCCACGCCCTCTTTACCCGCGGCGGGCTGGTCTGGTACGGCGGATTCGTGGGTGGCGCGGCCGCGGTGGCCTTCAACGGCTGGCGGCTCAGGGTGCCCTTCTGGGTCACGGCGGATCTGGCGGCGCCGGCCCTGGCCGCCGCCTATGCGCTGGGACGGGTCGGCTGCTTCATCGTCAATGACGACTACGGCCGCCCGACCACGCTGCCGTGGGCCGTGAAATTCCCGCAGGGACTCCCGCCCTCCACCGCCGCCAATCTGCAGCAGCTCTTCGGCATCCCGATCCCTTCGGGGGTCGATCCCGACACGGTGATGGCGGTGCACCCGACGCAGCTGTACGAAGTGAGCATCATGCTGGTCGTGTTCGCGGTGCTCTGGCGCCTCCGGCTCAAGGGCAAGCCGCCGGGCTGGCTCTTCTGCGTCTATCTCGCCTGCGCCGGCACCGAGCGCTTCCTGATCGAGATCGTCCGGGCCAAGGATGACCGCTATTTCGGCTGGCTCACCGTGGCGCAGATCTTCAGTCTGATTCTCATCGCGCTTGCCCTGTACGGCCTTCGTGCCTCCCGGGACCGGGCTCCGATCGAGCCCGGGGACTACCTCCGCGCAACCAAAGCGGCCTGAACGAGCATCAGAGTCGGAAACCCGGGCCACGGGTGCTCCCGTATGGCCCCGGCGCAATCTCGGAATTCGACGCCAGCCGGTGGCATCTCGCTATCGGCTGATTCTTCCCACCAACCCGCGACGGCCATGAATCGGACCCCAAGGCTCGGGCTCGCCCTCGGACTGTTCTCACTGCTTCCCCTGCCGCTGGCCGGACAGGTCAGCGCCCGGATGTTCCGCTACCCGGCGGTGTCGGCGACGCAGATCGCCTTCGTCTACGCGGGAGACGTCTGGGTGGCTCCAAAGGCGGGCGGGATGGCCAGCCGCCTCTCGACGCCCCCGGGTGAGGAACAGCTGCCCCGCTTCTCGCCCGACGGGAAGATGCTGGCCTTCACCGCGAACTACGACGGCAACTGGGATGTCTACACGGTGCCCAGCACCGGCGGCGAGATCACCCGCCTGACCCACCACCCCGCCCGCGACGCAGTGCTCGGCTGGTATCCCGACGGGAAGTCGATCCTGATCTCCAGCCCGATGCAGAGCGGCACCAACCGGTTCAATCAACTGTACCGGTTGCCGGCCACCGGCGGGCTTCCCGAGAGGCTGCCGATGCCCTATGGCGAGTTCGGCGCGATCAGCCCCGACGGCAAGCAGATCGTCTACATGCCCCAGACCAACGACTTCCGTACCTGGAAGCGGTACCGTGGCGGGTGGGCCCCCGATCTCTGGCTCTTCGATTTCACGACTGGGGCAGCCGAGAATCTGACCAACAGCCCCGCCAACGAAGCGCAGCCGATGTGGCACGGGCGGACGGTGTATTTCATCTCCGACCGCGACAGCACCCAGCGCAACAACCTGTTCGCGATGGATCTCGACAGCCGCAAAGTCCGCCAGCTTACTCACTTCAGCGACTTCGACATCACGTTCCCTTCCATCGGGCCGAGCGACATCGTCTTCCAGGCCGGCGGCCGGCTCTACCTCATGGACCTGGCCTCCGAGCAGAGCCATGAAGTGACCATCCAGGCGGTCACGGACCTGAGCACCCTGCGCCCGCGCACGGTGGGCGTGGGCGATCTGATCGCCTCGATCAATATCGCGCCCGGAGGCGAACGGGCGCTGTTCGAGGCTCGCGGCGATGTCTATACCGTGCCCGCCGAGCACGGTCCCACCCGGAATGTGACGGGGACGCCGGGGACGGCGGAGCGGTATCCCAACTGGTCACCCGACGGCAAGCAGCTGGCCTACTGGAGCGACAAGAGCGGCGAATACGAGCTCTACCTGCGGCCCGCCGACGGTTCCGGGGCGGAGCGGAAGGTGACGAGCCTGGGCGCAGGATTCCGCTACAACCCGTTTTTCTCGCCGGATGGCAAGCGGGTGGCGTTCATCGACGAGCTTCGCCGGGTGCGCATTACCGACCTGGCGGACGGCAAGACCACCACGATCGACCAGCAGCTCACCTGGAGCCACGGCGCGCTGGCGGGCTTTACCCCGTCCTGGTCCGCCGACAGCCGGTGGCTGGCGTATGTGAAGGAGCAGGCCCAGGCGCACACGGCCATCGCGCTGTACGACACGAAGAGCGGCAAGAGCACCCAGGTCACCTCGGGCTTCTATAACGACGCCAATCCGAGCTTCGACCCCGCGGGCAAGTACCTCTTCTTCCAGACGAACCGCTCATTCACGCCGGTCTACAGCGACCTCGACAACAGCTGGATCTATCCCAACAGCACCCGGATCGTCGCGGCGACGCTGCGCAACGACGTGGCAAGCCCCCTGGCCCCGCGCAGCGACGAGGTGACGGTCAAGGCCGACAGCGCCAAGCCTGCCACGGCCGAGAAGGGGAAGAAGGACAAGAAGGAGGAAACCAAGCCGGCGGCGGATTCGGCTAAGGGGCCGGCACCCGTCGAGATCGACCTGGCCAACTTCGAGCGCCGGGTAGTCGACCTACCCGCCGCGCCGGGGAACTACGGCGGCCTGGTCGCGGTGGACGGAGCCGTGATCTACCAGCGGGCGCCCATGGCCGGCGTGCAGCACGGCGAAAGCCCGCTCATCCGCTACGACCTGAAGGAGCGCAAGGAAGAAACGATTCTCGGTGATATCACGGGATTCGTCGTCTCTGCGGATGGCAAGAAGATCCTGGCCATCAAGGACGACAAGTACGACATCGTGGAGGCCAAGCCGGGCCAGAAGTTCGACAAGCCGATCAACACCGGCAACATGCTCGCCAGCGTGGATCCGCGGGCGGAATGGCACCAGCTGTTCAACGACACGTGGCGCTTCGAGCGGGACTACTTCTACGATCCGGGAATGCACGGCGTCGACTGGCCCGCGATGCGGGAGCGCTACGGCAAGCTGATCGACGATGCCGTGACCCGCTACGACGTGAACTTCATCCTGGGCGAGCTGATCGCCGAGCTCAACTCGAGCCACACCTACCGGGGCGGCGGGGATCTCGAGACGCCGCGGCAGCGCGGCGTGGGCCTGCTGGGCGTGGACTGGAAGGTGGAGAACGGCGCGTACCGGATCGCGAAGATCATTGACGGCGCCGCCTGGGACGACGAAGTCCGCTCGCCGCTCCGCCAGCCCGGCGTGAATGTGAAGGAAGGCGACTACGTCCTGGCGGTCGATGGCCAGCCCCTCGATCCCGCCGTCGATCCCTTCGCGGCGTTCGCGGGCAAGGCGGAGCAGACGGTGGAACTCACCGTGAACGACAAGCCGAGCCGGGACGGCGCGCGCAAGGTGCTGGTGGAGACGCTGGCCGATGAAGGGCGCCTCCGCAACCTGGCCTGGATCGAGGCCAACCGGCGCCACGTGGAGGAAGTGAGCGGCGGCAAGATCGGCTACATCTACGTGCCCAGCACCGGCCTCGACGGCCAGTACGAACTGGTCCGCATGTTCACCGGCCAGTTCGACAAGCAGGCCCTGATCATCGACGAGCGGTTCAACTCCGGCGGCCAGATTCCCGACCGCTTCATCGAACTGCTCAACCGGCCGGCGCTGGCCTTCTGGGCCATCCGCGGCGGCAAGGACTGGCAGTGGCCACCGGTGGCCAACTTCGGCCCCAAGGTCATGCTGATCAACGGCTGGAGCGGCTCCGGCGGGGATGCCTTCCCCTACTACTTCCGCGAGGCCGGGCTCGGTCCGCTGGTGGGCCAGCGCACCTGGGGCGGTCTGATCGGCATCTCGGGTGTGCCGGGGCTGATCGACGGCGGCAACATCACGGTGCCCACCTTCCGGATGTTCAACCCCAAGGGCGAGTGGTTTGCCGAGGGACACGGCGTGGATCCCGATATCCCTGTCGTGGATGATCCCGCGGTGATGGCCAAAGGCGGAGACCCGCAGCTCGACCGCGCCATCCAGGAGGCCCAGCGCCTGCTCAAGGACCGGCCGCCGCTGCCCGGGCATCCGGCGTATGAGGATCGCACGGCCAAGGGTCAGAAGAAGTAGGCACTCAGACCTGCAGTGCGACGGGGCTCCGGCATGCCGGGGCCCCGTGTCCTTTTCGGCCTCTGGCGTCGGGAGACCCGGGTCGTACCTTTGCGCTCAGGCCGTCCTCGGCGTGGTGTCGGGGCGAATCCGGAGGCAAAGGAGGCCCGCAATGATCACGCTGCACAGGACCCTCACGTTCGCGGTTTCGGCTACCATGCTGTTCACGGCCTGCGGCAAGTCAGGCTCGGGCGCGGCCCCTGCACCCGCGGCACCCGCGGCCGCGGCTCCCGCCGGCGGCCTGATCGGCGAGCTGACCAAGCTCGGTCTCACCTCGAGCCAGTCCAGCGGCGCCATCGGCTCGATCCTTTCCCTCGCGCAGAGCAAGCTCACTCCGGCGGACTTCAAGCAGGTGGCCGCGACCATCCCGACCGCCTCGAGCGATATGAGCACGGCCAAATCGCTCGGCGCGACGAGCAGTCCGATCACCAGCGCTTCGGGGCTCAGCGCGGCGTTCAGCAAGCTCGGCATCAGCCCGGCGATTGCCAGTCAGATCACGCCGATCGTCACCCAGTACGTGACCAAGGTCGGCGGGCCCCAGGTCGGCGCACTGCTCGCAGGTATCCTCTAGCACCTGTTCCACGCCGCCCGGCAAGGTGGCAGGAAGAACGCGCCAGCACCCGCGAAGCGCGGCTGCCGGCGCGTGAACTACGACTCGCATTCGACTGGACCTCTGGGGGTCGCAGGCGGTTATTCGACTACCGCCAATGCCCATCCTCCCAGTACCAGCCACGCTTGCTGTGCTTCCACTGGCCGTGGTGGTAATGACGGTGGCCAGGCTCGGGCCGCTCCCAGCGGCCGGCCTCCCAGGTGTAGGCGCTGCCGCTCCAGGCCCAGTGCCCATTCACCCACACATAGTCGGGCGCCGGAGCCACCTCCACCACTTCCACCCGCTCCGGCGGCGGGGCCGTTTCCACGAACACCCCGTACCCCTCGGGTTCGGCGCAGGCCACCATCCCGGCGACTCCCAGACTCAGCAACCACCAGACCCGCGGAGCGGGTCGCGTGTTCGATTTCATCGCTCAACCTCCCTTTGTCGGCCGCCAAGGCGGCTTCGCAGGAGCCTCGAAGACAATTGGACCGATCCTGCTCGAGCGAAACCCTGGTCATCACAGATCCAGGGATGCCCGGGTCCCGAGCCCCTCACATGCGATGATCGGTTTCTGGCGGGAATGCAGCCGTGAGTCCCATCACAGCTGCGCCACACTGGCAGGTGGCGAAATGCCGACACTTCGGCACCGATGGATCCCGATCCGATGAAATCAGCCGCAGAGGAGAGAAGGGATAGGCTTCGGGCGGGTGGACGAGTGGCCCCCGGACTGCCCTGCTGGCGGAAGCGTCGCGTCGCAGCGTAGCTTGGGGCAACCCACTTCGGATGGCAGAATGGTGCTCCAGGCCGACGTCCTTTCACCGGACTACAGGGAATTCTGGCTCCGGGTCGGTACCTCCCTCCTCTGCGGCGGCGCCATCGGCCTCGAGCGCCAGCTCCGCGGCAAGGCCTCGGGGGTCCGCACCAGCATCCTGATCTGCCTCGGCACCTCCCTGTTCGTGGCCCTGGGTGCCGGCGCCGCCTCCGATCGCGGCGACCCGTCCCGGGTCCTCGGCCAGGTCGTGACCGGCATCGGGTTCCTCGGGGCCGGTGTCATCCTGACCCGTGAGGGACGGGTGCTGGGAGTCACCACCGCCTCGATGATCTGGATGATGGCGGCCATCGGCGGCCTGATCGGACTCGGACGGCTCAACTCCGCCATCGTGATCACCATGGTCACCCTGGCGGTGCTGCTCGGCGTGGAGGGCTTCGAAACCTTCTTCGAAAAACGGATCGGCGCCCGGGTGACCCGCGAGTTCGAAGGCATCGGAGGAGCCGAGCGCCGCCGCCCCGGCAGCGGCCGGCGGAGCGGCGACATGAGCCAGGTGACCAATCCCCAGCGACGGGCGGGAGACTGACCCCGCCCTCCTACCGCAGGCCCAGGCTCTCCGCGCTCAGAAAGGCGGTGATCGCCGCCACTTCCGCCGGTTGCAGTTCGAGGTTCGGCATCTTCTTCTCATCACGCGGATTGCTGATCTGCTGCCGCAGGTACTCGACCGGGAGGTGCCGGTCCGTCAAGTCGGGACCGATCGGCCCGATGGGCCGCAGGTCGACGTCCCGGTGGGTGTGGCAGTTGAAGCATCCCTTGGCCACGAACAGCCGGCGGCCGCGGTCGGCATCGGCCAGGGGAACCGGTGCGGTGGCGCCTGCAGCAACCACGTTGATCGGAAGCAGGGTCACCCGGCTGTTGCCGAACCCGCTGTTGATCGTGACGCTGGTTGGATTCGCTGCAGGCAGCACCACGGTCGCTTCGTAGTGCCCCTTCGCGGCGAGCGGCCGTGCGGCCACCGAACTCCCACCCGCTGCATCCACCGTTGGAGAGAGATCGGTCAGCAGGGTAAAGCCGTGCTGCCGGATGGTGAACTCCAGCCGCAGCGGCTGGCCGGCAACGGCATAGTCGGGGAGGGAGGCCACCGTGACGACGGCCCAGCCGCCGAAGGCGGCGGTGAGCGGCACAATGGCCAGCGCGGCGAGCCAGAACGGGCGGAATCCGGTACGCATGGGACGCTCCTGCGGACAGGGACGGTTGATCGGCGCGGCGCCCCGCCGGCCTGACGGCAGCGGGGTTCGCTCGTTTGGATGCCGGCCGGTCCGCAGGGGTTTGGATGGCCCATGGACGCCCCGGGATCAGAGCGAGCTGACGAACGCTACGACCGCCGCCCGTTCGTCCGGGCGGAGCCGGAAGAACCGGCTCCGTGCCGCCGACCCCTCCCCGCCGTGCCGCTTGACCGCCTCCTCTATGGTGTGCGACGCACCGTCGTGCATGAACATGTCGAGGAACTGCATCCCCATCAGCGGCTGGGTCCGGAATTCGTCGGGCCGGGCCACGCCGTTGCAGATATCGGCCAGTGAATCTCCCATGTCATGCAGGAGCAGATCGCTGTAGGCGTTCACCCGCTTGTATCGCAGCGCAGCCACCGGGCTGTTGCCCGTCGGAATCGACGGGATGTGGCAGCTGGTGCAGCGGATATCGGAGAACAGCTGCTGGCCCAGCCGGGTCTGGTCGGTCTGAGGCAGTGGAGCGACCGGGGCCAGGAATTTCACGAAGGCGTCGGCGGCCTGCAGCGAGGCATCGTCCAGCTCGGGATCGGGCGCCGGATCGGTCCCGGCCGGGAAGGGCAGACCGGCCACGGTCCCCTCCTTCGGATTCAGCGAGTTGGTTACCCCCATTTCATTGAAGAAGGCCCCGGCATTGAACTCGTCCAGCGAGGCGGTCGTGGCCTTGCGGCCAAACCGCCCGACGCGGCCGCTCGGGAGGATGGCCGCCCGGCCATGGACACCATCGTAGTAGCGGTTCCGGGAGAGGTCGATGATGGTCCGGTCGCTGACGGCATCAAGCAGTCCGAGCCCGAAGATGACCGGGGTCGTCCGGGCTCCGCTGCCAGTGGCACCCCGGGGTGGGGGCTCCTTCAGGATGCCCAGCGCAGCTTCGAGCAGCGGGGTCGCGTGCTGCTGCACCACGGGTCCGCCATTCTGGTCCAGCACCTGGCAGGCCGCGCCGCGGTGATAGGCGGTCACGTGGACCTCGGCGGAATCGCCGTAGCCGCCGAGGGCGGGATCGTTGTGGCACTGGGCGCAGGAAGTGGAATTGAACAGGGGACCGAGACCGGTGGCGGGGCTGAACTCGGTCGCGAAGACCTGGAGCCCCTGGGCAAACAGCTGCAGCTGCCTGGGAGAGAGGCCCGGCACGGCGGTCCCAGGCGTGGTGGTGGCCAGCCCTGCGCCGAGGGACAGGTCGGCCCCGACGTCGTCCGTGGTGGTGGGGGCGGCGGTCGGGCTCTGATCGGGCGAGCACCCGAGTGCCAGAGCCCCCGCCGCAAGAGCGGCGAGGAAATGGGGAGATCGACGCATGGAGGTCCTCCGGGTGTGGAAGCGCCGAGGCAGAGCCAGGGCACCGGCCCTGACCAGACTGCACATCAGTTGTGGAGTGCGAAGCCGCCAGGCAGAGGGGCGGCGCCTCATCGAAGCAGATCGACGCGGCACAATAGGACATCGTGCCGGCCTAGGAGGGGACCGGGATCACCAAACTGGCACCCCGGCAGTACCAGTCTTCTGCTGAGGATCTGGTCGCTCCGCGACGGCGGAGGCGATGTTCGCGATAAGCGAGGCGGGACAACCGCTTGGGGTCTCGGCGGGGGGCGTGCAACCATTTGTCACCAGGGCCCGTCACACTGTTGTTCACGACCCCGAAAACCCTGGAGCCTCTCATGCGTCAGCCCCGACTCCCCCTGCTGCTCGGCCTGTCCGGCCTGGCACTCCTGTCAACCACGCCCCTCTCGGCCCAGAGCGATGACGCCCGCTGGCTTCGCCAGTGCCAGGACGATCACTACGGCAGCGACAACAAGGAGCAGTTCTGCGAGATCCGCCACACCGGCTTCAAGCCGGGCAGCGCCTCGCTCACGATCGATCCGGACCAGAACGGCGGCGCCGAAATTGTCGGCTGGGACCGTGACTCGGTGGCCGTGACCATCCGGATCCAGGCCGGTGCCAGTTCGGCGGAGGAGGCGAAGGACCTGGCCCGACAGATCAGCGTGAAAGCCGGCGGTTCCGAAGTGAGCGTCGACGGCCCCTCGTCAGGCCGCCACCAGCAGTGGAGCGTGATCCTGGTGCTGATGGTGCCCCGCAAGAGCGGCCTCGAGGTGTCCACGGTGAACGGCCCGCTCTCGGTGGAAGGGGTGATGGGCCGGATGGATCTCCGGGCTCAGAACGGCCCCGTCTCCCTCCGTCAGGTCGGAGGCGATGTCGAGGCCCGGGTGCAGAACGGCCCGCTCGATGTGACCCTGGCCGGCACCGGCTGGGATGGCAAAGGCCTCGACGCCGAGACGGTTAATGGCCCGGTGACGCTGGGGCTGCCCGACGGATACAACGCCAACCTCGAGACCGGCACCATCAACGGCCCGATGGACCTCCAGGTGCCGCTGACCGTCACCCTGCTCGGCCGCAATCGCGACCGCATCCACACCACGCTGGGCAAGGGTGGCGCCCCGGTGCGCGTCGTGACCACCAACGGCCCGATCACGATCCGCAAGGCGCGGAGCTGATTCCGCGATCACACGGAGCCCCGCCTCCCTCAGCCTGAGGGGGCGGGGCTCTTCTTTGTCGGCAGGGTAGCGGTTACTGCGGCGGCGGAACAGTCAGCCCCTTCCATCGGTGCCGGGCGGGGCATCAAGTACCTGGCGGATCTTGGCCCGGAGCACGGAGGGGGAGAAGGGCTTCTGCAGGAAGGCCCAGCCGCCGTCCTCCCCTTCGCCGATGGCATGGTCGGTGTAGCCCGACATGAAGAGGGTGCGGAGCCGCGGGTCCCGTGCCCGGAGCCGCTGCCACAGCTGCCAGCCGTTGATCCCGGGCATGACGACGTCAGTCAGCAGCAAGTCGATCTCCCCGGCGTGGCGGTTATAGATGGTCTCGGCCTCCTCCGCGGAACCGGCGGAAAGGACGCGGTAGCCGTTCGAGGCCACGGTACTCTCGCACAGCTGCCGGAGCTGGGCGTCATCCTCGACGAGGAGGATGGTTTCGTTGCCGCGCAGGCTGCCGCCCACGACCGGCTCGGCCCGCGGCGTGACGGCCTCGGGCCCGCTCCCGACCCGTGGCAAGTAGACCTTGAAGGCGGTCCCCTTCCCAACCTCGCTGTACACCCAGACGTGTCCGCCGCTTTGCGACACGATTCCGTGCACGATCGACAGGCCGAGGCCGGTGCCGCGACCCAGCCCCTTGGTTGTGAAGAAGGGTTCGAAGATCTGCGCCCGCGTCGATTCGTCCATGCCCGTGCCGGTGTCGCTGACCGAAAGCATGACGTAGGAACCCGGCTGTACCAGGACGTGCTCGCGGACGTAGGCCTCGTCGATGACGACGGTGTCGGTCCTGAGCGTCAGGGTGCCACCAGCCGGCATCGCGTCCCGTGCATTGATGACCAGGTTGAGTATGACCTGTTCGATCTGACCCTGGTCAGCGCGCACCATCCCCAGCCCGGGCGGGGCCACGACCACGATCCTGATCGCCTCGCTCACCAGGCGGCGGAGCATCCGTTCCAGGCCGGTCACCACGCTGCTCAAGTCGAGGTCGGTCGGATGCAGCACCTGCTGGCGGCTGAACGCCAGCAGCTGGCGCGTGAGCATGGCCCCGCGCTCGGCCGCCGCCTGGATGTCGGCGGCGGCGGAGCGGAGTTCAGGGTCTGCCTCCCCGTCTGCCACCAGTTCGGCGCTGTGGCCCATGATGACCATGAGCAGGTTGTTGAAGTCATGGGCAATGCCGCCCGCCAGGCGGCCCGTGGCTTCGAGCTTCTGGGAGTGCTGCAGCTGCTCTTCCATCCGGCGCCGATCGGTAATGTCCCTG
>DATEHG010000181.1:0-5931 GCA_035279705.1 Gemmatimonadales bacterium
CTTGAACTTCCCGCCCACCACCCGGCTGTTGGCCTGCAGGCCGTCCGCATCGATCGCCTCGAGCACGCCGAGTCCTGCGGCCATCGACACCGGGTTGCCGCCATACGTGTTGAAATGGATCCGGCCCGTGAGTGCCTCGGCGATTTCGCGGCGGGTGGTCACCGCGGCCAGAGGGGCGCCGTTGCCGATGCCCTTGGCCATCGTCACGATGTCGGGGGTGACACCCCAGTTCTGGAATCCCCAGTAGTGGAGTCCCGTGCGGCCGAAGCCGGTCTGCACTTCGTCTGCGATACAGAGCCCGCCATTTTCCCGCGCGGCCGCGTAGGCCTCACGCAGATAGTTGGGCGCGCCCATGGTGACACCGCCGACACCCGCGATCGGCTCGCACATGAAGGCGGCGATCTTCCCGGGGGTGGAGTAGCGCACCAGGTCCCGGATGTCGGCGACGCTCTTGGTCGCGATCTCCTCCGGGGTGCCCGTAAAGGGGCTGCGGTACGGATCGGGGTTGAGTGCGTGGTGGATGCCCGCCGACTGCTGCGTCGGGAACTTCCAGGTGTAGTGGGACGTGAGTCCCATCGTGGACGGCGAGCCGCCATGGTAGGAATTGCGCACCGCGATCACGTCGTGGTTCCCGGTGTAGAGCCGGGCCATCGTCACGGCCAGGTCGTTGGCCTCGCTGCCGCTGTTGACGAAGTAGGTCACGTCGAGGCCGGGCGGCATCCGCTCCGCCAGCGCCTGGGCAAAGAGGCCGATATTGGGATGCAGGTAGATGGTGGTGGTGTGCATCAGGCGCCCCGCCTGCTCCTGCACCCGCTTCACCACCCGCGGGTGGGAGTGGCCCACCGACACGGTCACAATGCCGGCGAAGAGGTCGAGGTAGCGCCTCCCGGTCTCGTCGAACAGGTACTGCATGTGCCCGTCGACGATCATGATCGGGTCTTTGTACAGATAGAAGAGGGCGGGATGCGCATAGCGCTTCCGCATCTCGAAGACTTCCGCCCGGCTGGGCCCGGTGTACGGTGCGGGCTTGTAGGTGATCGGCGGGAGCGTCGGCGTCGGGGTGGTTGCCGTCATGTCAGATGCCTTCACTTGAGAGAAATGCGGAGAGAGAAGAGAGGAGAGAGAAGAGAGGAAAGCGAAGAGGGGACGGGCAGTTCCTCTCTCCTCTCTACGCTCTCCTCTCTCCGCAGTTGGTTACGACATCCAGTTGCTTCCCGCTTCCCGGTTCCACTTCGTCGTCGTCTTCTTGAGCCGGGTCCAGAACTCGATCGAACTCTTCCCGGTCAGGTCGCCGACGCCGAATTTCGAGTCGTTCCACCCGCCGAAGGAGAAGGGCTCGCGGGGCACGGGCACCCCGACGTTGACGCCGACCATGCCGGCGCTGGCCCGCTCGGTCACGTACCGGGCCATCCCGCCGTTCTCCGTATAGATCGAGGCGGCATTGCCGTATGGCGAGGCATTCTCCACCGCCAGCGCCTCATCCAGCGTCTCGGTCCGGAGTACGGCCAGCACGGGACCGAAGACTTCTTCCTTCGCGATCCGCATTTCGGGCTTCACGTCGACCACGACCGTGGGGCCAAGCCAGTACCCCCCCTCCTTGCCGGCCACGGTGGCCTGCCGGCCATCGACGAGGACCTTGGCACCGCTGCGTTCGGCCTCATCGATGTATCCGACGATCCGTTCCTTGGCGGCCTGGCTGATGACGGGCCCCAGTTCCTTGCCCGGTGTCATCTTGCGGGCCAGCCCGGCCATCCGCTCGATGATATGATCGGTCTTGGGCAGGGCGACCATGACCGAGGCGGCCATGCAGCGCTGCCCGGCGCAGCCCGTGGCGCTGGCCAGCACGTTGGTGCTGGTCATCTCGGGATCGGCATCGGGCAGCACGATCAGGTGATTCTTGGCGCCACCCAGCGCCAGGACCCGCTTGAGATGGTCGCTGCCCCGGCGGTACACCGCCTTGGCCACGGCGGTGGAGCCCACGAAGCTCACCGCGGCGATCTCCGGGTGATCACAGATGGCCTCGACGACGTCGCGGCTGCCCTGCACGAGCGAAAACACCCCCGGCGGCAGTCCGGCCTCGCGCAGCAGTTCGGCAATGCGGCGGGAGCTGAGCGGCACCCGCTCGGAGGGCTTGAGCACCAGGCAGTTGCCCAGGGCGATGGCGTTGGGAATGGACCAGTGCGGCACCATCGAGGGGAAGTTGAACGGCACGATGGCCGCCACGACGCCCAGCGGCAGCCGCTCGATCCGGCACTCGACGCCCCGGCTCACCTCCAGCACTTCGCCCGCGGCGAGCTGCGGCAGCGAGCAGGCGAATTCCGTCAGCTCGATGGCCTTGAGGATTTCCGCCTCGGCCTCGGAGTAGATCTTGCCATGCTCCTCGACGATCAGCTCGGAGAGTTCCTTGAGGTTCTTCTCCAGCAGCGTCCGGTAGCGATAGAAGACCTGGACCCGCTCCTTGATCGGCGTCCGGCTCCAGCCGTGAAAGGCACGCCTGGCTCCCTGCACCGCGGCATCCACCTCCGCCTTGCCGCCGAGGGGTACCTTGGCCAGCAGCTGGCCGGTGGAAGGGTCGTGGACCTCGCCAAAGGGGGGAGCGCCATCGACGAACGTGCCGCCGATGTAGTGCTGGACCGCGGGATACTTCATGATGCGTGGACCCGGTGAGGGAAGTCGGCTCCGGGAGTCTGGGGGGGCGGACGGGGGGCTGTCAACAGGGAGGCTTCCTCGCTAATCTGCTGCCATGAAAGTCACCCTCACCCGCGCCAATGACGCCGTCCACTTCGAGGCCCGGACCGAGTCCGGAGCCCTCCTGCACATCGACGGCGCCCCATCGGTCGGCGGCCAGGGACTCGGCGCCCGGCCCATGGAAACGGTATTGACCGCCCTGGGCGGCTGCAGCGCGATCGACGTGGTCTCCATCCTTACCAAGCAGCGCGAGTCGATCGCCGAGATGGTGGTCACGGTGGACGGCGAGCGGGACCCCGACGCGACCCCCTCGCTCTTCCGCAGTATTCACGTGCACTTCTCGGTGAGCGGCCCCTCCGATGCGGACAAGGTGGCGCGCGCCGTGTCACTCTCGATGGAAAAGTACTGCTCGGTGGCCCGGATACTGGAAGGCACCGCCACCATCACCTTCAGTCACGAGCTGGTCGCCACCCGGGCGTCGGCGGAGCAGCGCACATGACCGAACGGAAGCTGCACCCCGAAACCGAGGCCATCCGCGCCCAGCTTCCCACCACGCGGGAACGCGAGCACAGCGTGCCGCTGTACCTCACCTCGAGCTTCGTCTTCGAATCTGCCGAGCAGGCCAGGGCGCTGTTCGCCGACGAGATCCCGGGGAACATCTACAGCCGTTACAGCAACCCCAATACCGACGAACTGGTGCGCAAGCTCTGCCTGATGGAGGAGGCGGAGGATGGCATCGCCACCGCTTCGGGCATGGCCGCCGTGTACGTCTCGATGGCGTCCCTGCTCAAGTCAGGCGACCACGTCGTGGCCGCGCGCTCGCTGTTCGGCTCGACGCACCAGATCCTGACGAAGCTCTTCCCCCGCTGGGGCATCACCTCCACCTACGCCGACATCGGTGAGCCGGCCAGCTTCGAGCGGGCGCTTCGGCCGGAGACCCGGCTCGTCTTCGTTGAAACGCCCTCCAACCCTGGTCTCGACCTGATCGACCTGCAGTGGCTGAGCGGTCTCACGAAAAGCCGGGGCATTCCGCTGATCGTGGACAACTGCTTCGCGACACCCTGCCTCCAGCGCCCCATTCCCCTCGGCGCGGATGTGGTGATTCACTCGGCCACCAAGTACATGGACGGGCAGGGGCGCACGCTGGGCGGCGCCATCCTCGGACCGAAGAACCTGATCGCCGAGGCACGGTTCTTTGCCAGGCACACTGGACCGGCCCTCTCGCCGTTCAACGCCTGGATCCTGTCGAAGAGTCTCGAAACGCTGGCCGTCCGCATGGACCGCCATTCGGAGTCGGCCCTTGCGATCGCGCGCCACTTCGAGGGGCACCGGGACCTGGAGGAAGTGCGGTACCCATTCCTGCCCAGTCATCCACAACACGACCTGGCCCGCCGGCAGATGAGCCAGGGGGGTGGCGTCGTGGTGCTGGTGGTCAAGGGCGGACTGCCGCGGGCGCGAAAGTTTCTCGATGCCGTCGAACTCCTCAGCCACAGCCCCAATCTGGGGGACACCCGGACCATCATCACCCACCCGTCGAGCACGACCCACTCCAAGCTCACCGAGGAGGAACGGCAGAAGGTGGGCATCGTCCCCGGCCTGATCCGGGTCTCGGTCGGCCTCGAGCACCGGGACGACATCATTGCCGAACTCGAGGGGGCCCTGGCGCGTTCCCGGTCGTAGTGGACAGGCGCAGGCCCGGGCCAGTGTAGATTTCCCACCCATGGCTACTTCCGAAAAGAAAAAGAAAGTCACGGTCGACGCCGCGTGGCGTGAAGCGCGGGTCCTGCTCTATGCCTACCGATACCGCCTGGCCGTCGGCTTCGTCCTGATGCTGATCAACCGGGCGGCCGGGCTGGTCCTGCCGTACACGCCGAAGTACCTGATCGACCACATCCTCAAGGAATCGAAACCGGAGCTGCTCTGGCCCCTCGCCATCGTGGCGCTGGCCGCCACCGTGGTCCAGGCCACGACCGGATTCGCCCTCTCGCAGCTGCTGGGCGTCGCGGCCCAGCGGGCGGTCACCGACATGCGCCGGCGGGTCGCCGAGCATGTGATTCGCCTCCCGATCCGGACGTTCGATTCCACCCAGACGGGCGTGCTGATTTCCCGGATCATGAATGACGCCGAAGGGGTGCGGAACCTGGTGGGCACCGGGCTGGTGCAGCTGGTCGGCGGCCTCGTCACCGCCGCCGTGGCGATCGGCTTCCTGTTCTATCTCAACTGGCGGCTCACCAGCGTCATCGTCCTGCTGCTGGGCGTGTTCGGCGGGGTGATGGCCTTCGCCTTTGCCCGCCTCCGGCCCCTGTTCCGGGAGCGCGGCAAGATCCAGGCGGACGTTACCGGCCGGCTGACCGAATCGCTGGGCGGCATCCGGATCGTAAAGAGCTACGTGGCCGAGCGGCGCGAGGGGCTCACCTTCACCCGCGGGGTCCACCGGCTGTTCCGCAACATCGCCGCCTCCATGACCGCGATTTCGGGCGTCGGGGCGCTCACCACCGCCATCGTCGGCATGGTGGGCGCGCTGATGATCATCGTGGGCGGCCGCTCGATCATCGCCGGCCACATGACCCTGGGCGACTTCGTCGTCTACCTCCTTTACGTCGGCCTGGTCGCGGCTCCGCTGGTTCAGATCGCGAGCATCAGCACCCAGGTGAGCGAAGCGTTCGCCGGACTGGACCGGATCCGGGAACTCACCAGCCAGGTCACGGAAGAGGACGAAGACAAGACCCGCCAGCCGGTGCCCGCGATCGTGGGAGAGGTCCGGGCCGAGCATATCTGGTTCGAGTACACGCCCGGGGTGCCGGTACTCAAGGATGTGTCGTTCGCGGCACCGGCCGGGACGACCACGGCGCTGGTGGGATCGAGCGGCAGCGGCAAGAGCACCATGCTCTCGCTCATCATGGCGTTCAATCACCTCACGAAGGGCGCCATCCTGATCGACGGCAAGGACCTGGCCACCTTCCGGATGCGCGAGTACCGCTCCCACCTCGGCATCGTGCTGCAGGACAATTTCCTGTTCGACGGCACCATCGCCGACAACATCCGCTTTGCCCGCCCGGACGCCACGATGGACGAAGTCCGCTCGGTGAGCCGGATGGCCAACTGCGAGGAGTTCATCCTCGGCTTCAAGGATGGCTACGACTCGATCGTGGGCGAGCGCGGCGTCAAGCTCTCCGGCGGCCAGCGCCAGCGCGTTGCCATCGCGCGCGCGATCCTGGCCGATCCCGCCATCCTGATTCTCGA
>DATEHG010000182.1:0-23286 GCA_035279705.1 Gemmatimonadales bacterium
CGGGTCAGGAAGTCTCCCACCCGCAGCACTTCCTGCTTCTTCCCCGCCCCGCGGATCCGCAGGGCCAGCGAGTCGCTCTCGACCTCGCGCTGCCCGATCACCGCCATGTAGGGCACCTTCTGCACCTCGCCCTCGCGGATCCGGTAGTTGAGGGTCTCGTGACCGTCATCCACGACAGCCCTGACGCCCGCGGCCAGCATCCGCTCGGTCACGGCGCGTGCGGCCTCCGCCTGCGCATCGGAAATCGGCAGTACCCGCACCTGTTCCGGCGCAAGCCACACCGGGAAGGCGCCCGCGAAGTGCTCGATCAGGATGGCGATGAACCGCTCGAACGAGCCGTTCACGGCGCGGTGGATGATCACCGGCCGGTGCTCGGCGTTGTCCTCGCCCACATAGATCAGCCCGAACCGCTCGGCGTTGGCGTAATCCAGCTGGATGGTGCCCAGCTGCCACTTGCGGCCGATCGAGTCCGCCACATCGAAGTCGATCTTGGGGCCGTAGAAGGCCCCGTCCCCCGGCTTGAGTTCGTACGGGAGGCCCGTGGCCTCGAGCGCCGCGCGGAGCGAACCCTCGGCCCGGTCCCACATCGCGTCTTCCCCGATCCGCTGCTCCGGCCGGGTGGCGAACTTCAGGGTGGCCGTGAGGCCGAACGTCGCATAGTAGTCGAGGATGAACCGGGTGAGCCGGTGCACCTCTTCCGTGATCTGCGACTCCATCAGATAGATATGGCAGTCGTCCTGCTGGAACTGCCGTACCCGGGTCAGGCCCGCGAGCGCGCCGCTGACCTCGTTGCGGTGCAGCACGTCGTAGGTGGTGTAGCGGATCGGCAGCTCCTTGTACGAGTGCTTGTGCGACTGGTACAGGAGATGGTGCGACGGGCAGTTCATCGGCTTGAGCGACATGTCCTGCTCGCCGGTCTCGTTGTTATGGACCAGGAACATGTTCTCGCGGTACTTGCCCCAGTGGCCGGAGATTTCCCAGAGCGCCTTGTTGTACATCAGCGGCGTCTTGATCTCCTGGTAGCCCCGGAGCTGCAGCGCCCGCATGTAGCCGCTCAGCTCATTGAACAGGATTGTGCCCCGGTTGGTCCAGAAGGGCGCGCCGGGCGCAAACGGGTGAAACAGGAAGAGGTCGAGCTCCCTGGCCAGCTTGCGGTGATCCCGCTTGCGGGATTCTTCCAGCCGGTGGAGGTAGGCGTCCAGGTCTTCCTTCTTGAACCAGGCGGTGCCGTAGATCCGCTGCAGCATCTGGCGTTTGGAATCGCCCCGCCAGTAGGCACCGGCCGTATGCAGCAGCTTGAAGTGCCTGAGCCGCCCGGTGCTGGGCACATGCGGACCCCGGCACAGGTCCTGGAACGGGCCGTCGGTGTAGATGGTGATGGTTTCGTCGTCGCCCAGCTCTTTGATCCGCTCCAGTTTGAGCGGGTCATCCTTGAATCGCTCGTTGGCGTGCCGGCGATCGACCACTTCCCGGGTAAACGGGTAGTCCGCCGCCGCGACCTGGGCCATCCGCGCCTCGATACGCTCGAGGTCTTCGGGTGTGAACGGACGGTCCACCTGGAAATCGTAGTAGAAGCCGTCCTCGATCGGCGGCCCGAAGCCGATGGCGGCGCCGGGAAACAGCTCGCGCACAGCGGTGGCCAGGATGTGGGCCGCGGAATGGCGGAGCATCTCCAGCGATTCGGGATCCCGGTCAGTCAGGATGGCGAAGCTGGCATCACCCTCGATCGGGCGGTCGAGATCGCGGATCTGCCCGTTCACCTTCGCCGCGAGCGCGGCCTTGGCCAGCCCGGGGCCGATGCTCTGGGCCACCGCGCGACCGGTGGAACCCTCGGGCACCTCGCGGACACTCTTGTCCGGCAGCGTCAGCTTGAGTGAGGTCACCGACGACCCTCGACGGCCGGGGTGACCTGGACCGGATGGAACGGCACCGCGTCCTTGCCGAGGGCAAAAAACGCCACGATGCCGATCACGAACACCAGCGCCAGCACCAGCCAGCGGCTCGCTTCCGCGGTGGAAAGGACGCGGGATTCGGACTCCACAAACACCTCCGGTACGATGGAAAGACGGCCTGCTCCAACCTCGTGGGGAGTGTTAAGTTAACCGCTCCCCGAACCCTGTTGTAAGAGGAGGCAGCGCCGTGCGGACTGGCCGGGATCTGGAGCGGTCCACCCTTCCCGGCCCCGGCCTGAGCCTGCTGGCGCTGGCGCTGGGGGCGGCCGCCGGGTTCGCCGCCGCCACCTGGTTCGGTCCCCGGCTTCGCGAGGCGGGGGCCGGACTCGGCCGCCTCCTGGTGGGTGACGAGGATGAGGCGCCGCCCCACTCGTCCCACCTCGCCGCCCGGGTTCGCACCGCCTTTGCCGCGGATCCATTG
This sequence comes from Gemmatimonadales bacterium, assembly GCA_035279705.1. Taxonomy (GTDB): domain Bacteria; phylum Gemmatimonadota; class Gemmatimonadetes; order Gemmatimonadales; family GWC2-71-9; genus DATEHG01. The sequence goes on from DATEHG010000182.1 coordinate 2,374, forward strand.
CTGGCCTCCCTCGATCTCGAGCCGATCCCCGTGTCCGGCGGAACGGTCGAGCTTCACGGCTGGGTGGCCACCCGGTCCGAGCGGGCCCGGGCCTGGCGCGCCGCCCGCGACGTGCCCGGCATCGGCAATGTCGTCAATTGCATCCTGGTCCACGGGGAGGACGATCCGGCCCCTGGCCCCACCACCACCTGAGCGCATGAGCGAGCCGCTGCCTCCGCAGTACGACCCGACCGAACTCGAGCACCGCCTCTACCAGGGGTGGGCCGACGCCGGACTCTTCACGCCCCATCGCCCCGGAACGGGCGAGGCGGCGCCCTACGTCATCATGATGCCGCCACCCAACGTGACGGCCATGCTGCACATGGGTCACGGGCTCAACAATACGATGCAGGACGTGCTGATCCGCTTCGAGCGGATGCGCGGGCGGAACACCCTCTGGCTTCCCGGCACCGACCACGCCGGCATCGCGACCCAGAACGTGGTCGAGAAGATGCTGGCGCAGGAGGGAAAGACCCGCTTCGACATCGGCCGCGAGGCGTTCGAGGCCCGCGTCTGGGAGCACGTGCGGCGCACCGGACCCGTCATTCTGGACCAGCTCAAGGCCATCGGCTCGAGCGCCGACTGGAGCCGTACCTATTTCACCCTCGATCCGGGACTGAGCCGGGCGGTGCGGGAGGCGTTCGTCCGCCTGTACCAGCGGGGGCTCATCTACCGCGGCAAGTACATCATCAACTGGTGCCCCCGCTGCGGCACCGCGCTCTCGAATGAAGAGGCGGAAAAGACCGAAACCGACGGTCATCTCTGGCACTTCCAGTACCCGCTGGCGGATGGCTCGGGTCACCTCACCGTGGCCACCACCCGCCCCGAGACGATGCTGGGCGATACCGCGGTGGCGGTGCATCCGGACGACAAGCGCTACGCCGACCTGGTCGGCCAGCAGCTCGTGCTGCCGATCGTCGGACGGCTGATCCCGATCGTGGCGGACGAGGCCATCGATCCCGCCTTTGGCACCGGCGCGGTGAAAGTGACGCCCGCCCACGACCCGACCGACTTCGAAATCGGCCGGCGCCACAACGCCGATTCCATCGAGGTCATGCAGCCTGACGGCCGGATGAGCATGGACCTCCCGGCCCCCTACGCCGGCGTCGATCGTTTCGCCGCGCGCAAGCTCGTCGTCGAGGAGTTCGAGCGCCTCGGTCTGCTGGAAAAGGTCGAGGCGCACCGTCACGCGGTGGCCCACTGCTACCGCTGCGACACGGTCGTGGAGCCCCGGCTCTCGGAGCAGTGGTTTGTGCGGATGGCGCCGCTGGCCAAGCCGGCCCTCCAGGCCTATCGCGACGGGAAGCTGCGCTTCATCCCTGAGCGGCGCGGCGAGGAGTACGCCCAGTGGATGGAGAACATCCGGGACTGGTGCATTTCCCGGCAGCTCTGGTGGGGACACCGGATCCCGGTGTGGTACTGCGATGCGGAAGGCTGCGGCGCCATGCGGGTGAGCCGCACCGACCTGCCCAACTGCCCCGCCTGCGGCGGGCCGGTGCGCCAGGACGACGACGTCCTCGACACCTGGTTCTCCTCGTGGCTGGTGCCGATCAGCAGCCTCGGCTGGCCCGACGAGACCCGGGACCTGGCCGACTTCTTCCCCGGCAGCACCCTGGTCACCGCACCCGAGATCCTCTTCTTCTGGGTGGCCCGGATGGTCATGGCCGGGCTCGAGTTCAAGGGTGAGCTCCCCTTCACCACGGTGTATCTGCACGGCACGGTGCGGGACACCGAGAAGCGGAAGATGTCGAAGTCGCTGGGCAACGGGATCGACCCGCTGGATGTGGTGCGCCTCTACGGTGCGGACGCCCTGCGCTACACGATCGTGGCGGGCATGGCGGTGGGCACTGACCTCGCCCTCGATCCCGATGATCTGGAGCAGTCCTTCGCGGCCGGGCGCAACTTCGCCAACAAGCTCTGGAACGCCGGCCGCTTCCTGCTGGGCAACCTGACAGGACGGACCCGCCCGCTGGCGGGATCTCACAAGAAGGTCGTCCGCCGCGAGGAGCTGTCGCTGGCCGACCGGTGGATCATTGCCCGCTGCGAAGCCACGGTGGCCGAGGCGACGCTGGCCTACGAACGCTTCCGGCTCAATGACGCCGCGGCGCTCGTCTATCACTTCATCTGGAGCGATCTGGCGGACTGGTACATCGAGCAGATCAAGCCGCGCCTCTACGGCGACCAGCCCGGCGGCGACGTGGCGCGCGCCGTGGCCTGCCGGACCTTCGAGGTGGCGCTCCAGCTGCTGCATCCCGTGATGCCGTTCATCACCGAGGCGCTCTGGCGCCAGCTCCCCGGGCGCGGCGAGCAGGATTCGCTGGTGACATCGCCATGGCCGCGGAGCGACCGCCGCGCCCTGGACCAGGCCGCGCTGCGCGACTTTGCCCTGGTGCAGGAGCTCATCGGTGCGGTTCGCGCGATCCGCGCCGAATACCGGATCCCGCCCGGCCAGGGGATTTCGGTCGGGGTCTCCCGGCGCCACCCGGCGTTCGAGAGCGAGCGCGGCACCATCGAGCGGCTGAGCAAATCGAAACTGTCCATCGGGGCGGCGCACGAGGGGCCGGGCGCCAGCGCCGTACTCTCGGACGGGTCGACACTGTTTGTCGCACTCGGGGACGTGATCGACCTCGGGCAGGAACGGGCCCGGCTGGGCCAGGAAGCCGATCGACTGCGCGGCCTGGTGGCCGGGCAGGCGAAGAAGCTGGGCAACGAGCAGTTCGTCTCCCGCGCCCCCGCCGACGTCGTGGCGCGCGAGCGGGAAAAGCTGCAGTCGTGGAGCGAGCAGGTCCGGGCGCTGGATCAGAAGCTGGCGCTCCTCGGTGCCGGTCCCGGGTGATCCGCCTCGCCCGTCCGATCCTGGCCGGCGCGGCCTTCGCAGGAGCAATCGCCGCCTGCGCCCGCATCGGATCCCCGCCCGGTGGCCCCGAGGACAAGGCGCCGCCACGACTGCTCGCCACGACCCCGGAGTCACTCGCCATCCTGCCGGGATTCAAGGGAAGCGTGGAGCTGCAGTTCGATGAAACGCTGTCCGAGGGGGGCACGCCGAGCCTGGGCACCGGCACCAGCGACCTCGAGCGCATCGTGCTGGTCTCCCCCAGCAATAACGTGCCCGATGTCGGGTGGCACCGGAGCCGTCTCAGCATCAAACCGAAGGAAGGGTGGAAGCCCAACCGGGTCTATCGCGTCCAGCTCCTGCCCGGGGTGAAGGACATCCGGAACAACCTGGCCGACACCTCGATTGTGATCACGTTCACCACTGGCGCTCCTCTTCCCACCGCGACGATCACCGGAAGGGTGATCGACTGGGCGGCACGCAAGCTGCCGCCCGCGGTACTGGTTGAAGCCATCCTCGAACCCGACAGCCTTCCCTACCGGGCGCTCACCGATACCAGCGGCCGCTTCTCGATCGGCCCGCTCCCCGCGGGATCGTACCTTGTTTTCGCGGTCGACGACCAGAATCACAACCACAAGCGGGAAAACCGCGAGCGGTTCGACAGCGCGCGGGTCGATTCGGCCACGACTGCCGTGCCGGTGCTCTGGCTCCAGCCGCACGATACCGTGCCCCCGAGGATCGAATCGATCACCCCGAACGACAGCACCAGCGCCACGGTGCTGTTCACCGGCCCCCTCGACCCGTACGCCCCGCCACCGTTCGCGTCGATCCGCTTCGTCATGCTGCCCGACTCCACCCCGGTCGACAGTGCCGTGCTGCTGACCGCCGAGGCGGACAGCGTCGACCGGCTCCGGCGCAAGGCGACGGCGGACTCGATCGCGGCGCTGACCGACACAACCAGGGCCAAGGCCGATACCACGAAGAAGAAGCCGGCCGAGGCACCGAAACCGGCACCGACTCCCCCTAGGCCTCCCGCCGCGCAGCGGCCGAGCGGACTGCGCCCGATCTCGACTCGTCCCGCGCCTGATACCACCGGACTCGGCGCCTTGCTGGCCACGCGGCCGGCGCTGAGTACCAAGCTGATCCTCCGGGTTCCGGGACGCTTCGAGCCGGGCAAGAAATACGCACTCGAAATCCTTGCGCTGCGCGGCCTCAGCGGAATCCCGGGCGACGTGCGGGCCGGGCTCATCATTCCGGTTCCGAAGCCGGCAAAGACAGATTCGACCCATGCCGGGGCGGATACCACCAGGGCACGACCGGACTCCACCAAGGCCGATTCGACCAGCTCCAAGGGGAAGCCGCAATGACGGATCCGCGCCGCAACCTGCCGTCCGTGGACCGGCTGCTGGCCGATCCCGGGGTGCAGGCGCTGATTGGCCGCCATCCCCGCTCGCTCGTGCTGCGTGCGGTCCGCGAGCAGCTCGAAGCGGCCCGCGATGGCCGGGCCGGGCCACCGGCCGAGTGGGCCGCGGAAATTGCCGACCGTTGCGATCGGTACAGCCAGCCTTCACTCAGGCCGGTGCTCAATGCCACCGGCGTGGTGCTGCACACGAATCTCGGACGCGCCCCCCTGGCGGATGCGGCCCTGGCCGCGATGTCTGCCGTGGCGACCGGCTACAGCACGCTCGAATTCGACCTGGCCTCCGGTTCCCGGGGCCACCGCAGCGACCACGCCCGGCATCTGCTGGCGGAATTGACCGGTGCAGCCGACGGGTTGGTCGTCAACAATGCCGCGGCCGCGCTGGTGCTGGCGCTGGGCACCGCAGCGGCCGGTAAATCAGTACTGATCTCGCGCGGCGAATTGATTGAAATCGGCGGCAGCTTCCGGATTCCCGACATCCTCGCCACGAGCGGTGCCCGGCTGGCGGAAGTCGGCACGACCAACCGGACCCACCTCGAGGATTACCGACGCGCGCTGGACGGCGCGGGCGCGATCCTCACCGTGCACCGCAGCAACTTCGAACAGCGGGGATTCGTCACCTCGCCCCGCGCCGAGGAGCTCGCGGCTCTGGCCCGCCAGGCAGGCATTCCGTACCTCCATGATGTCGGGAGCGGCTTGCTGCTCGATCTCGCGCCGTACGGCCTGAGTGGCGAGCCCCTGGTCCGCGACGCCGTGGCGGCCGGGGCCGACCTGGTGCTCTTCAGTGGAGACAAGCTCCTGGGAGGGCCTCAAGCAGGTTGCCTCGTGGGCAACGCCGCCTGGGTGGAACGCTGCCGGAAGGCGCCCTTTGCCCGCGCCGTCCGCGCCGATCGGTTTACCCTGGCCGCGATGGAGGCCACGCTCACCCTGTACCGCGATCCCGCAGTGGCCCTGCGCGAGGTACCCGTGCTGCGCATGCTGACCCTCGACGGCGGAACCCTTGCCCGCCGTGCAGCCTCCCTGTCGGCCGCGCTGAGCCGGATACTCCCCGCCGACCGGCCGGCGACGGTCATGGCCGGGCAGTCGGCCGTCGGCGGTGGCGCTCTCCCGGGTGCGATCCTCCCCACCTCCCTCGTCGTCATCGACGCCGGCTCCATGGGACCGGACGGCCTGGCCCTGCGGCTCAGAACCGGAGAACAGCCGGTGGTGGCGCGGGTCGGCGGGAACCGGCTCCTGCTCGATCCACGGACGCTTCCGGACGGATCGGATCAGGCGGTGGCCGCCGCGCTCGCCGGCGCGCTGCAGGACTAGATGAAAGCAGCCGCGGTATTCCTCGACCGCGACGGCACCCTGATCGAGGATCCAGGGTACCTCAACGACCCGGCCCGCGTTCACGTGCTCCCCGGCGTCGGTGCTGCTCTCGCCAGGCTCCGTTCCGCAGGATTCCGGCTGATCGTGGTCACCAATCAGTCCGGCATCGCCCGGGGACTGATTCGCCCGGAGCAGTACGAGGCGGTGGCCGCCCGGACGGCGGAACTGCTGGCGCAGGCGGGTGCCCCGCTCGACGCCCAGTACCACTGCCCCCATCTGCCGGAAATCTCCGGGCCCTGTGAGTGCCGCAAGCCGGGCCTGCTGCTGTTCAGACAAGCAATTCAAGAGTGGGATCTCGACCCGGCACGGAGCTGGTGGATCGGGGACAATCTCCGGGATGTATCTCCGGCGGTCCAGTTCGGCGGGCGGGGGATCCTGGTCTCACCCGATCAATCGGCGGGAGAACCGGGCGGCGGGCTGAGCACGGCGCCGAACCTGGAGGCGGCGGTCAGGCAGATCCTGGGCAAGGAGTGAACGGAACGAAGTGTGGCGCTGGAGGGGGACTCTGGGACGATTTGTTGTGGGCCGCCTACGACAAGGCGCCAGGCCGGGAATTGGCGCCGAACGTGAACCGAATGTCCGATAAAGACTTGCGATTTTTCACATCACAACTGTTTTGGGTGTAGCATTTGCGTACTGTTCTATCGCTGCTGGGGGGCAGTTCGGCCCTCCCGCTTTCCGTCAGGAGGGAAAATGTCCCTGAAGCGCCCCTTTGTTGAGCCGTCCTTGCAGGAAGAGGCCTCGCTCATCGATATCACCTTGGTCTCCGGCACCGCCGGTTCTCCGATTCGTCCTTCTTCGAATCAGAACCAGCAGTAATCTGCCGGATGGAAAGCCGGGCCCGTCTCTCCGGGCCCGGTTTTCTTATTCCCCTCCAGGAGCCATTCCGCGATCAAAACCACCCGAAATGTTGTGGAATCCAGCCCACACGAGGTGGAAAATCCTCGAGCTGCGACAAGTCAACATATTGAATTACAATGTGTTACGATTATCAACATCACGAAAATACATGGTGTACATCTTGCGATTCAGGGGGCCAGGTCGACGGTGCTCCCTCTCTCGCTCCCATGTCACTGGAGGCTCCATGTCGCAGAAATTGCCCTTCGTAGAGCCCACGCTCACGGAGGAGTCGTCCCTGACGGAGATCACTCTCGTCTCGGACTCGGGCGGTGGCGATGGCGGTATCCCGGGCTGATCGCCCAGATCGCAAGAACCACATCCGGACGCCAGACTTGTAACCCAAGTCTGGCGTTTGCTTTGGGGGGTGGTTCATCTTACTGGAGGTGCCCACCTCACTGACCCTCCGCGGGAACGATCCCGACCTGCTCGCCGCCGCCCGCGCCTGGCTCGAGGGCGGCTCGCTGCAGCTGGCTGCCCCCCTTTCGCTGGAGATTCTCCGGGGAGATCCTCCGGTTGCGGCCGATGACTTGAGGCCGACCTACCACCAGGGCAATGTGGTGATCCGTGCCGGGGGTACGGCCGCCGATCCGGTCCGCCTCGATTGGCTGGCTGCACCTGCCAGCGCCACCATCAGCGGTTCCCCCGCTACTGCACGACTCGTCCTCTCGAACGCCGCGTGCGCCCAGCTGGACGACTGTCTCCGCAGTTTCGGCATGACGGTCCTGATCTTCCTCCTCCGGCGCCAGGGCTGGCACCATGTTCACGGCGCCACCGCCGTCGATCCCCGCGGCCGCGGCTGGCTCCTGGCCGGCAACACCCACGCGGGAAAATCCACCACCACCGCGCTGCTCGCCTCCCGCGGCTGGGCGGTCGGCAGTGACGATATCTCCTTCCTCGCTGGCCGCGACTCGACGGTGGAGATCCACGCCTTCCGCTCCCAGATCTCTGTCCGTCCCGGCGGCCTGGCGCTGCTCGGCCGCAGCGACGGGTCGCCCCAGCCGGCACGGGAAAAGAACGGTTTCTGGCCCGAAGATCTCGGCGGCCGCTGGCAGGCGACGATTCGTCCCGAGATCATCTATTTTCCTGTGGTCGGTGCCGAACGGACCACGGTGGAGCCCCTCCGTCCGGTGCAGGTGCTGGCAGAACTGGTGCGCTGGTCCGCCTGGGTCGTGCTGGAACCCGCGCTGGCGCAGGGACACCTCGACCTGATCAACCTTCTCGCCCGCCAGGGGCGGGGCTACCGGCTTACGCTCGGCCGCGATCTGTTCCGTGATCCGGCCATCCTCGACACCCTCGTGGCCACATGACCCGCTGTTTTCGTGCTCATCCCGACCTGCGTCTCACCGCTCTCGAAGGCGAGGGTGTGGTCCTCCACCTGGGCACGCGCCGGTATTTCTCGGTCAACGAGACCGGTCTGGCCATCCTCGAGGTCCTCAAGCCCCGGGCCTCGATGGCCGAGCTGGTTGCGGCACTCACCAGCCGGTTCGACGTGCCCGAGGCACAGGCGGAGCGAAGCGCCCAGGCATTTCTGGACCGCTGTCTCGCTTCCCGCCTGGTGGAAGAGGAGCCGTGCTGAAGCCGGAGCTGCCGCTCGGGCTGAGGGCCCGGGCGCTGGTGACGTCGGTGGTGGTGCCGCCGCTCCTTTCGCTGGTTTCGCTGCAGCGATTGGCGGGACACCTGGGGCGCCCGGGGCTGCTGGGCGCCGATCCGTCCTTCGACGACGGGGCGCTGGCGCTGTGGGTGGATCATCTGCTCTACCGGTTGCCCGGACCTTGGCGGCGCACTTGCCTCAAGCGCGCGGCGGTCCTCTTTCACCTGCTCCGGGCCGCGGGCCGCGCGGTCGAGCTGCGCATCGGCGTCCGGCGGGATGACGAGGGGCGCCTCGCGGCTCACGCGTGGCTGACCCGGGAGGCAACGCCCTACCTCGAGCCCGAGCCGGACGCGCCGGGCCGGCACTCGGTGATCGCCATCTTTCCCGACCACTCGGCGCGCGCCGGATGAGCGTCGAACCTGCCCGGCTTCTCCTCGAAACCCTGCGGATCAACCGCCAGTGGACCGACGCCAGGCTGAGGGAGGCCTGGCTTACCGTCCCGATCGACGGCCTCCGGGAGCTGGTGAGCTACGAGCAGATCACGATCTGGCTCTACTGCCGCATCCGGGAACTCGGCGTCGGGGACGAGCTGCCGCCGAGTTTCTGGACCTGGCTCATTCGTCGTGCCCGGGTGGAGTCGGCCAATAGTCTGCTGGTCGAAGCGGAAGCCATCCGCATTGCCGAGCTGCTCCGGGCGGGCGGTGTGCCGGCGGTCTTCCTCAAGGGAATCGCCCGGCGGCTCCTCGCCGATCGCTTTCCCTATATCGAGGCCCGGGCCACCATCGACGTGGATGTGCTGCTCCCGGCCGATCAGGCCTCCTCGGTCTGGGAAGATCTCAAGAAGTCCGGTTACAAGTTCGTCGCCGATCCCAGCCTCACTCCCGTCGATCTCTGGCACCTGGTACCGCTGGCCGGCGCCAACCGGGTCGCGGTCGAGCTGCACACGTCCACCTCGCGCGAAGTACGGCCGGCCGATGCCTGGCGGCGCTATTCGTTCGAGTCGATCGGCGTGAAACGGGGGGACCTGGAACTCCGGGTGCCCTCCGCGACCGAGATGCTGTGGCACGCCATCTCGCACGCCCAGCAGGATGGCATCAATGCCTGGCGCCTCCGCTGTTTCCAGGACGCCGCCACGCTGATGACCGAGGACGCCGATCTCGACTGGGAAGTGATCGCGGACCGGCTCAATTCCGCCGAAATCCGGGACCGGAGCACCACGGTTCGCTGGCTGGCCGCGGGAGCGGAGCTCGCAGGACGGCCGCTGCCGGAATCGATCGGTGCGCCGCCGCGACCCTTCCCGGCGCTCCGGATGCTGCGCTGGCGCCTGGCCGCGTTCCGCAAAGCAGGGGAGCGCCCCCGCCTGCTCGAGAAGCTGCTGGATGAGGGCACCCGGGCCGAACTGTCTCTTCCGATGCAGGAGCAGGTGGCAGGAATCGGCTCGCGGCTCAGGTTCCGCCGCCGCAGTGCCACAGTGGTCGCCAGGAGCCTCTATTACGCCTGGAGGATTGCCCGGGGCTGAACGATTTCCCGCTCCCGCGGTCTGCGCCCGCCCCACCTCCGCGCCTGTGTTTCAGCCGACTCGGCGATTACTTTGTTCCGCCATGCCAATGCGGGTGGCGGTATGTATTTCGGGCCGTGGCAGCAACTTGCGGGCTTTGCTCGCGGCGCTCGGACCCGGGGCCCCCGCCCAGGTGGCCCTGATTCTCAGCAACAGCGCCGAGGCCGGCGGACTCGCCCTTGGGCGTGAGGCCGGCATCCCTTCCGTGGTCCTCCAGGATCACCGGAATGCCGGCGGGATGCTGGAACTGCTCGAACGCCATGGAATCGAACTCCTGGTCCTGGCGGGGTACCTGAAGCGCGTCCCGGCTGAAGTCGTCGAGCGCTATCGCGGACGGATCATCAACGTGCACCCTGCCCTGCTGCCTGACTTCGGCGGCAAGGGGATGTACGGGATTCACGTTCACCGGGCGGTGCTCGCGGCGGAGCGGCGTGAATCCGGCGCCACGGTACACCTCGTCGACGAAGAGTACGACCGGGGCCGGATCCTGGCCCAGGAGCGGGTTCCGGTGCTTGCGGGCGATACACCGGAACGCCTTGCCGCCCGCGTTCTCGAAGTGGAGCACCGGCTTCTGCCGGCCGTCGTCCTCGCGGCCGCCCGGGCGGGTCATCCGGTGCCGATCGAACCTTCACCCCGATGAAGACTGGACCTTCATGCCCCGCGCCCTGATTTCCGTCAGCGACAAGCGCGGTATCGTCCCGTTTGCCCAGGAGCTGGTGGCCATGGGCTGGGAGATACTGTCCACTGGCGGAACCCACGCGGCCCTGCGCAAGGCGGACGTTCCCGCCATCGCGGTCGAAACGGTGACGGGCTTCCCCGAAATCCTCGACGGGCGGGTCAAGACACTGCACCCGGCCATCCACGCCGGCCTGCTGGCCCGCCGGGATGCCGCGTTGCACCGGGCCGCGCTGGCCCAGCATCACATCACCCCGATCGATCTCCTCGCCGTCAATCTCTATCCCTTCCGGGAAACCGTCGCCAAGCCGAACGTGACTTTCGAGGACGCCATCGAGAACATCGATGTGGGCGGTCCGGCGATGCTGCGCTCGGCGGCCAAGAATCATGAGTCGGTCATCGTGATCGTGGATCCGACCGACTACCAGCCGGTGCTGCAGATGCTGCGCAGCGGCGGGGTATCCGCCGAGGCGCGGCGGCAGTTCGCGGCCAAGGTGTTCAGCCATACCGGCAACTACGACGCGGCCATTGCCCACTACCTGATCCCGCGCGAGGAAGGGCTCCCCAGCCAGATCACCGTGACCATCGAGCAGGTCATGCCGCTCCGCTACGGCGAGAATCCCTCGCAGCGGGCCGGTCTCTATGCCACGGATGAGCCGCGCGGCATCCGCGATCTCAAGCAGCGCCAGGGCAAGGAGCTGTCGTTCAACAACCTGCTGGATCTCGACGCCGCCATGACCACCGTGGCGCTGTGGCCCAATCGCCCGGCGTGCGCCGTGATCAAGCACTCCACGCCGTGCGGCGTGGCGCTCGGACCCGCGGCGGACGAGGCGGCCCGGCGCGCGATCGCCACCGATCCGCAGTCCGCGTTCGGCGGCATCGTGGCCTTCAACACTGTGGTGGATGCCAGGGCCGCCGAAGCGCTGGGAGACCTGTTCCTCGAGGTGGTCGTGGCGCCGTCCTTCCACGAGGAGGCGCTGGCGCTGTTCGGCCGGAAGAAGAACCTGCGGGTGGTCGAGCTGCCGGTGAGCCACGGCGAGCCCGGCTTCGATCTCAAGCGGCTGCGGGGCGGATTCCTGGTGCAGGACCGCTTCGAGTTCGAGGCATCCGACGCCGAATGGAAAGTGGTCAGCGCGCGGCAGCCCTCGACCGCGGAGTGGGACGACCTCCGCTTTGCCTGGGCCGCGGTCTCCGCGGTGAAATCGAATGCCGTTCTGCTGGCCAAAGGCGAGCGCACGATCGGCATCGGTGCCGGGCAGATGAGCCGGGTGGACAGTTCCTTCATGGCGGTGCACAAGGCCCGCCAGCAGGGGCATGAAACCCGGGGTTCGGTCATGGCGTCCGACGCCTTCTTCCCCTTTGCCGATGGAGTGGACGAAGCCGCGGCGGCGGGGGTCACCGCCATCATCCAGCCCGGCGGCTCGATTCGCGATGCCGAGGTGATCGCGGCCGCCGACCGGCACGGTATGGCGATGGTGTTTACGGGGCGCAGGCAGTTTCGGCATTGAGTCGAGAGTCACGAGTCGCGAGTCGAGAGTCGGGAGATCAAGCCGTGGCGGCTCCCGGGTCACTGTTCACTGTTCACTGTTCACGGTTCACGCCGCATCGTCCCCCCGCTTCCCGGGCTTCATGACTGAGCAGACCGAAATCAATCCGACGCCGTACAGGTATGCCGCGCTGACCGGACTGATCGTCCTCGGCATCTACCTGCTGACGCTGGCCCCGACCACCGCGCTCTGGGACACGTCGGAATATCTCGCCGCCGCCTACACGCTGGGCATCCCGCATCCGCCCGGCAATCCGCTCTTCACCCTGCTGGCCCACACCTGGGGCGCCCTGCCGCTCTCGGACAGTTACGCCGTGCGGATCAACATCTTTGCCGCCGTGACCAGCGCCGCCTCGGCGGCCCTCTGGTTCCTGGTGGCGGAGCGGTGGATGCGGGAGGTGGTACCGGTGCGCTGGGCCCGCCTGGCAGCGGCCTTTGCCGGCACGCTGGTCTCGGCCACCAGCTGGACCGTGTGGAACCAGTCGACGGTCAACGAGAAGGTGTACACCGTCTCGATGTTTTCCACGGCGCTCGTCGTGTGGCTCGGGGTGCACTGGGGCGATGACGAACCGGGGCCGCACCGCGACCGCTGGCTGGTGCTGATCGCCTACATCATCACGATCAGCTCCACCAATCACATGATGGGAGTGCTCGGCTCCATCGCGGTAGCCACCTACGTACTGTGGACCGACTGGCGCCTCGTGCTCAAGCCCTGGGTGCTGATGATGGGGCTCACCCTGGCCCTCTGCGTCTCCGGACTGGGCGCGGATGTCATCACCGGGCCGTCCTTGGAGCGCGGCCTCATTCTCCTTGCCTACGCGGCAATCCTGATCTACACCGCCGCGATGCACAGCGCCGAGTTCCGCAAGCCGATCTTCTACCTCGGCACCGTGGCCGTGCTGCTGGCCATCGGCCCCAACTACCTGTTCCTGCCGATCCGCGCGGCCCAGTACCCGCCGATCAACGAAGGGGAGCCGATCGGGTATTTCAGCCAGGCGCTGATGGACGTGCTCAACCGGGTCCAGTACGGCAAGCCGCCGCTGTTCCAGCGCCAGGCCGACCTCGTCTCCCAGATCGGCAACTACCTGCAGTACTTCAACTGGCAGTTTGCCCGCGACTGGAGACCCCTGACCCTCTTCTTCACGGGCGTATTCGCACTGCTCGGCCTCTTCGGTGCGTTTGCGCTGTGGCAGAAGGACAAGCGGGCGGCGGCCGCCTCCACGGCGCTGATGGGCACCCTGACCATCGCCCTCATCTACTACCTGAACTTCAAGTACGGTTTTTCCTACCGGCCCGAGGAAAGCGGGCTGGCCCGTGAGGTGCGCGAGCGCGACTACTTCTTCGTGGTGTCGTTTGCCGCCTTCGGTCTCTGGGTATCCGTGGGGTTTGGCGCGCTGATGAGCGCCATCGCGGAATCGCTGCAGGCCCGGGGCACACCGCACGGGCGCTGGATTGCGGCCACGCCGGTGCTCGGACTCGCGCTGGTACCCCTGCTTGGAAACCGGGTCAGCGCCAGCCGGGCCCACGAAACGATGGCGCGGGACGTGGCAGTGGACCTGCTGGAATCGGTGGAGCCCTACTCCATCCTGATCACCGCCGGGGACAACGACACCTTCCCGCTCTGGTACGCCCAGGAAGTGGAGCATGTCCGGCCGGACGTCACGCTGGCCAACCTGTCGCTGATGAACACCACCTGGCACCTCAAGCAGCTGTCCCGCCGGGTGACGCCGGAGTTCGATCCGTCCAAGGCCGCGCCGATCTGGCGCTACGGCACCTGGAAGCGGCCAACCAAGCCGGCGCTGCAGCTGACCACGGCGCAGATCGACAGCCTTCCCGAAATTTCGCGGGTCCCCAAGAATTCCGGAGTCGCGTTCGACAGCCTGCGCCTGGCCTTTGGCCAGGAGTATCTGGAACTCAAGGACCTGGCCACGCTGTTCATGATCCGGGACAACATCGGCATGCGCCCGGTCTATTTCAGCTGGAGCGATGGCGGCTATCCCGACCAGACCTTCAACCTCACACCCTACCTGGTCTCCGCCGGCCTGGCGCGGAGGCTGGTGTACAAGCCGGTCGTGGCGAGTGATACGATCGTGCTCAACCGGGGCCTGGGGTACGTGGATTATCCGCGCAACAACAAGCTCCTCTGGGACACCTATCACTGGCAGACCGCGGCCCGGAAACGGCCGTACGGCTGGGTGGACCCGCCCAGCGCCTCGATCCTGCAGATGTACTCGATCGTGTTCGGGGGGAGCGCATCCAGCATGCGCGAGAAGGGTGATAGTGTCCTCGCCTCCCGCGCCGATTCCGTGGCGCGTGCCGTCCAGCTGAATTTCCAGCCCGACGTGCGCTGAGACCAGCAAAAGCCGAGGCGCCCAGCAGGATCCCGAAGCGCGGGCGGTGCCATCCGGTGCCGTCCGCGTCCTGCTGCCGGCCCCTTTGACACCCCATCCGGAATCTTCCAGATTGATTCCATCCCCTGAACACACCAGCAGGCGAGGAGCCCGCGGATGACGCATCGCCCCGGATCGGGTCGGCTGAACCGTTATGCCGCAGGCCTTTTCCTCGCTGCCCTGCTCTGGTCCGCCTGTACCACTGACACCGCCATCGGCCCGGGACCGGTGGCGGCCGTCCGGATCGTCCCTGATACGCTGAAGATGGTGGCCGGCTCGGTCGATACCGCGCACGGCTTTGCGCTCGATGCCTCGGGGGCGCTGCTGGCGAGCCGACCGGTCAGCTGGAGCGTGGTCGACCCCAACATCGCGTCCGTGACGGCGGGCGGGGTGGTGACCGCCCACGTCATCGGCAACACCCAGATTATCGCATCCCTGGACAACTTCGCCGATACATCGGTCGTCCGGGTGCTGCCTCCTCCCACCATCCTGTTCAATCCCGACACCCTCAAGTTCACCGGGGTGGCAGGGAGCGGGGCGCTCCCCACCCAGACCACCGCTGTCCTGAATAACGGAGGAGGTTCGCTCGACAACCTCTCCGTGGCGTCCGTTACCTACAGCGCCGGGGCCACGGGCTGGGCGACTGCGGGACTGGACCAGATCTCGGCGCCGGCGGTGCTCACGGTAAGCGCCACGAGCACCGGGATTGCCGTCGGGACCTACACCGCCAAGGTCGCGATCAGCGACCCCGCGGCCACGAATGATCCCGATACGCTCATCGTGACGATGACCCTGGCGGCGGGTGCGCCGGCCTCGATCACGGTGAACACCGGGGACGGACAGACCGCCACCGTCAATACCAACGTCACCACCGCGCCGTCCGCCAAGGTGCTGGACGCCTTCGGCAACGGTGTCGCGGGTGTGAGTGTGACCTTTGCCGTGACGGCGGGGGCCGGCAGCGTGACCGGGGGCACCGCCACGACGAACGCGTCCGGTGTGGCCACCGTGGGCAGCTGGAAGCTGGGCACGGCCATGGGGAACAACACCCTGCGCGCCACCACGGCTGCGCTGCCCGGCGGGCAGGCGCTGTTCAGCGCGACCGGCTCACCCGGTGCCGCCACCCAGCTCTCCAAGAATGGCGGGGACGCGCAGAGTGTGACCGCCGGGTCGCCGGTGGCGGTCGCGCCATCGGCGCTGGTGCGCGACCAGTTCAACAACCCGGTCCAGGGCGTTTCCGTCACCTTCGCCGTCGCCAGCGGAGGCGGCGCGGTAGCGGGCGGGGCCGCCACGACCAACACGGCCGGCGTCGCGGCACCGACGAGCTGGACCCTCGGTACCGTCGTCGGGGCGAATACCCTCACGGCGACATCGGCCGGCCTGACCGGTTCCCCGCTGACCTTCACCGCGACCGGAACCGCCGGTGCGGCCACCGATCTCATCGCCAACAGCGCCACCACGCTGACCGGGACCGCCGGATCGCCCGTCGCGACACCTCCCTCCGTCAAGGTCACCGACAGCAACGGCAACGGAGTGGCCGGGATCACCGTGACCTTCGCGGTGACCGGCGGCGGCGGATCACTCAGCGGAACTGCAACGAAGGTCACCTCTGCCGCCGGCGTGGCGACCGTCACCGGATGGACCCTGGGCACCACTGCCGGGGCGAACACCCTTTCCGCCTCCGCGAGCGGGCTCACCGGTAGCCCACTGGTGTTCACAGCCACCGGTGCCGCCGGCGCCGCGACCACGATCGCTCTCGCCGGCGGCAACAATCAGTCAGGCACCGTCGGCACGGCCCTCGGCACCGCGCTCACCGTCAAGGTGAGCGACGCCAATGGCAACGGCGTCACGGGGGTCACGGTCAACTGGGCGGCGACCGGCGGCGGCAGCGTGACCGCAAGTTCGGCGACGAACGCCGCCGGTATCGCCAGCGCGACCCGCACGCTGGGCAATACCGCGGGACCGCAGGGGGCCACGGCCACGTCGGCCGGCCTCACCGGCTCCCCGGTCACGTTCACCTTCACCGCCAGCGCGGGGGCCGCGAGCCAGATCGCCGCCAATACCGGCACCGGCCAGAGCGGGCAGGTCGGGTCGACCCTGGGCACGCCGCCCTCGGTCAAAGTGACCGATGCGTTCGGCAATCCCGTAGGTGGCGTGAGCGTCACCTTTGCGACCGCGGCGGGCAACGGCAGCATCACGGGCGCCAGTCAGACCACGCTGGCCAGCGGCATCGCCACCGTGGGAAGCTGGACCCTCGGCAGCACCGCCAAGACCGACACGCTGACCGCGACGTCGGCGGGGCTCACCGGATCCCCGGTGCGCTTCACCGCGATTGCGACCGCCGGTGCGGCGGCCAACATCGCGCTGGCGGGCGGTGACGCCCAGACGGGAACGGCGGGGGCGGCATTGCCCGTCGCCTACACCGTGCTGATCACGGATGGCAGCGGCAATCCGGTCGCCGGCACGACCGTCACCTGGGCGGTGGGCGGAGGCGGGTCGATCACTCCCACATCGGTGAGCAATGCCGCGGGCATCGCGAGCGCCACCCGCACGCTCGGGACAGTCGCAGGACCGCAGACCGCGACCGCCACGGCGGCCGGGCTCACCGGGAGCCCCGTCTCATTCAGCGCTACCGCGACGCCGGCGGCAGCCGCCAACGTCGCGGCCAATGCAGGAACGGGTCAGAATGCCACGGTCGGCACCGCGCTCGCCGTCAATCCCGCCGTCCTGGTGACTGACCAGTTCGGTAATCCAGTCTCCGGCGTCACGATCACCTTTGCCGTCACGGCCAACAACGGCAGCCTCACGGGAGCGAGTGCCAGCACCAACGCCTCCGGTATCGCGACGGTCGGTAGCTGGACACTCGGCTCCGGGGCCAAGACGGATACCCTGCGTGCCACGGGCACCGGTCTCACCGGTTCACCGGTCCTCTTCACCGCCGTGGCCACGGCCGGCGCGGCGACCCAGATCGCGATCAACGCGGGCAACGGGCAGACGGCCGTGGCTGGCGCCAACGTGGGAACCAACCCTTCCGTGCTGGTCCGTGACGCGCTCAACAACCCGGTTTCAGGCGTCGCGGTGACGTTCGCCGTGGCCAGCGGTGGCGGTAGTGTCACCGGGGGGAGCGCCACGACCAATGCCAGCGGCATCGCCAGCGTCGGGAGCTGGACGCTCGGCACGACGGCGGGGGCCAATTCGCTCACCGCGACTTCGGCCGGCCTCACCGGATCTCCGCTCACCTTCACCGCGACCGGCACGGCCGGAGCGGCCACCACGCTTGTTGCCAACAGCGCGACCACACTCGCCGGCACCGTGGGGCAGGCTGTGACCCCTGCCCCATCGGTCAAGGTGACGGACACCAACGGCAATGGGGTCGCCGGCGTGAGCGTCACCTTTGCGGTGACTGGCGGCGGCGGGAGCATCACGGGAACAGCGACGAAGAGCACCGACGCCGCCGGCGTTGCGACGGTCACCGCGTGGAATCTGGGCGCGGTCACCGGCGCCAACACCCTGACGGCGACTTCGGCGGGACTCACCGGAAGCCCGGTCACCTTCAGCGCCACCGGCAACCCTGGCGGCGCCACGACGATTGCCCTGGTCAGTGGCAATGGCCAGACTGGTACGGTGGGGGCCGCGCTCGGCACGGTGCTCACGGTCAAGGTCACCGACAACCTGAGCAATCCGGTGCCGGGCTTCACGGTGGCCTGGTCCACGCCGAGCGGTGGCACGATCACGCCGAGTTCGATCACGGATGCCAGCGGCAACGCGACGGCGACGTGGACACTCGGCAATACGGCGGGCGCGCAGTCGGCCAGCGCCTCCGCCAGCGGGCTTACGGGCAGCCCGGTCGCCTTCACCGCGACCGCCAACCCCGGCGCCGCGACCCAGATCGCGCTGGTCGCGGGCGATGCCCAGACGGCCACCGTCAACACGGCCGTCGCCATCGCGCCTTCGGTGAAGGTGTCCGACGCGTTCGGTAACGGGGTTCCGGGAGTGGGCGTTACCTTCGCCCCCGCCAGCGGAGGCGGCAGCGTCACGGGCGGTTCCGCCTCGACCAACGCCAGCGGCATCGCGACCGTCGGGAGCTGGACCCTGGGCACCCTGGCGGGCGCCAACTCGCTGACGGCCACGTCAGGCGGGCTGGCCGGAAGCCCGGTGACGTTCAATGCCACCGGTACCGCCGGCGCCGCCAGCCAGATCGCGGTCAATCTGGGTGACGGTCAGACCGCCACAGCCGGATCCGCGGTGGCCGTGGCGCCCTCCGTGATCGTGCGTGATGCGCTCAACAATCCAGTGGGCGGCGTCGCGGTGACATTTGCGGTCACGGGCGGTGGCGGCGGCGTCACCGGCGCCGGTACCACGACGAATGCGAGCGGCATTGCCACGGTCGGCAGCTGGACCCTCGGCACCACGGCCGGCGCCAACACCATGACCGCAAGTTCAGGGGGTCTCGCCGGCAGCCCGGTCACCTTCACCGCGACCGGCACTGCGGGGGCCCCCGCCAACCTGGCAATTATCCAGGGTAACGGTCAGACCGGCACCGCCGGCGTCGCCCTCGGCACGGCGCTGATCGTCCTGGTCACCGACGCCAACAACAACCCGGTGAACGCCGCGAGCGTCAGCTTTGCGCCGAGCGGGAATGGAAGCGTGCCTGTGAGCCCGGTGGCCACGGGAGTGAACGGTCAGGCCAGCACAAGCTGGACACTGGCGACTGCAGCCGGGGCCAATACGCTCGCGGCGTCGGTTTTGGGAGTGACACCGGTGAACTTCTCCGCCACCGGCCTGGCCGGCGGGGCTACGACGGTTGCGCTCAACGGCGGCAACGGGCAATCGGCCACCGTGAACACCTCCGTCGGCACCCCGCCGTCCGTGGTGGTGACGGATAGCTTCGGCAACCCGGTGAGCGGCTTTGCGGTGACCTTTACGCCGGGCGCTGGCAGCGTGACCGGCGGCAGCACGACTACCAACGGCAGCGGTATCGCGACGGTGGGGAGCTGGACCCTCGGGACCACATCGGGCAGCCAGACGCTGAGCGCCACCGCCGCCGGGCTGGGCGGGTCTCCTGTGACCTTCACGGCGACGGCGACGCCGGGAGCTCCGAACCAGATCGCGGTGAACGCGGGCAATGGGCAGACGGCCGCCGTCGCCAGCGCCGTGGCGATCGCGCCGTCCGTCCTGATCACCGACCAGTTCGGCAACCCGGTCGGAGCGGGCGTGCCGGTCACCTTCGCCGCCGATGGCACCAACGGCAGCAGCGCGACCGGCACGGCCCCGTCCACCAACGCCAGCGGCGTCGCGACTGTCGGCAGCTGGACCCTGGGCACGCTGGTGACGACGTACTCCCTGACCGCGACCTCCGGCGGCCTCACGGGAAGCCCGGTGACGTTTACCGCCACCAGCACACCGGGCACGCCCGACGCGGGCACCAGCACCCTCTCGGTCACGGCGCCGAGCATCACGGCGAGCGGCGGCGGCAGCACCACGACCGTGACCGCCACCGCCAAGGACCAGTTCGGCAACCTGGTCCCCGGTGCCGCGATCGTCTTCTTCTCGTCGGGCAGCGGCAACAGCTTCGTGCCCGGCAGCGGAACGGCCAACGCCAGCGGCCAGGTGAGCGTCAGCTACTCGTCCACCGTGGCGGAGTCCAAGACCCTTTCGGCCACGGCGGATGGCCTCGGCATCGCGCAGAGCCAGCTGGTCACCGTCAATCCGGGGGCCGTGAGCGCCGCGCTCTCCAGCATCGGCGCCTCGCCCGGTTCGATCACGGCGAGCAGCGGCTCGAGCACCTCGACGATTACGGTGACCGCGCGTGACGCCTTCAGCAACCTGATCACCGGCGCCGCGGTCGTGCTCGGTTCGAGTGGAAGCGGCAACACCATCGGGCAGCCTGGAGCGGCCACGAACGGCTCCGGGCAGACCACGGGCACGCTGAGCTCGACCAAGGCGGAGGGCAAGACTGTTTCCGCCACGATCAACGGCACCGCCATCACGCCGACCGCGTCCGTGACGGTGGTGGCTGCGGCGGCCGCCACCCTGGTGATGACCAACGCCGGCACGATGAACAATCAAGTGGCCACGGTAAACACCAACGTGGCCGTGGCGCCGTCAGTGACGGTCACCGACGCCTTCGGCAACCCGGTGAGCGGCTTCAGCGTGACCTTCACGCCCGGGGTCAACACCGGCACCAACGGCGGCGTGAACGGTGGTGCGGCGGGCAGCACCGCAGTCGTGGCCACCAATGCCAGCGGCATCGCGGGAGTGAGCAGCTGGCGGCTTGGCACCGCCGCCTCGGGCAGCACCAACAACTTCCTGACGACATCGTCGGCCCTGCCCTTCGTGCAGTTCCTGGCGCGTGCCACGACGGGCGCGCCGTCGATCGTGAGCCGCAACGCCGGCAACGCCCAGACGGCGCGCGTCGGCACCAACGTGGCCACCGCCCCGAGCGTGCTCGTGACCGACGCGTTCGGCAATCCGGTGAGCGGCAGCACGGTGACCTGGGCCGTCACGGGTGGCGGCGGCAGCGTCGGCGGCTCGACGAGTCTGACCAACGCGAGCGGCATCGCGACGGTCGCCAGCTGGACGCTGTCCAACGG
>DATEHG010000183.1:0-4816 GCA_035279705.1 Gemmatimonadales bacterium
GCTGAGCGGGATGGGGCACCCGGTCGTGCGCGTACTCGATGGCGGCTTTGCCAAGTGGGTTCTCGACAACCGGGCACTGGCCAGGACGTACCCCAGGCCGGCCCCGGTCGGCCGGATGTCCGGTGCCTTCCACCCCGAGGCTGCAACTCTCGACGAGGTGAAGGCCGCCTCGGCGGGCAACGGGACGCTCCTCGTAGATGCCCGCAATCCGCAGCAATTTGCCGGTACCGCCGGGGCCCAGCGCCGCCGTGGCCACATCCCGGGCGCGATCAATCACCCGTGGACGGGAGATCTCGAGACTCGCGATCTCTCGCTTGTCTGGAAGCCGGCCGAGGCGCTGCGCAGCGCCTACGCGGCGCAGGGAATCACTCCCGAGAAGGCCATCATCGTCTACTGCAACACCGGCACGGAGGCGAGCCATGTCTGGTTCGCCCTGCGGGCGGTGCTGCACTATCCGAACGTGCGGATCTACACCGGTGCCTGGTCCGAGTGGGCGGAGAGAGACGATCTTCCGATCGCGACAGGCCCCTGAGCCACTGGCCGTAAGCCATAAGCCTCAAGCCATCAGCTGAACTTTCTGGACGGTTGGTTGTTGGCTGTTCACAGTTCTCGAACGTTTCCTTTCTCCTTTCTCCTTTCTCCTTTCTCCCTGGCCCTTGACCCCTGGCGCCCGCAGAGCGAATCTGCACCTACCTCCGTCCGCGACATCCCCATGATCGAACTCTCCATCAACGGCCAGCCGCACCAGGTGGATGTCCCCCCCGACACCCCGCTGCTCTGGGCCATCCGCGACGTTATCGGGCTCACCGGCACCAAGTACGGCTGCGGGCTCGGCCTCTGCGGCGCCTGCACGGTGCATGTGGACGGCTCGCCGTCTCGCTCCTGCCAGCTCCAGGTGGGAACGCTGGCCGGCAAGAAGATCACTACCATCGAAGGACTCTCGGCGGACGGCAGTCACCCGGTGCAGCAGGCATGGGTGGCGCACCAGGTGCCGCAATGCGGCTACTGTCAGTCCGGCCAGATCATGTCCGCCGCAGCGCTGCTCGCCGCCAATCCCAAGCCTACCGATGCCGACATCGACAACGCCATGTCGGGCAACATCTGCCGCTGCGGCACCTACCAGCGGATCCGCGCCGCCATCCACGAGGCGGCCGGGCAGAAGGCGGTGGCGTCATGACCACCATCTCTCAGGGCCAGGTTTCCCGCCGCGAGTTCCTCTCCGCGACCGTGAGCGGTGGCGCCGGGTTGATTGTCGCCGTCGAGCTGGCCGGTTGCGCCAAGCCCGGTGACAAGGCGGCGGCACCGGCCGACAACGCCCCGGCCGCGCTGCCGCCGAGCGCGTTCGTGCAGGTGGATCCCAAGGGCGATGTGAACATCTGGATCAGCAAATCGGAAATGGGGCAGGGGGTCCGGACGTCGCTCGCCATGCTCGTGGCCGAGGAGCTGGAGGCGGATTGGGCCAGGGTCCATGTGCGCCAGGCGGATTACGCCGAGAAGTATCCCAATATGGAGACCGGCGGCAGCTCGAGCGTGAGCGACATGTGGACCCCGCTTCGCACAGCGGGGGCGCAGGCGCGCGAGGCACTGGTGCTCGCGGCCGCCAGGGAGTGGGGAGTGCCGGCCACCGAGTGCCGCGCCACCAAGGGGACCGTCGTCCACGCGAAGACCAACCAGAGCCTGAATTACGGCGATCTGGCCGAGAAGGCGGCGGCGCTGCCGGTGACCGCCAGCCCAAAGCTCAAGGCCGTTTCGGAGTACACCCTCATCGGGACGCCGGTTCCCTCGCTCGACGCGCCGGATCGCGCCACCGGCCGGATGAAATACGGTCTCGACACCGTCGTGCCGGGGATGCAGTACGCCGTGATTGCCCGCTGTCCGGTGATCGGCGGCAAGATGACCGGCTACGATCCCGCCGCCGCCAAGGCGGTCCCCGGCGTGCTCGGCGTGTACGAGGTGTCGACCGGAGTCGCGGTGGTGGCGACCAACACCTGGAACGCGATGCAGGGGAGAAAGGCGCTCACCTGCAAGTGGGACGATGCCGCGGCGGCGCAGGTCAATTCGGCGGCCATCACCAGGGAACTGCAGGCCAAGGCGGGCACCGAGGGGACCGTCGTCCGCGAAGTGGGCAAGACGAAGGAATCGCTCGGCGCCGGCAGCCAGCGGATTGCGGCCGAGTATGAACTGCCGTTCCTGGCGCATGCGCCGATGGAGCCGGCCAACTGCACCGCCAGCTTCGCCAACGGGAAGTGTGAAATCTGGGCTCCGACCCAGACCGCCCAGTCCGCGGCGAAGAAGATCGCCAGGAAGTTCAATATCCCTGTCTCCGACGTGACGGTGCATGTCATGCTGATCGGCGGCGGCTTCGGCCACCGCCTGCTGACCGACGAGATCGAGGAAGCCGTGGAGGTCAGCAAAGTCGCCGGCGCCCCGGTCAAGCTCACCTGGACCCGCGAAGACGACATGCGGCACAGCTGGTACAGGCCGGCGGGGGTGAATCACCTCGAGGCGGCGCTCGATGCCGCCAAGAAACCCGTGGCCTGGCTGCACCGGGTGGCGACGCCGTCGATCGACGACAGCCACAATCCGGGGAGCGTCAAGAACAACTTCGACCCATTTGCCACCGACGGGGCGGACCTGCCCTACGCGATTCCCAATCTCCGGATCGAGTACGTCTGGTCGCCCACGCCCGTGCCGGTCACGTGGTGGAGGTCGGTGTATGCCAGCCAGAACGTGTTCGCCTCCGAGTGCTTCGTGGACGAGGTAGCGCACGCGGCCGGGATGGATCCGATCGCGTTCCGCCGCTCCCTGCTCAAGGAAGGCTCCCGCGAACGGACCGTCCTCGACCTGGTGGCCGAGAAGTCGGGCTGGGGCCACGCGCCAGCGGGCCGCGGCCAGGGTGTGGCACTCCACCACTTCTTCAGTGACGCGGTCGTCGCCGAGGTGGCGGAGGTATCGGTGACACAGGGGAAGGTGCGGGTGCACCGGGTAGTCTGTGCCGTGGACTGCGGCCTCGCCGTGAATCCCGACGGCGTCAAGGCGCAGCTCATGGGCGGCGTCACCTTCGGCCTGTCGGCGGCGCTGTTCGGCGCCATCACGGTGGACAAGGGCGCCATCCAGCAGGGCAATTTCGACGGTTACCGGGTCATCCGGATGAACGAAGCGCCGGTGGTGGAGGTGTACATCGTGCCGAGCACCGATTCGCCGAAGGGGGTGGGAGAGCCGGGCGTGCCGCCGATCGCGCCGGCGGTGGCGAACGCGATCTTTGCGGCGACCGGGCAGCGCATGAGGAAGCTGCCGTTGCAGGCGTGAGGGGCCATAAGCCATAAGCCGTAAGCCTTAAGCTGTAAGCAAGAAGATGGAAGCCGGTTCACGGTTCGCTGATCACCGTTCACCGGCTTTCCTTTCTCCTTTCTCCCTTCTCCTTTCTCCTGTCGCTTGCGCAAACACGTCCTCCTTTACGGACTCCTCGGCGGTCTCCTCGTCGCGGCACTCAAGCTGATCGAGTACCGCTGGCTCGTGGTCGAGCACTCGGTCGAGATCTACGGCGCCCTGATCGCAGCCGTCTTTGCCGGGGTGGGCATCTGGCTCGGCCTCAAGCTGACGCGGCCGAAGGAGACGGTGGTGGTCAAGGAGGTGCCGGTGCCCGTCGGTCCCGAGTTCGTGCGCGACGAATCCCAGGTCGAGGCCCTGGGCCTCACTCCCCGGGAGCTCGAGATCCTGGCTCTCATCGCCGAGGGGCTGAGCAACAAGGAGATCGCGGACCGGGTCCATGTGAGCGAGAACACGGTGAAGACCCATTCCAGCCGGGTGTTCGACAAGCTCGGCGCGCGTCGGCGGACGCAGGCGGTGCAGCTGGGGAAGTCGCTGCGGCTCATTCCTTGACGAACGCGAAAAGAGAAAAGCGAAAGGCGAAAGGGGAAAAGCGAAATGGAGATCCGTCGGGCTAAGAGGGCCGATCTCTTTTCCCATTTCTCTTTTCTCTTTTCGCCTTCTCCCGGCGCCGGCCTGAATCCGTCACCAATTCGGGCGATTTCGACCGGATTCTACCGGAATCATGCTTTCGGGTGACGCGCCCGGAGCCCTCCCGCCATAGAATCGGCCATCCCCAACCTCCCTGGAGTGGTCATGCGCAAGATCGTGCTGACGTTCGGGCTCATTGCCGGGGCCATCATGGCGACCATGATGGCCATTACCATGCCCTTTGCGAACCAGGGGGACCACGGCGGGAAGTGGGAGATCATCGGCTATACCACGATGATCCTCGCATTCCTGATGGTCTACTTCGGCGTCCGGACCTACCGGGACAACGAGCTGGCAGGCAGGATCAGATTTGGCCAGGCTTTCAAGGTGGGAATCCTGATCACGCTGATCGCCTCGACCTGCTACGTCGGGGCCTGGGAGGTCATCTACCGCACCATGGTTCCCGATTTCATGGAGAAGTACGCCGCCCAGACGATCGAGAAGGTGCGCGCCTCGGGGGCCAGTGAGGCCGAGATCGACGCGCAAAGGCAGAAAATGGCCGCGATGGTCGAAGGGTATAAGAACCCGGTGGTGCGGGCCGGATGGACCTACCTCGAAGTATTCCCGGTGGGCCTCGTGGTGGTACTGGTCAGCGCCGGCATCCTGAGCCGGAAGCAGGGGGAGGCGGCAGCGTAACCCGGAGAAAGGAGTGAGGAGATAGGAGAGAGGAACTCCAATCATCGGGGAGTTCCCATCTCCTATCTCCAATCTCCGCAGTTGTTCAATTGCTGACCCTGGCCACTGTCACGTCGCCCTCGGCCCGGAACGTTCCCCGCACCGTCACCCACTGGTTCTC
>DATEHG010000184.1:0-2525 GCA_035279705.1 Gemmatimonadales bacterium
AGCCGCCACTTGGGCCAGAGCTCGGGGGCGCGGAACGACAGCGCCGCCCGCCAGCTGCCGTGGACCGCGATCCCGGCGTCGGCCGTGAGCTCGCCGGTGGCGCGCACCCGCGAGTAGTAGTCCGCCTGCTGGCGGTACGAGTACCAGAGGCCGAGCATCGGCCAGTCGTTGGGAGCGGTGGCGGGATAGGGGAGGTAGTTGGACTTCCAGGGGGAGTCGCTCCCCTGCGCGCGCGCCGTGGAGGCGATCAGCGCCAGCGCGCCGATCAGCGCGAGAACGATCCGCGCCCAGCGCGGCAGGGTGTGCGTCGCGGTCACGGCTGCTTGTCGAACATGTGGGCGCAGTCGTAAAGCGCGGCGCCGCGCTCGTCGCACCCGGCATATTGGGCCGGATAGAAGGAGGCGGAGCCGAACTCCCCCTTCTTGGTGATCGCGTAGTAGGTGAGGCCGAACTTGGGCTTTCCTGAGGGATCGATCAGGCGGGGCGGCGTCTGGGTCAGCACCCGCTTGAGGGTCTCCATGCAGGCGTCCACCGGCTTCATCCCCCGCCGCATGTGCTCGACGGTCAGGAATCCGCCGCACACCATGATGTTGAGCTCGCCCAGGCCGGTGGAGCCGGCCGCGCCGATGCTGTTGTCGGTGTATTCGCCCGCGCCGACGATCGGGCTGTCTCCCGCCCGGCCCGCGATCTTGAACGCCAGGCCGCTGGTGGTCGTCACCGAGGACACGTCGCCCTGGGCATTCACCATGTTCATATTGATGGTGCCGGTGGGACGGTGCACCATCTGCTCGCTGTCCGGCACATCCACCCAGTCATCCGCATGGCCGCGGTTGGCCCGCCAGCGCAGCCACGCCGCGCGCGATTCGGGCGTCAGCAGGTCCTCCTCCTGGTAGCCGAACGAGAGGGCGAACTTCTTCGCCCCCTCGCCCACCAGCAGGATGTGGTCGGTGTACTTCATCACCAGCCGCGCGATCTCGCTCGGCGTCTTGATCCCCTCGAGTGCCGCCACCGCGCCGGCCCGCTTGCTCGGCCCGTGCATGCAGGAGGCGTCGAGCTGGACGACGCCGTCTTCATTGGGGAGACCGCCGTAGCCCACCGACATGTCCGTCGGATCGAGTTCCTGGATCTTCACCCCTTCGATCCCGGCATCGAGGGTGTCCGTCCCACCCTGGATCAGGTCGTATGCCTTCTTGACCCCGCGGATGCCGTTGGCGGAGGAGACAACCGCGGTCTTCCCGGCGTCGAGATGCAGCGCGGGAGCACCGGGCTTCGTCGCGGCGGCCAGCGGGCCCGCCAGGGTGCTGGCTGCGGCGGCGGCACCAGCGGCCGCTCCGGTGGCGGCGATGAACTGGCGGCGGGACAGGGGGTCGGACACGGCGGCTCCGGGTCGGTTGATTGGTGGAGAACCTTGACCGGGCTCACCGCTGATCGCAAGGGGGCCAATCGCCTTGAGAACCCCCCTCGTTCCCTCTACAGTTCAACGTCTCCGCCGGGCCCACATCCGCATGGATTTTGGCGATCCACTCGACCTCGCGCGCCGTGCGGGAGGCGCCCTCCTGCTCATCGCGACCCTGGTGGCCCTGGCCCTCTGGCTGGCCGGGCTGGGTCCCAGGATGCTCACCCTGGTGGGGTTCCTCTGGGCCTTCTACGGCTTCTACTACGCCGTCATGGACGGGCTGCTGGTGCCGTTCGTGGATGGGGTGACGGGACTGCTGGAGAACGCGGGCCTCCGTCGAGCGGCGGGCGGCCTGTCAGAGATCGAGGCGCTGGTGGAGCGGGGTGAGTACGCCGCCGCGGCGGAAGCGTATGGCCAGGCCGCGAGCGGCGAGCTGCGAGTGAATGCCCTGGTGAGACGTGCATCCTTGCTCGCCAGTCACCTGGATTCTCCCGGGCAGGCGGCGCTCGAGCTCGAGGCCGCTCGACAGGACCACAAGCTCACGCCGGACGACGAGCTCCGGGTCGGCGCCGCCCTCGCCCACCTCTACGAGGGTCCGCTGCATGACCCCGGGCGCGCCATGACCGAGCTCCGCCGCCTCATTGATCTCTACCCCGCCGCGCGCAACATCCGCCGGCTGCGCCGGGAGCTGGACGAATTACGCGAGGCGCGATTCGGCTCCAAGTGAACGGTGAACGGTGAACGGTGAACAGTGAACAGTGAACTGTGAACGGTACCCGAGGCATGAGACCACAAAGCTCTTTCTCCGCGTTGCCTCCGCGTCCTTCGCGCCTCCGCGTTTGCAGTTGCGGAGCGAAAGGCGAAAGGCGAAAGGTGAAAAGCGAAAAGCGAAAGGCGAACGGCACCCGAGCCATGAGACCACAATGATTTTGCTTCGCTTTGCCTCCCCGTTCTCTGCGCCTCTGCGGTTCCACTTGCAGTTTCGGAGCGAGAGGCGAATGGCGAAGGGCGGATGGCACGTTCTTGCCGTCGCCGGCCTGCTGGCGCTGTCCCTGCCCGCCGGCCCGCCTGCCCGCCTGTCCGCCCAGGAACCCATCGACACCGCCCTCAACCGCCAGATCCGCGAAGA
>DATEHG010000185.1:0-14406 GCA_035279705.1 Gemmatimonadales bacterium
CTCGGCGTCGAGGTTGAGCCGGAGCTTCGGGTTCCGCTTGTCCTCCGTGAGGCGGTAGATCAGGCCGTAGTCTTCGCACGACAGGGCGATGGCCGGCGCCTTGGTGTTATAGGTCTCGAAAATCTCGATCGTGCCCCAGGCATCCTTGGGGCGTGAGGTCACCATCCCCGCAATGCCAGCCGCCTCCATCCGTACGCCCAGCGACCCGGTTCCCAGCGCCAGGCTGTAGCCAGTCGCCTTGATCCGCTCCCTCCACTCGGCGGTGAGGGCGGCCTTCACGGTGTCCATCCGCGCCTTGGAGAGCGGAGTGGCGTTCTGGGTCCAGTCGTCCACCGGGCGGCAGGTCGGCTGCGCCGGAGCGACCAGCACGAATTTCCCCTTGGCGGTCGGCAGCCACTTCACAAACTCGGTGCTGTCCTGGAAATGCGGCAGGATGACGGTGGCGGCGGTGAGATCCTTTTTCTTGGTGCCCGGGCTCCAGCCGAGCATGGTGCCTTCGAGACTCCGGACGCGGGGCTCGATGAGGTCGATGTGCGAGTAGCCCCGGCGCCAGCCCCGCCAGGTCCCGTACTGCTCGTTCTTCGCCGGGATGCCCCATTCGGTGTAGCTCTTGACCAGCCAGTCGTTGGCCCGCTTCTGGTCGGGCGAACCGGTGAGGCGCGGCCCGAGGGAGTCGAACAGGGTCCGGGCCAGCCTGTCGGTCCAGGAGCTGTCCATTTCGAGGCGGTGGATCCGCTGAATGACCGGATCGGAGCCCTGGGCCTGGAGGGTGAGCGGGGCAGCGGCCGCCAGACCGGCCGCGAGGGTCAGCCAAAGACGCTTCATGAGTTTTTCGGGGTTTCGAGTGGAGACGGGCCGGCACGCAGCCGGCGGTGGTGGCAAGGATACGGGCGGGGGGTCCCGTTTGTTGCCCGAATGACGGTCAGGTGGCGGGTGGCAGGCGGTCCTTGTCGGCATTGCGGGCCACCAGCCGCTCCGTGAAGTCGAGCCGCTCCTGCATTTCAGCCATCTCGCCTCGCAGCTGGTCGACCTCGTCTCTCAGCTGGTGCAACTCCTCGTCTCCTCCGGGTCCCAGCGACCCGGCCTTGACCTTGGCCTCTTCGATGCGGAGGCGCATCAGCTTGTTCAGCCCGCCGAATACGATCGCCACTACCGGAATCGACAGGGCGATGATGGGAATCATGACACCAAGCACACGTGGATCCATACCTGGGTTCCTTGCGGGTCAGGAGTGCAGCGCTTCCTGGATGCCGGTGAGAATGAATTGGGTCGCCACGGCGGCCAGAAGCAAGCCCATGACGCGGGTGACGACCCCGATGCCGGTGCGGCCGAGGTGCTTGACCAGGCGGTCGCCGAGGCGGAGACAGATGTACGACACCAGGGC
Organism: Gemmatimonadales bacterium; assembly: GCA_035279705.1. GTDB lineage: Bacteria > Gemmatimonadota > Gemmatimonadetes > Gemmatimonadales > GWC2-71-9 > DATEHG01. Next base: position 1,385 of record DATEHG010000185.1, read on the forward strand.
GGTGAGGGCGATCGAGCCGTAGACCACGACGGCGCGGTCGACCGCCCGGGACTGGCCGGCCAGCACCATCACCGTGGAAATCGCGCCGGGTCCCGCGAGCACCGGAATCGCCAGCGGCGTCAGGGCCACGTCATCCTTCGCCACGCCCTCGGCGACTTCCTCATGGCTCTCCTGGGTACTGCGCTGGGCCCGGAGCATGTCGATCGCCACGAGCCAGAGGATGAGCCCACCCGCGATGCGAAAGGCCGGCAGGGTGATCCCGAACGCCTTGAAGATCAGGTTGCCCGCCAGCCCGAAGACCGCGAGCAGAATCGCCATCGCCACGCAGGCGCGGAGCGCGGTGCTCCGCCGTTCCGCCGGGGTCTGATCCTGGGTGATGACGAGAAAGGTGGGCAGCGCCGCGATCGGGTCCACGATGAAGAGGACCGAGGTGAAGGTGATCAGGGCGAACTGGACGAACTCGTTCATGCAATCGGAGTCGAATCTCGCCGAGCGGCGCTTCGGCGGAACCACGGATGACACGGATTAGACGGATCGCTCACTCTCATGCCTGAGTCACGTCTTGCCATGTACTGTTGTCGCTGTTGTTGTTGAACAACAAAAAAACCAACTCTGCCCGAATCGGCGCCGTGACGGCGTGAGTCAGGACGATCCGTCTTCATCCGTGTCATCTGTGGAATGCAGTTTCCCAACTCAGCCATTCTCAGGAGCCGGCCCGCTCGGCCCGGACGCCCTGGGCGGGGATGCTGGCGCCAAGCAATCGCCCGGCAGCGTCGAGGCGCAGGCGGAAATCCACCGTACCGAGCTGGAGCGTGGCGGAATCGCCGGGGAGCCGCTGCAAGTGACCCACGGCGGTCTGGCCGCCGTTGAGCGAGAAGAACGGCACGTCCACGCTATTCGCCATCGACATGACCAGCCGGCGGGTGGCCTGCTCGAGGAGGACGAACGACAGGTTGAGATACGGCACCGCCCCCTTCTGGCTGCCGAAGGTGCGGGTCATCATCTCGGCGCTGTTCACCTCGTCCATCGAGACGCTGTCATCCTTGAAGATGATCCGGACCCGCTGCCGCGGACTGCGGCGACCGGAATCGTCCCCCCGCCAGACGGCGAACTCGATGAGCGGCACACCGCCATCCGGAGTCAGCAGGCCCCGATAGGTCTCGCGGCGGCCTTCGGCGGCGCGGCGGATCAGTTCGCCGACCACCTGCTTGTCGCTGCGGAGAAAGTGCTCGACGATCAGGGTGTCGGCTCCCTTGGTGACAACGAAGGTCGCGCTGTCCGGGCCGGTGGGTGGAGCGGGAGCCTCGGGCGCCTCGGTCTGGGCGCAGAGCGGAAGGGCGAACAGCAGGAGAAAGGAGAAAGGAGAAAGGGGGCGAAGCATCCGGCTCGACTCCTGGAGTGTGCGTGATCCGCGACCGGCGCGGCGCTATTCGGATACCAAACTAATCGAGGCCCGGAGTTACGGTGGGTCGTCGCTCACCTGGAGCTCCGATGTCGCCGGGAGAATGGCTCCCCGCTCTCCGCCGCCTCGAAGACCTGCCCCCGCTCTTCGAGGCGCTGGGACTGATCCATCTCTGGACGCCGATCCCGGTCCTCGAGTGGCTGGGCGATCCTCGATTGGCCGGCCGAATCGAACGAGCGGCCATCGTCGCCCGCCAGGGGGATCTCGAATGGTACGGGATCGAAGCAGGCGACCCCGCTGCCATTGCGCGCAAAGTGGCGCGGCGGCTGGCCCTCCGGGGAATCGCCGCCGGCGTGGCGGTGCTGGGGCGAGAGGCGAGAACCCTGGTCCTCGCAACTACGGCGCCCGATCCTGATACCCTGGTCATCCATCTTGGTGCGGCCGAGCCGCGGGCGCTCGATGCGCTGAGCCGCCTCGGATGTCTGCCGCTCGACAACGCCGCGGCCACCCTGGCCCGCATCGGCGAGTGCCTCGGCACGGAACGGCTGGGCCGGCGGTTCTTCGAGCAGTTCCGCCTGACTCTGGAGGCGCTGGCCGCGGCTTCCGATCGCGAGGCCCGTCCCGATGAACGGCGACAGCTCGCCCTGATCCAGCTTACCCGCGTCCTCTTCCTCTATTTCGTCCAGGCCAAGGGGTGGCTGGATGGGCGCCCCGATTTCCTCCGGCGAGAGGTCGATCGCTGCCTCACTCGCCGCGGCAAGCTGCATGGCGATTTTCTCAAGCCGCTCTTCTTCGGCACTCTCAACCGCCCGATGGCAGAGCGAACCGGCGCCCGCGCCTTCGGCAGAGTGCCGTTTCTCAATGGCGGCCTGTTCGAACCGCATCCCCTGGAGCGCCGCTTCCGCGCCGACTGCCCCAACGCACCCTGGCAGGCGGCATTCGACGAGCTCTTCGAACGGTTCGTCTTTACCGTACGGGAGGGGGCCGAGGCGGGCTCCATTGCGCCCGACATGCTGGGACGGGTGTTCGAAGGGGTGATGGCCCCGGCCGATCGCAGGTCGAGCGGCACCTACTATACGCCGCCTGCGCTGGTTGGCCAGTTGCTGGACGCGGCCTTCGCGGCTCACATCTCCCAGCGCCTCGGGATCGGCGACCGGGAAGCATCGGACCGCCTCGACGGGGGAGATCCAGCGCTCCACCCGCTGCTCGAATCGGTGCGGCTGCTCGACCCCGCGGTGGGGTCCGGTGCATTCCTGCTCGGCGCGCTGGAAAAGCTGGCAGGATGGCAGGTCGGCAAGACGGCGAGTCTCGTAGAACTCCGCCGCCGCATCCTCGGCCGGTCACTCTACGGAGTGGATCTCGATCCGATGGCCGTGCGGCTCACCGAGCTCAGGCTCTGGCTCGCCGTGGTGGCGGAGGACCGCGAAACGGATCCGCGCAAAGTGGAACCGCTCCCCAATCTCGACGCCCTCATCCGGCAGGGAGACGCCCTGCGCGACCCGCTGGCGGTCATCGGCGAGACGCTCCGGCCGACACCATCGGCGGGTCGAACGATCGCCGAGCTCAAACGGAGACTCTACCCCGCAACGGGAACGGACAAGCGGGAGCTTGCCCGTGCGCTCCGGCGCGCGGAGATGCTGGCGGCGAAGGAGTGCCTGAGTACCGTCGAGTGGAAAATGGAGCGACAGGCCGCCGAGTGCCTGGCCTCCGGCAAAGAGCAGACACTGTTCGGCTCGCCAGCAGGGCTCGACGCGGCCGGCAGGAAACATCTCGCCGAGATCCGCGACCGGCTCCGCCGGGTGCGTGGCTGCCGCCGGGCCCTGGATCGAACAGGCGCGGTACCCTGGTTTCAGTTCGAGGCCCATTTCGCGGACGTGTTCGCGGCAAATGGTGGCTTCGACATCGTGTGCGGCAACCCGCCCTGGGTCCGCGCCGAGCAGTTGTCGAGAGGATTCCGCCAGTCGCTCTCGACACAATACCGCTGGTGGAAGGGCGGTCACTCGTCGGGATACGGCCACCAGCCCGACCTTGCAATCGCGTTTCTCGAGCGGGCGGCGGGATTGGTCGCCCCGGGGGGCACGGTGGCGATGCTTGTCCCCGGCAAGCTTGCCACCGCGGCCTACGCTCGCACGGCACGCTCGGCCCTCTCCGAGGGCTTCACCCTGCACAGCAGCGCCGATCTCACCGCTACGGGGGCAGGCGCCTTCGCGGCCACGGTCTATCCAATGGCGCTGGTTGCCACTCGGCATCCGCCGGCTGCCGGGCACAGCGTCCGGGCCAGCCTGGATCCCCGGGTCGAGGGGGAGGTGTCCCAGGCGGACATCACCGGTGGCGCGCCCTGGGTCATGGTGAGCTCCGCCGAGCGGGAAGCGCTGGAGGCGGCGGCCGGAGGCCACCCCGACCTGTGCAGCCACTATTCGATCCAGCTCGGCGTGAAGACCGGCGCGAACGAAATCTTTCTCGACCCGGTGGAGCCGGTCGAGGCGAACCTGATCCGCTGGGCCATCCGGGGGAGGGATATCCGCCCGTTCATCGCCCGAGGGGGAGTGCGGCTGCTGTGGACCCATGGCGCCGACGGTCAGCCGCTCGCCAAGCTCCCGCCACGGGTCGCAGCCTACCTCGCGCCGAAGCAGGGCACTCTTCGAGCCAGGGCGGATTACGCGGGCGGTCCGCCCTGGTCGCTGTTCCGCACCGGGCCGGCGCAATCCCCGCATCGTGTCGTGTGGAGCGACCTCGCCCGGCGGCTCAGTGCGGCTCCGCTCACCGGCCCCCTCGAATCGACCCGCATTCCGCTCAACACCTGCTACGTCATCGCCACCGCCACGGACTCCGCGGCGCTGCGCCTTTCGGCCTGGCTCAACTCGAGCTGGATCCGGGCGGTGGCGCGCGCGGCGGCTTCCCCGGCCCGTGGCGGGTACTTCCGGTTCGATGCCAGAGCAGTCGGCGGAGTGCCGCTCGTGGATTCGGCCCTCGCCGATCCGGCACTCGAAGCGATCGCCCGAAGTGCCGCGGGCGGCCGGGACGTCCAGGAAGCACTCGATGAGCTTGCCGCGGCCCACCTGGGCCTCGCGGGCCGTCATCGCGCCGCGCTGCTCGCGCTGGCCGGACGCCCCGCGCGTCGTGGCTGAGGCGCTGGTCGAAGTCGCCGAGCCGCTGGCGGGAGTCGTCGGCATCGGCCCAGCGGGACCGGCCCCCGACGTGGCTCGCGCCATGGCAGCGGCGCTGGCGCACCAGGCGTCGCCGGTGGTGCCGCCCGAATGGCTGATGCCATCACAGCGCCGGAGCTTTGCCCGGACGCGCGCGGCGCTGGATCGCTACGGTGGAGCGCTGCTCGCCGAGCCGGTGGGAAGCGGCAAGAGCTGGATCGCGCTGGCTCTGGCGGCGAGTGAGGCGGCAAGTGGGCATGGCGGCAGGACGGCAACGGTGCTCGCACCCGCGGCCCTCCTGCCGCAGTGGAGTACGACTTCGGGCCGGATGGGGGTACCCGTTGCTCTCTGGTCTCACGAACGCCTCTCGCGCGGCACGATTCCGCAGGGGCGGAGCGGACTGGTGATCATCGACGAGAGTCACCGCTTCAGGAATCCAGCGACGCGGCGGTACCTGACCCTCGCCCCCTGGCTCGCAGGCCGGCGGGTGCTGCTGCTCTCTGCGACGCCGGTGGTCAATCGCCTGGCGGACCTTGGCGCACAACTTCTCCTCGGCGTACCGGATGATGCGCTCCGTCCATTCGGCTGCCCGTCAATCCGCCGCGAACTGGAGGAGGATCGAGGGATTCCCGCGCTGGGCGAGGTCGTGGTCCAATCGATCACGACCAGCGCCGGTCCCGGAATGCATGGGCGCTCGATCGCGATCGACCCGCTGGTCCCGGAGTCCATCGTCCAGGGTCTCGATCGACTCGTCTGCTCCAGGATCAGGCCGATCGCCCGCTTGATCTCGGGTGTCGCCTGGCGCGCTGCCGCTTCGAGTCCCGCGGCATTGCTCGGCGTCCTCAGTCGCTACCGGACCCTGCTGCACCACGCCCGCGACGCGCTGGGCGAAGACCGGCCGCTCGACCGCGCCCGGCTGCGAGAGTTTGCGGGCGAACTCGCCGAGCAGATGGTGATGTGGGGATTAGTGGAATCACCGGGACAAGCGGCGACCACGGAAATCGAGCTGGATGACCTGCCGCGTCTCGACGGGCTGATCCCGGAAGTCCGGGCGTGGTCCGAGGCGGGAGACGCCAAGCTCCAGCGGCTCACCGAACTGCTGGCGGATCGGAAACCGACCCTGGTCTTCACGGTCGCGCGGGACACGGTGCGATACCTCCGCGACCGTCTGCCACCTCCCGTGGCCTGGAGCAGCGGGGAGCGCGCCGGCCTCGGCGCAACGGCCCTGCCCCGCCCCGTCGTCTGGAGCTGGTTCTCGCCGGCGGGAACCTGGGCGGGGACGGGGCCCCGGCCGTCGACACTGGTCTCGACTGACGTGGCCGCCGAAGGCCTCGATCTCCAGCGCGCCGGACGCGTGGTGCATTACGACCTGCCCTGGACCGAGGTGCGGATGGCGCAGCGGAATGGCCGAGCCGCGCGGCTGGGGTCACTGCATGAGCGGGTTCATATCGTCCGGTTCGTGCCGCCTCCCGAGATTGAGCGGCGGCTCAACCAGGAGCGAATTCTCGGGGCCAAGGCGGGACTGCCGGACTGCGTGGGACTGGGAGCGAAGGGGAGAGAACTGTGGCAATGGAGGGACTTCGGGGGGCAGGGGGGCCGATGGGCCCTAAAGGACTCCCTCGCGGCGGGAGCGCAAACAGGCGCGCCCCAAGGCCGCTCGGTCGCAGGGGGGCAGAACCTTGGCGGTTGTTCCGCAATCACTGCTCCCGGCCTCACGCCGGGCGCGCTGATTGGCGTCTCCCTTACCGCGGGCGATTCGAGCCATCGGGCCCCGATACTGCTCTGGATGCCGGAGAATGGTGAGGCCGTTGAGTCAGTGGCCGAGTGCGAAGTTCACCTGCAGGCGGCGCTGGCGGCGGAATCCTGGGAAGCACCGACGCAGGAAGAATTGAATCGGGTGCGGGCGCGCCTCTGGCCGGCGCTGCGGACCCGAATGGCGCAGTCGGAACGCGGGAGGTGGCGCAGCGGACGGCCCACCCTGGAAATCAGAGGGTTGGTCCGCCGACTCCACCGGCTGGCCCGACAGGCCGCGCGGCGACGGGATGCACACGCCCTCGCGGCGGTGGACCGCGGCCTTCGATTCGCACGGCAGGGTCATACCGCGGGTGAAGAACTCATCGCGGCGGAACTGCTCGCCGCGAGCGACCGGGCGCTGCTCGAGCGGCTTGCCAGCCTGCCCTGCCGAGACCCGCGGCTCTCCCCTCTCGTGCCCGAGGTGACGGGAGTGCTCGTGTTCAGGTGAGAGGTGAGAGGTGAGAGGGTCCGCTCTGACCGCCTCGTCCGTCCTGACCGCCTTGACCGCCCTGACCGCCCTGACCGCCCTGAGTATCTTCTCGCCATGGCGCCCTACTCCACCATCCTGTTCGACCTCGACGGCACCCTCATCGATTCGCTCCGCCTCATCCTCGACAGCTATCACCACACGCTGGCCGTCCATCAGCTCCCGGCGCAGGACGATGCCTACTGGCTGCGTGGTGTCGGCACTCCCCTTCGGGTGCAGTTCCGGGAATACGCCACCGACCCGGCGCTGCTCGAGCGGCTGGTGGCGACGTATCGCGACTACAACCTGGCCCACCACGATTCGATGGTCACGGGCTACGCCGGGGTGCGCGAGATGATGGAGGCTGTCCGGGGACGCGGCATCAGGACCGGACTCGTCACCAGCAAGAACCGGGAGGGCGCGAAGCGCGGACTCCGGCTCCTCGAGCTGGAGTCATTCCTCGACGTGCTCGTCTGCGCGGATGACGTGGTCAAACCGAAGCCCGACCGCGAGCCGGTGGACAAGGCGCTGGCCCAGCTCGGCGCCAGGGCAGAGCATGCGGTGTTCGTGGGCGACAGCATCCACGACATCCACTCGGGACACGCCGCCGGCGTGGCCACCGCGGCGGCCCTCTGGGGCCCGTTCGGCCGCGAAGAGCTGGCCGGCTCCGCGCCAACCCACTGGCTTGACACCCCCGCCGACCTGCTCCCGCTGATCGCCGGGGCCTGAGGGCAATTCCTTGCCTCCGGGCCTCCCGGGGCTACTTTTCCCGCCGCTCCCGTTACCCAGTCATCACCATTCCGTGACCCCGGAGTGACCCGGTGCGCCTCCTCCCCCGCGACGAACGCTTCTTCGATCTCTTCACCGCCGTGGCCCAGCGGACGGTCGAAGCTTCCGGCCTGCTCAAGGACATGCTGGCCGCCGAGCCCACCCGCCGCGGTCCCATCGTGGACCAGATCAAGCGGCTGGAGCACGAGTGCGACCAGCTCACTCACGAGGTCGTAACCCGGCTGGACAAGACGTTCATCACGCCGCTCGACCGGGAAGACATCCACGAGCTGGCCGGGCGGCTGGATGACGTGATCGATCTCATCGACGGCAACGCCCGCCGGGCCCAGATCTTCCATGTCGGGGCGGCGCCGGCGGGGGTCATTCTCATGGCCGAGACCATCCAGCGCTGCAACGAGCAGGTGCTGGTGGCGGTGAAGGGACTCGCCGACGAGAAGTCCGCCGGGGTGATCGCGGCCTGCGTGCAGGTCAAGCGATTCGAGGAAGAGGGAGACTCGCTGTATCACGAATGGATGGGCAAGCTGTTCGAGGGCACGCCCGATCCGCTGTCCGTGATCAAGTGGAAAGAGATCTACGACAACCTGGAGAAGACCCTGGATTTCGCCGAGGACGCCGCCAACGTCCTCGAATCCATCTCGATCAAGCACAGCTGACGATGACGCCCAGCGTCTCCTACGTCTTCGTGATCATCGCGGTCGCGCTGATCTTCGATTTCATCAACGGCTTCCACGACAGCGCCAACTCGATCGCCACCGTCGTCGCCACCCGGGTGCTCTCCCCCGCGGTGGCGGTGGTCTGGGCGGCGTTCTTCAACTTCGCGGCGGCGTTCGTGGTCGGCACGGCGGTGGCCAAGACGATCGGGAAGGGGCTCGTCGACCCCTCGATCATCGACCCCAACCTGATCCTCGGCGCGCTGACCGGGGCCATCATCTGGAACCTGATCACCTGGTGGCTGGGACTTCCCAGCTCGTCGAGTCACGCGCTGATGGGCGGGCTGGGCGGCGCGGCCATCGCCAAGGCGGGCGTCGGGGCGCTGATCACCTCGGGGTGGATCAAGCCGATCCTTTTCATCTTCCTGTCACCGCTCATCGGCATGGTGCTGGGGCTCACGCTGAGTGTGAGCCTGTCGTGGGCGCTCAGGAAACAGGCCCCCGGACCGATGGACAAGCTCTTCCGCCGTCTGCAGCTGATATCCGCGGGGCTCTATTCGCTGAGCCACGGCGCCAACGATGCCCAGAAGACTATGGGTATCATCGCGGGACTCCTGGTCTCAACCCAGACGCTCTTCGCGGGCGAAACGGGGTGGATGTCCCACCTGTACCTCCCCTCGGCCGATCACATCCCCTTCTGGGTCGAGATGAGCGCCTACACGGCAATCGGACTCGGCACCGCGATGGGGGGATGGCGGATCGTGAAGACGATGGGCACCAAGATCACCCGGCTCCGGCCCTTCGGCGGCTTCTGCGCCGAGACGGCAGGCGGGATCACGGTGCTCATGGCGAGCGGACTGGGCGTGCCGGTCAGCACGACACATACGATCACCGGCGCCATCGTCGGCGTCGGCGCCAGTCAGCGGATTTCAGCGGTGCGCTGGGGGGTGGCGGGGCGGATCGTCTGGGCGTGGGTGCTCACGATCCCGATGTCCGGCGCGATGGCAGCGCTGGCGTATATCGGATTGAGGGCGGCGATGAAGTAGGCGGGGCAGCGGGGCAGCGGGGCAGCGGGGCAGCAAACTAAGAAGACAGCAAGGCTGCGGGTGGGATCGGCGGAATGCTCCTGTCACTTCTGCCCCCTGCCCCCCGGCCCCCCCTCATGCTGCAGCCCTTCGGCCAGCAACGATCTGCCGGTAATCCTCCTCCAGCTGATCGTACACCCGGTCCCACCGCCGTTCGGCGGCGGTCGCGAGCGCGCCTTCGCGCAGATGCTGGCGCAGCTTGGGGTCGGTGAGCAGCCGCTCGATCCCCGCCTCGAGATCCGCCGAGTCCCCCGCCGCGGTCAGCCAGCAGTTGTCGCCGTGGCGGGCGAACTCCAGCACCCCACCGACATTCGCGGCGATCGAGGGCAACCCGCTGGCCAGCGCTTCGAGCAGTGAGTTGCCGAACGTCTCCGTGGGACTCGGAAAGCTGTACACATCCGCCGAGGCGTACGCCACGCCGAGGGCCGGCCCCTTGAGCAGCCCGAGCACATGGGTCCGCGGCAGCCCCATCTTCCTGATCCTGTCTTCCAGCGGACCCTGCCCCACCACCGCAAGCGACGCCTCGGGATGCCGCGCGGCCACCCGCGGCCAGACTTCGATCAGCCTGCCCAGGTCCTTCTCCTTGGCCACCCGGCCGATATAGGTCACCAGCAGGTCGTGAGGACCCACGCCCAGTCTGGCGCGGTACTCCTCGCTCCTAAACCCGGGATGGAAGTCGCGGGGGTCGACTCCGCGACTCCAGATCGAGGTGTGGCGGACCCCCTTCGAGGCCAGGAAATCCTGGTAGATCTTCGAGGGACAGAGCACCCGGTCGGCCTGGCCGTAGAACCAGCGCAGGTACACCCATGCCGGCCCCAGCACCCACGGCACTCCATACCACTCGGCGTATTTCTGGTAGTCGGTGTGCGCCGATGCCACGAGCGGCACGTTGAGCCGGCGGGCCGCCTTCACTCCTGCGAGTCCCATCGTGACCTCGGTGGCCACGTGCACCAGGTCGGGATTGAAGGTCTTGAGGTCCGCTTCGATCTCGGCCTGCCGCGGGAAGGCCCAGTGCACATCGGGATAAAGCCCAACCGGCACGCCCGATGAGCGGCGCACTTCGGGACGATCGACAACGCCGGACGGCAGGGAATATGTCGCGGAGTAGACCCGGACCTCATGGCCGCGGCTGCGGAGAGCATCGGCCAGACGGGTGAGGGTGATACCCACCCCGCTCACCATCGGCCAGTAGACTTCGGAGAAGAGGGCGATGCGCATGCGGGGAATTTAGACGGCCATAAGCCATAAGCCATAAGCCCTAAGCTTAAGGCCCGCAGCTTATGGCTTAAGGCTTACGGCTTAAGGCGTCTAGTCCTCGCGCAGCGCCGCCACTGGATCGAGGCGGGCGGCCCTCCAGGCGGGGAGCGCACCAGCCGCGAGGCCCACCGCGATGACTCCGAGCGTGGTCGCAAGCAGTGTGGCGGGATCGGTCGGAGTCACACCGTAGAGCAACGAAGTCACCAGGCGGCCCGCCGCGATGGCCCCGGCAAGACCCACCACGACCCCGATGGCCACCAGCCTCCCCACCTCCCCCAGCACCATCTGCACCACTCCAACGCGCTCGGCGCCGAGGGCCAGGCGGATGCCGATCTCGTTGCGGCGCCGGGCGACGCTGTAGGACATGAGGCCGTACTGACCGATCAGGGCAAGGATCAGGGCCAGGGCACCGAAGAATCCCGAGAGCGTGGCCAGCAGACGCTCCCGGGCGATCGAGCGGTCGAGGCTCTCGCTCACGGTGAGCGCGGTGAAGGTGGCGCGCTTGTCCACCTGGGCGACCGCATCGCGGATCTGCGGGATGAGATCGAGCGGCGGCCCGTCGCTCCGGAGGAGATAGGTGATACCCATGGATTGCTCGGGCGCCTGGTCGTGGGGCAGATACACGATCGGCTCCGGTTCGGTCCTGAGCGAGCGGTAGCGCGAATCCGAGACCACCCCGATGACGGTGTACGGCGTCTGGCCAAATCGGCCTTCGCCGATGAACTCCTTGCCGATCGGGTCGGCGCCCTCGAAGAACTTGCGGACCATGGCCTGGCTCACGATGGCCACGTTGACCGTGCCCGCGACGTCATGAGGCCCGAAGTCCCGCCCGGAAATGAGCGACTCGTCCATGGTGCCGAAATAGCCGGGAGTAACGCGATTGAACCAGCTCACCCGGTCGCGGAAATCCTGCGCCACAGGCTTGCCGGGAATCTGGATCCCGCCGTTCCAGCGCATCCCGCTGATGGGCAGCAGGTCCACCGCCGCGGCGCTGCGGACACCGGGAATAACCTTGAGGCCCTCGAGCACCCGGTTCTGCGCCAGGCTCAATCTGGGCGAGTCGTACTCGGGGCCCTGAAGCTCCATCCGAACCGCCAGCAAGCCTTCGCGCCGGAAACCGGGGTCAAGTGTCGCAAGGGTGTGAAAGGTGCGCAGCAGCAGCGCGGCGCCAAGCAGGAGCACCACCGAAAGGGCCACTTGCACGAGGACGAGCACTTTTCCGAGGGTCAGCCGCCGTCCCCCCTCGAGGCCACCCCTGGTCCGCGCGTGCAGCGCCAGCTGCGGATTGACCTGGCTGGAGCGCCAGGCCGGCGCGAGGCCGAACAGCAGTCCGGTGACGACCGCCACCGCGATGGTGAAGGCCAGCAGCCGGGTGTCGAGGGTCAAGTCGAGCCAGACCACATTGCCCCCGTCTGCCAGCAGGCGCACCAGGAGCGCACTGCTCCAGCGGGCGAACAGCAACCCGGCACCCGCGCCCAGGAGCGAGAGCAGCAGGCTCTCGGTGAGCATCTGGCGCAGCAGCCTTCCCCGGCTCGCGCCGAGGGCCAGGCGCATCGCGGTCTCCCGGGTACGCACCGTGGCGCGGGCCAGGAGCAGGTTGGCCACGTTGCCGCAGGCGATGAGAAGTACCAGCGCCACCACGGCCATCAGCATGGTGAGCGCCGGCTGATAGCGGGCGCGCAGGCTGGAGAAGCCCGTTGCGGCGGGCTGCGGCTTGAGGATCGTGGCGAGATACTGCTTGAGGCCGTCCGGCTCCCATCCGTCAGGGGCCGTCGCCGCGAAGGTCGGAGCGGACATGGCTTCCAGGCGCCCTTTGAGCTGCAGGGCGGTCACCGTAGCGCTCGGCCGGGCCATGATCTGCAGCCACCAGGCGCTTCGCTCGTCGAGGAAGCTCCGATTCCCCCGAAGGATGGGCTCCGTGCAGAGGGGGAGATACACCTGGCTCTCCCGGCCGACCTCGACGCCATAGAAGCCGGCCGGTGCCACACCGATGATCTGGTAAGGATGCCCCTCGACCACGAGCGACCGGCCGATTGCCGAGCGGTCGCCGGCGAATTGGCGCAGCCAGAAGGCGTGACCCAGCACCGCCACGGGCGCGCAGCCGCGGAAGTCGTCGCCACGGCTGATCAGCCGGCCTGCGGCCGGCGAGAGCCCCAGGGTCTGGAAGTATTCGCCCGAAACGAAGTTGCCATCCACCTTCCGCGCCTCACCGCCGTCGGCCAAGTTGAAGGACTCGGGGCTGAACGCAAAGGCATTGGCGAATACATCCTGCCGGCGGTGGATCTCCTCCCAGAGCGGATTGGTGAAGGTGTTGTTGTCCGGGTCGTTCATCGTGACCTGGACGAGCTCCTCGGGATGCGAAACCGGCAGGGTCTTGAACAGCACCGCGTTGAGCAGCGAGAAGATGGCGGTGTTGGCCCCGATGCCGAGCGC
>DATEHG010000186.1:0-30635 GCA_035279705.1 Gemmatimonadales bacterium
CGGCCGGGGCGGGATTGCCCGCCGACGCCGCATCGGCATAGAAGCGGAAATCGTGGTCCCCGACGCGGATGACGTCGGCGCGGGCCAGGACCCGCTGGCCCTGCACCCGCTCGCCGTTCACGAATGTGCCGTTGGTGCTGCTGTCCACCACCACGTATCCCTGCGGCGTGGACATGATTTCGGCGTGGCGGCGGGAGACATCCTTGTTGGGCACCACGATGTCGGATCCCGCCTCGCGGCCGAAGACCAGCGGTCCGGAACCGATGGTGTATTCCCGCCCGTCCGTGAGGCAGACCAGCCGCCCGCCGGTGGACGCGGTGGCCGGCTTGCTGCCCGGACTGGCCTTCATCCCCATCGCCATCTTGGCGACGTCGGCGGCATTGACGAACTGGGTGCTGCCGCTGCGGTGCGGGTCGACGCAGAGCAGTTCGTCGAGACCGACCTGCAGCTTGTCGCCGTGCAGAATGGGGGAGGGATCGGAACCCAGCTTCACACCATTGATGAACACCGCGGCGCCGGGTTCGGCGGGCCAGACCGCGAGGTTGCCGTCGGCCCCCGCGCGGATCATCGCATGGCGCGGCAGCACCCCGGCACCCGGCAATTGTATCAGACAGGACGCCTCGGCCCCGATGGCCGATTCTCCCGGCGGAATCGAGAACCGCTGGCCTCCGAACTCGAGCTCGAGCATCAGCAGAATCCCCGGATGTAGGCGCTGAAGTTCAAACGTATCAGGCAGTTAGCAGCGGCGCAAGCGAATTGGGACCTCATCTTATGCCGCGCCCGCCTGACCGAATTGGAGGCGGTACAACCGCTGGTACAGGCCATCGTGGGCCAGCAGATCACGATGGGTGCCGCGCTGCCGGATTTCACCGTGATGCAGCACCAGAATCTGGTCGGCATGCAGCACCGTGCTCAGGCGATGGGCCACCACCAGGCTGGTGCGTCCCTGCATGAGTTCCGATATCGCGGCCTGGATCTGCGCCTCGGCCTCGGCATCGACCGAGCTGGTGGCTTCGTCCAGCACCAGGATACCCGGATCCAGCGTCAGCGCCCGGGCAAAGCTGAGCAGCTGGCGCTCGCCGACCGAGAGGTTGCGCCCCCGTTCGCCGAGTTCGTGGGCATAGCCACCGGGAAGCCGGGTAATGAACCGGTCCGCGCCCACCCGCTTTGCTGCGGCGAACGCGGCGGATTCGTCCACCGGCGCGTCGAGCCTCAGGTTTCGCAGGATATCGCCGGTGAAGAGGAAGAGGTCCTGCTGCACGAATCCGATCGCCGCCCGCAATTCGCCGCTCGAAAGCTCGCGGATATCAACTCCGTCGATGGTGATCCGGCCGCGCTGCGCCTGGTAAAACCGGAGCAGCAGGTTGATGATCGTGGTCTTCCCCGCCCCGGTGTGCCCGACCAGCGCCACGGTCTCGCCGGGCCGTGCCGTGAAGGAAACGTCCTTGAGCACCCAGTCGGTTCGATCGCCGGCGTCCTCGCCCGCGCCATAGGCAAACCAGACCCCGTCGAAACACACTTCGCCCCGCAGCGGCCTCGGCAGGTGGCGCGCCCTGGCCGGCTCGCGGACCGTGACCGGCTGGTCGAGCAGGCCGAAGATCCGCTCGGACGAGGCCATGGCGCTCTGCAGCAGGTTGTATTTCTCGGAGAGATCCTGCAGCGGCAGGAAGAACCGGCGGGTCAGCTGAATGAACGCCGCCAGCACCCCGATGGTCAGTCCCGTATGCGCGGTGCGCAGTCCACCGTACCAGAGCAGTGCCGCCAGCGCCACGGCGGTGAGCAGCTCGATGGCGGGAAAGAACAGCGCATACACTGTGATGGAGCGCAGGTGCGCTTCGAGGTGTTCCTGGTTGATCGCGGCAAAGCCCTGGGCGCTCCGCTCCTCGCGGCCGAAGAGCTGGATGACCCGCATCCCGGATAGCTGCTCCTGCAGGTAGCTGTTGAGGCGGGCCAGCCGGAGGCGGATGTCGCGAAACGCGGTGCGGGTGCCCTGCCGGAAGTAGGCGGCCACCAGGATGACGAACGGGATGACGCCGAACGCTACCAGGGCCAGCCGCCAGTCGATGTACAGCATCATCACCATGATGGCGGCCAGCGTGAAGCAGTCGCCGAATACCGTCACGATGCCGGAGGTGAACACCTCGTTGAGCGTTTCCACGTCCGAGGTGACCCGCGTCATGAGCCGGCCCACCGGATTGCCGTCGAAGAACGGAATGCTGAGCCGCTGCAGATGGCCGAACAGCTCCTCCCGGAGATCGGCCATCACTCCCTGGCCGATCCACGTGGTGAGCACCGAGGAGCCCCACTCGAACGCGAACTCAAGAACCAGCGTGACGAGGTAGAGCGCCGCCAGCGTGGCGAGGAGCCCGACATCGCTGCGGGGCACCGCCACGTCCAGTGCCCGCTGGGTGAGCGCCGGAGGGATCAGGGCCAGTCCGGAAAGGAAGAGGAGGAGCACCACCGCCAGCGCGGTGGCCCACCGGTAGGGACGGAGGTAGGTGAGCAGCCGCCGGGCCAGGGCCGCGTCGTAGGCCCGGGTTTCCGCCTCGTCCTCGGCGGGTCCGGTCACCCCGGGACGGGCTCGGGCTGGTCATCAATGCCCTTGAGCCGGTGGGAGATCCAGTAGGAAAACACGAAGAACCCGAACGCCAGGGTGAAGTAACTCAGGATCGAGCGCCAGATCAGGGTATAGATCGTGGTCACTTCCGGCGGCAGGTAGACCGACGACATCACCGCCGCCGAGAGCACTTCGGCAATCCCCGACGCGCCGGGGGTGGGGGCAAAGTACAGCAGGAAAGTGATGAACGTCTGCAACAGCAGCACGTCGACGAAGTTGGCGTGCACCCCGACCGCCCGCAGCGCCACGTAGCCGGCCAGCAGCTTGTTGGCGTGGCTCGGTCCCGAGAGGATGGTGGCCTCGAGCAGCACCAGCCACCCCTTCGGGGCGTTGAAGGCCAGAAAGCTCTGGTGGGCCGAATCGATGCCGCGCTGCAGCCCCTCGAGGCGCGCGGCCACCCGGGTGCTCCGGTTGCCGATCTTGACCGCCACGAAATGCAGGAAGCGGTGGATCAGACCCGGAAACACGATGATGATGATGAACAGGATGCCCAGGCCGACGAACGCACCGAGGCTGGCGAGAAACAGATCGTAGAGCGAGAGCCCCAGCACATCGCCGTGGCGCCCCAGCGAGCGGCCTGCGCCGAGCAGGATTGCCAGCGGCCCGGCGATGGCAAAGAAGGCGACGGTGGCCACGAAGGTGATCAGCGTCGAGGTCACCGCCACCGGCACGGGCACCCCGGCGCGGCGCATGCCGTAGATCATCATCGGCCCGGCGCCCGAGTTGAGCGGGGTGAGGTAACCCGCCCACGCCCCCATCCCGCCGGCCAGGATCATCCCCCCGAGCGGCGGATCCTTGTGGACATGGCGCACGACGACCCAGTTCCGCAGCCCGCCGCCGATCCAGTCCATCGACGCGAGGCCCAGGCCGACCAGGAGCCAGATCCAGTGAATCTGGGTGAGTGAGTCGAGGAAGGTGGGAAGGTTGCCGCTGCGGATCAGGATGCCAACGAACCCGACCAGGGAGATGGCCACGAAAACCAGGAACCCCCGGCGCAGCAGCTTGGGATTGAGCTCGTTGGCCATGTGGCCGGAAACCTAACGGCCGGAGAAGGGAGCGGGAAGGCGCGGAAAGATTATTTTTCCCGCCAGATGGCTCCCTCACCGATCCGAATCGTCAACGCCCGCCAGCACAATCTCAAGGGCATTACGGTCGAGCTTCCCCGCCGCGCGCTCGTGGTCCTCACGGGCCCCTCCGGCTCGGGCAAGAGTTCGCTCGCCTTCGACACGCTCTACGCCGAGGGCCAGCGCCGCTACATCGAATCACTCTCCACTTACGCCCAGCAGTTCCTGGAGCGGATGCCCAAGCCCCTGGTCGATCGCCTGGAGGGCGTGGCGCCCGCCGTCGCCATCGAACAGCGGACACCATCGGTTTCCAGCCGTTCCACGGTCGGCACCGCGACCGAGGTCCATGATGCCCTGCGCCTGCTCTGGGCCCGAATCGGCAGAACGTACTGCCGGGTGTGCGGCGCGCCGGTGCGCCGGGATACCCCCGAATCTGCGGCCGAAACACTGGCTACCACGGCCCCAGGCCGCCTTCGTATCGGATTCCCGCTGCCAGCGCGCGCCCGCGGCGATCACCAGGTCGTGGTCGACAATCTCCGTGCCCTCGGCTTCCTCCGCCTCACGATCGACGGACAGGAGTACCATCTCGACGATCTGCCGGCCGGGCTTTCACTGGCCGAGGCCACTGAGGTCGTGGTCATCGTGGATCGCCTCGTGGCCGGGCCCGACACGGTCGGCCGGCTCGCCGAGGCCGTGGCCCTGGCCTTCGGCGAGGGCGATGGCATCGCGCTCGCCCTCGGCGACGCCCGCCGCGATCGCTTTTCGGAGTCGCCGGCGTGCAGCGCCTGCGACACTCCGGCCCTCGCGCCCACCCCTGCCCTCTTCTCGTTCAACAACCCCCGCGGGGCCTGCGGCGGTTGCAACGGGTTCGGCGCCGTTCTCGAATACGCCGAATCGCTGATCGTGCCGGATGGGCGGAAGAGCGCCGCCGAGGGGGCGATCGATCCCTGGACCAAACCGCGCTATGAAACCCGCCGCCGGATTTTGGCGGAAGCCTGCCGCAAGCTCGGAATCGATCCGAACAAGCCGTGGGACAAGCTCAAGGCCGCCGACCGGCGCGAGCTGCTGCATGGCAAGCACGGCCGCTTCACCGGAATTTTCCCCTTCCTCAAGGGCCTCGAGGAGAAGCGGTACAAGCAGTACATCAGGGTGTTCCTGAGGCAGTACCAGCTCGCCCAGATCTGTCCGGCCTGTCACGGTACCCGGCTCAATGAGCACGCGCTGGCCGTCCGGGTGGGCGGTGCCACGATTGCGGAAGTTTCATCACGATCGGTGGACGAGCTCGCAGAGTGGCTGGCGCGCCTCGAGCTCACCGACTTCGAACGGCAGGTGGCCCACCTGATCCTCGCCCAGGTTCGCAGGCGTGTGGACTATCTCCAGAGCGTCGGCCTGCGCTATCTCACCTTTGACCGGCAGACCCGGACCCTCTCGGGGGGCGAAGGGCAGCGTATCGCGCTCGCCAACGCCCTGGGCGCCCAGCTGGTCGACAGCCTCTACGTCCTCGACGAACCGAGCATCGGCCTGCACGCGCGCGATGTGGATCGCCTCCTCGGTTTGCTGCGCCAGCTGCGGGACGCGGGAAACAGCGTGGTGATGGTGGAGCACGACCTGGCGACCATTCGCCAGGCGGATTTCATGCTCGAGCTCGGGCCGGGCGCGGGCGAGAAGGGTGGCGAGGTGGTCTACGCCGGCACCGTGGCCGGCGTCGGCGACACCCTGACCGGCCAGTATCTCCGGGGGCTCAAGCGGATCGGAGTGCCCAGCGCGCGCCGGCCCGTGGGTCCGCGGCTGATGATCCGCGGGGCGGCGCTCCACAACCTCCAGCACATCGACGTCGATATCCCTCTCGGCTGCCTCACCGCGCTCACCGGTGTCTCGGGCTCGGGCAAGAGCACGCTGCTGCATGACGTGCTTTACCGCCAGCTCGAGACCCGCCTCGAGGGCGCTCACACGGCGCGCACCCATCTCGGCGAAGCGGTGGGCGAGGTGCGGAGCCTCACCGGGTGGGAAACACTCGACTCGATGCTGCTGATCGATCAGTCGCCGATCGGACGGACCCCGCGCTCCAATCCGGTGACCTACATCAAGGGATTCGACGACATACGCGAGCTGTTCGCCGCCCAGCCGCTGGCCCGGGCCCGCGGATACACGCCGGCCACCTTTTCGTTCAACATGGCCGGCGGCCGCTGCGAGACCTGCGAAGGCGCGGGTCACGTGCTGGTCGAGATGGTCTTCCTGGCCGATGTGTTCGTGCCCTGCGAGTCATGCGGCGGCACCCGCTTCCGCCGGGAAGTGCTCGACGTGCGGATCCACGGCTACTCGATCCACGATGTCCTGCAGTTCACCGTCGACGAAGCAATTCTCCGTTTCCGGCACCAGCCCAGGCTCGGCCAGGCGCTCTGGCACCTGCAGCAGGTCGGCCTCGGTTACCTGAGGCTCGGACAGCCGGCCACCACCCTCTCGGGCGGTGAAGCGCAGCGACTCAAGATCGCCCGCGAACTGGCCCAGGCTGGACGCAAGGGCAGCCGGCGCCTCTATCTGCTCGATGAACCGACCACGGGACTTCATCTTGAAGACGTGCGGATCCTGATCGGCGTGCTGGACCGGCTGGTGGACGCGGGACATACCGTGGTCGTGATCGAGCATCACCTCGACGTCGTCAAGCGGGCGGACTGGGTAGTGGACCTGGGCCCGGAGGGGGGAACCGGCGGCGGGCGGGTGGTGGCGATGGGCACTCCCGAAACGGTAGCCGGGACCGCAGGATCACACACCGGGGCATTTCTGAAGGAAGTGCTGGCGGAGGCCGCGCAGCGATGACGCGAATCCGGGGTACCCTCGCGATCCTGCTCGCGGCCTCCATCTGGGGCGGCACCTTCCCGCTGATCAAGGCGGCGCTGGCAGACATCACCCCGCTCACGTTCAATGGCATCCGGTTCGGCGCGGCTGCGGTGCTGCTGCTGCCGGCCCTGCGGCGCCTCGACCGGCGCGCCCTCGGCGCCGGGGTGATCATCGGCGGATTTCTCTCAATCGGCTTCGCCGTTCAGACCATCGGGCTCGAGACCATCTCGCCGAGCCGGTCCGCCTTCCTTACTTCACTCTATGCCCCGCTCACGCCGCTCGTCGCCATGTTGCTCGGCGGGCCACGACCCGGCCCCCGCGCGATGGCCGCGGTAGCTACGGCACTCGGCGGCACCCTGCTGCTGACCGGGGCGTGGCAGGGGTGGGCCGGCGGCCTCGCGGCCGGGGACTGGCTCACCGTCCTCTGCGCCCTCTGCTTCGCGATTCAGATCGTGATGGTGGATCGGTACTCGGCGCGGTATTCGCTGGGCAGCCTCCAGCTGGCCCAGGTCCTCGGGGCAGGGTTGGTCGCGGTGCCGCTGGCTCCCTGGTTCGAATCACCGGCTGCGCACTGGACTCCGCTGGTGATCATCGCGCTGATAGTGGAAGTGCTCTTCGCCACGCTGCTCTGCCTCTGGCTGCAGCTGGCCGGCCAGCGGGTAATCGGCCCGACACAGGCGGCGGTCATCTTTGCGGTTGAACCGGTGGTCGCGGCGGCGGCGAGCCGCCTGACGCTGGGCGAAGGCCTGGAGGGAATGCAGTGGGTGGGGGCGGCGCTGATCCTGGCAGCGCTGCTGCTTCCCGGCCTCGCCCCCACGAAGGATGAAACTGCGGAATTGCCGGCGGGCTGAACCTGCCGTCAGATCGTCCGGCGCATGCGGACCACCGGCAGGTTGCCGGTGGCCACGCTTCGTTCCACTTCTCTGAAGCCGAGCGCCCGGTACAGCGGTTCTCCCGGCAGCGTCGCCATCAGTTCCAGCGAGTGGAATCCCGCCGTCTTCGCCTCGGCGGCGCAGCGGTTGTAGAGCTCGCGGCCCAGTCCACGTCTGGCCCAGGCCGGATGCACGAAGAATGCTCTGATCCGGGCCGGCTCTACGGCCGGATCGAGCAGCGGATCCTCCCCCTGCTTCATCTGGTCGCCGCCGTACAGCGTCCGCCGGCGACTCCAGCCGCCCGCCGCCGCCAGTGCCTCAGGCCCGGAGACGACGAAGTAGGTCCCGTCGGCGATCAGCCGGGTATCGGGACCGAAGACGTGCACCAGGGCACTCTCGATCTGGGCAGGAGTGTAGAAGGGGGCACTGAGCCCGCGGACCGACTCCTCGATCAACCGCTGGAGGGCCGGGAGGTCCTCCATCGTGGCGGGGCGGATGGTGGACAGTGTGCCTCAGGTCCCAGAGCGAAGAATGCCGAGCCGATCCTGCGGAGCCAGAGTGCGGCCCGCCTGCTTCAGCGCAGCGTCGGCCTCGAGCAGGAGCGACGCCGTCGTATCCCAGTCGATGCAGGCGTCGGTGATCGAAACACCGTACTTGAGAGTCGAAGGATCTCCCTGAAGCCGCTGATTGCCGGCGCCCAGGTGGCTTTCGAGCATCACCCCCATGATGTCCCCGCTTCCGGCCACGATCTGCCCGACCACATCACGCAGCACCGGCGCCTGGCGGGTGTGGTCCTTGTCGCTGTTGCCGTGGCTGCAGTCGACCATCACTCTCGCGGCCAGGCCGACCCGGCGCAGTAACTCCACCGCCCCCCTGACCGAGGCAGCATCAAAGTTCGTCCGCCCTCCGCCGCCCCGGAGCACGAGATGCCGGTCCGGGTTGCCCGAGGTATGGACCACGGCCACCCGGCCGCCTTCGTCGAGGCCGAGGAAACTGTGCGGGCCTCCGGAAGCCACCATCCCGTCCAGCGCCACCTGCAGGTTTCCGTCCGTCCCGTTCTTGAAACCGACCGGCATCGAAAGACCACTCGCCATCTCGCGATGGGTCTGGGACTCGACTGTCCGGGCCCCCACGGCTGTCCAGGCCACCTGGTCGGCGATGTATTGCGCCACCACGGGGCCAAGCAGTTCGTTCGCGGCGGGGAGACCCAGGGCGTTGATCTCGAGCAGCAGGCGGCGCGCGAGCCGCAGGCCTGCCGCCATGTCGCGGCTGCCGTCGAGCCTCGGATCGTTGATCAGCCCCTTCCAGCCCACGGTGGTGCGCGGTTTCTCGAAGTAGACCCGCATGAACAGGCACATCGTCCCCGCTACCCGCTCCCTGAGCGCCGCCAGGCGGCGGGCGTATTCCATCGCGGCGACCGGGTCGTGGATGCTGCAGGGACCCGCCACGACGAGGAGCCGCGGATCCCGCCCCGACAGGATGGCGCGGACTTCCTCACGTGCCCGGGCGACGTGCCGGTTCACTTCCGGCGGTGAGGGCAACTCCGCGAGCAGCTTGCCCGGAGGCACCAGCGGCTCGAAGCGGACGACGTGGAGGTTGCTGGTTTCAGGTACAAATGGATGACGCGTCATGGTGCCCTGGTCGCAGGTCTGCCGTAAATGACGCCCGGGCCGCGGGCCTGACAAGTGGCGCCGGCGGCGCCCCTGACCCTTGACCGAACCATGCACTACCTGTATAGTACACACATGAAGCAATCACCAGCCCAGGCGGCGCCGGCGTCCGACCGGACCGGAGAAGCAGGACCGCTTCTCTTTGCCTTGATGCATGCGGCTGCCCAGGTCGAGGACCAGCTGGAGGCCGGGCTGGCCTCCGCAGGTCTCTCGCTCGCCAAGTACGGAGTCCTCGCCGAGCTGGTCAAGGCAGGAGAACCACTTTCGCTGAGCGAGCTGGCGACGCGATTGAGCTGTGTGCGATCGAACATGACGCAGCTGATCGACCGGCTGGAAGCCGATGGCCTGGTGCGGCGGGTGGATGATCCGCAGGACCGCCGGACCGTACGGGCGGCGCTCACGCCTCAGGGCCGGACTCAGGCCCAGGCTGGGAGCGCCGCCATGCAGCCGGTCCACACCCGGTTCGAAGCGGCGCTTCCCGAGCGGGACCGGGCGCTGCTCGAGCGGGTACTGCATTCGTTCAGCTGATTTTTTTTGAAGCAGTAGTACAGTAGTGAATGATCTATATCACGACAGTTCAGTAGTGTCGATGAGCCGATTGGCCAGAGCGATGACTGCTGCGGATGCGCGACCGAATCGCGAAACCATGACGGAGACCAAAGCACCATGACCACCTGGCAGATTGACCCGGCGCACAGCCACGTCGAGTTCGCCGTACGCCACCTGATGATCTCGACCGTCCGCGGGCGCTTTGGCGCGCTGGCCGGCAGCGTCACCCTCGACGAGAATGACCCTGCCGCTTTCGCGCTCTCGATTGCGATCGATGCGGCCAGCATCGATACCCGCGAGGAGCGTCGCGACGCTCACCTCCGGTCGGCCGATTTTCTGGAAACCTCCCGCTATCCCGTGATCGCGTTCGATGGCAGCGGCATCAGCGGCGATATGGCCGGCAGTTTTCAGCTCAGGGGCAACCTCACCATTCACGGCGTGACCAAGCCGGTCACGCTCGAGGTGACCAGCGAGGGGCGGGGCAACGATCCCTGGGGCAACGAACGGGCCGGCTACAGCGCCAAGGCACGGATCCGTCGCTCCGAATTCGGGCTGACCTGGAATCAGCTGCTGGAGGCAGGGGGTGTAACCGTGGGGGATGACATCAACATCACCATCGACGTGGAGCTGGTTCGGCAGGTGGAGGCCATCGCGGTAGCAGGGTCGGCCTGAACGATCTGGCCGCCCCGGCCCGGCGGATGCGGCTTCAACTCATCGGAGTCGCGCCCGGCCCCCATTCCGTGGGAAGGACGCCGGGCGGGCAGTGAATCGCGACCGATCCCTCCTGCACTCGCACGATGAGCCCCTGCACCAGATGCGGTGCCCGTTCATCGCTGAACAGCAGCATGCCCGAAATGTGCGCCCCGAATTGGGGGCGCTCAGGGAGCAGGTGACGGATCCGGAGGCCCTGGACCGACGCATCGAGCACCGGATGGGTCCCGTCGGGCAGGCGGAGCCGAGGCCGATCGGCGGGCGCAAAGCAGAAGCGCTCGTTCCGCCGCCGTTCGGAATCGGCTCGGGGAAAGGATACTGCAGGTTCGAGGGACATTCGCCGCTCCAGCCAGGCGTTGTCGCAATCTGGCAGGATGGCCGTCCCCACAACAAGCCCGAAGCGTTACCGCAGGCCGCTCACCGGGCCGGCAACCCGGGGTTCAGGCGGCGGGAGGCGGGTGATATTCGCCGTGAACTCCGGCAGGCAAAGCATCGGCATGACTGTCCAGCCACGCCGCCAGAGCGCTCCCCGTTCGCAGGATTTCCGGATGCTCTCTGAGCGCCGGATGAATCAGCCCGGCGGGATAGGCGGTTGGCTCCCCGGTCTGCTGATTGACCACCCAGGAGTGAAGCCAGTTCCGGGGGCATCCCTGCAGCACGGTCTGCGGCGTACGACCCACCAGGTCCGCCACCGCACCGTATGTGGCGCGCTGGTGGTACCGGTGCAGAAGCTCGAGGGTCTGCTTGAGTGGGCGCATGAGTCGGCAATGGATCCCCTCCCAAAGTGGGAATGGGCCACTCGGACCACAACTACCATCGATGGTAGGGGATCACGATCCGGTGAAGAGCGCCCGAAAACAGGGATGGGCCGCCTGCGCAGGTGCGCCGCGGCCCATCCGGTAAGACTTACTCCCGAGGAGGGACTCGAACCCCCGACCCGGTGATTAACAGTCACCTGCTCTACCAACTGAGCTACTCGGGAAGGCGCGAGAAAATACGTCGGTGGGATCGTTCGAGGCAACCCGAGTTCCCGGCCAAGCAGCGGAAATCGAGAACCTGGCCGGTGATACCGGGACCGGCACGACCACACCTTCTCGCCTGACACCAGTCTCGGTCCAGGTATCCCGTCCTTGAATCTCCTCTCTTCTCCCCCCCTCAAGCCACCATCGCGCCACCGTCCAGGCACCACCAGATATCCCCACGGACTGCCATTTTCCCCCACCTTGTTCGTCCACCGATTTCTCGTGCCAAATGGAGCACAATGGGGGTCGGGCGTCATAACCTTGGAGTGCAGGAATTCGACATGCCTAAAGCGTTATCTCGTAATGATATGCGCATAAAATGAGTGCCCACTATCGCTAATATTATGCGAGCGCATGCTCACAAGCACCCGATCATTCGCCGGATGTGGCGCCAGGGCAACTGTCGCGCCTGTCAGAACGTCATAAGTTGTTGTTGAAAAAGGTGTTACAAGAATTTCTCTACCCTTTTTGCTCCCCCGGAATACCTTTGCTCCATGCCATTGCACCCCCTTTACGGACATTTGGCCGCACGACAGCAGCTTGCCAGGTCGTTCGAGCGGGGGAGTCTGCCGCAGCTGATTGCGGTCGTTGGGCCGGATGGGGTCGGAAAGCAGCGACTGGCCCTCTGGTTGTCTCAATTGGTCCTGTGTGAGCGGCCAGGGACTGAGCCCTGTGGGGCCTGCCGCCCGTGCCGGCAGGTACTGGAGCTTGCCCATCCGGACCTGCACTGGATTGCTCCCGTTCTGCGACCCAAGGCGGCGGACGGGGACAAGCAGGTCGAGGAGCTGGCCGAGGCGCAGGCGGAGCTGGTGGCGGAGCGCCGGACCCAGCCGCTTTATGGACCCCCGGAGGGATTGGCCGGCCACTTCGTGGCCACCGCCCGGCTGATTCAGAAACGGGCCGCCCTCACTCCGGCGGTGGGTGCGCGAAAGGTGTTCGTGATCGGGCACGCCGAGCGGCTGGTCCCGCAGGAATCATCGGCGGATGCGGCCAACGCTCTCCTCAAGCTTTTCGAGGAGCCGCCGGCGGATACGGTGATCGTGCTGACCGCGCCGGAGCTGACGACCCTGCTCCCGACGATTCGGTCCCGGGCTGGGCCGCTCCGGGTGGGACGGTTGAGCGACGGCGAAGTAGCCGCCTTCCTCAAGGAGCGGCTCGTTCCGGCCCCGACGGAGTCGGACCTCGCCGGGCGGGTGGAGCGGGCCGAGGGTTCGATCGGTCGGGCCATCGCGGACCCGTCGGAATCGGGTAGCTCGCGGGAAGCGGCGCATCGGCTCCTGGAGGCGGTGCTGGCAGGGCCAGGCGCGCGGGCCGAGCGGGCGCTGAAGCAGGGATCGTTCGCAGCGCGCGGGGAGTTCACCGCCACGCTCGATGCCCTCGGTGCCACCCTGGCGGATGCGGCCCGGAAAGCATCGGGGCACCCCGCCCGGGGTCCGCTGCCCAAGGGGCTGCCCGGCCGGATCGCCACGCCGGCACTGGTTGAAGCGGCAGGATTGGTGGCCGAAGCCCGGGAGTCGGCGCAGGGCAACGTGAATCCGCAGCTCCTTCTCGGGGTGCTGCTGGAAGACCTGGCGGCTGAGCTGTGCGCCTGACGCATCTGGACGAGGCCGGCCGGGCCAGGATGGTGGACGTGGGAGACAAGCCGGCGAGCCGGCGGACGGCGGTTGCCGAAGGGCGGGTCCGGATGTCTGCCGAGGCGTTCGGGGCCGTCGAGCAACAGGCGGTAGCCAAGGGCGATGTGCTGCGCGTGGCTGAGGTCGCCGGGACCATGGCGGCCAAGCGGACCGGGGAATTGATCCCGCTTTGCCACCCGCTGGGACTCGACCTGGTGCAGGTCGAAGCGGAGCTGGACCGGAAGCTTCCCGGTGTCGTGGTGACGGCCACTGTCGGAACAGTGAGCCGTACGGGTGTAGAAATGGAGGCGCTGACGGCGGTCGCCGTGGGATGCCTCACCGTGTATGACATGGTCAAGGCGCTCGATCGCGCAATGACTATTGAAGGAGTGCAGTTGCTGAGCAAGACCGGCGGCACCCGCGGCGATTATCGCCGGGGAGCTGTCGAGGACGATGCACCATGACTCGTAACCGGAGGTCCTGATGACGTGGAAACCCGACCACAGGCTGGTTCGCCAGCCCTGGTACCGCACACTGGCGGTCCGGGGAAGCGTGCTCCTGGCCGGGGTGCTGCTGCTCAGCGCCGTGGCCGGCATGAGCCACCGGGCCGATGCGGATACTCAGAGCATCCCGCCCACGCTGTCGGTCATTTCGTCGGAGCTGTCGGCCCTGATGAACCGGGCCCAGCGGGCGGAGACTGAAACGGCGGACCTCAAGGCCACCATCGAGCGGCAGAACCAGGTCATTCACTATTCCGCCCGGTTCCGGATTCCCGCGGACCAGGCCGGCGCGGTCTACCGGGTGGCGCTGAGTGAGGGCATCGACCCTGACGTGGCGTTCCGCCTGGTGCAGACCGAGAGCGGGTTCGACCCGAACGCAGTGAGCTCGGTGGGCGCGATTGGCTATACCCAGATCCGTCCCGCGACGGCCCGGTTCTTTGAGCCCGGGATCTCGCCGGCGCAGCTGTCCGATCCCGAGGTGAATCTGCGCCTGGGCTTCCGGTTCCTGCGCAGCCTGATCCGCCAGTACGATGGCGACATCAACCTGGCGCTGCTCGCCTACAACCGCGGACCGGCCCGGGTGCAGTCCATCCTGGATGCGGGTGGCGATCCCGCCAACGGCTACTCCGAAAAGATCCTCAAGGGCACCAAGCATGCGGGGGCCCTGGCGCCCAAAGTAGGCCGCTGAACGGTACGCCAGCCCTCAGGCGGAAAGTGCAACGCGCCGGTCGGAGGTATCCGACCGGCGCGTTCGTTTGGGAGCCAGTGCGATTCAGCCCGGAATCCGAATGGTCATCCCGGCCTTGAGCACGTCCTTCGGCCCCATGCCGTTGGCCTGCCGCAGTGCGGACACGGGGACACCGTACTTCTTCGCCACCCCACTCAGCGTCTCGCCTGGCCGGACGACATGGGTCGCGGGTCGCGCTGCACCCGGTGACCGGGCACCCGGCGACGAGGCGGGAACCCGCGAGGCGGTGGAGCCGCTGACCCTCAGGCGCTTTCCGGCAGCGAGCGGAGCTCCGGGCTTGAGGTGATTCCAGCGCTCCAGGTCCGAAACGGACACCTCGTAGTGGGCCGCGATGCTGCCCAGGGTCTCTCCCTTGCGGACGGTGTGCCCGCTCCCCGACGAGGCGCGGCCGAGGCGAACCGGTGTCTCGAGCGAGCGGCGCACCTCGGGGGAAAGCGGCCGCGCGCTGGTGGGGATGATGACCCGCTGGCCCACCCGGAGTGCCGTGGGCTTGAGGCGGGGATTGGCCTCCCTGATCGTACCCGCCGAGACCTTGTAGCGCTTGGCGATCCCGCCCAAAGTTTCACCCGAGGCAACGGTGTGCTCGATGTAGGTGACCCGCTCCGACGCGGGCAGCGCCGCCCAGGCCGTCTGTACCGACGGTCCGGCACCCCTCGGCACCCGGACGATCATCCGCGCGCCGGGCGGTGTCATCAGGGTGAGATACTGCGGATTGAGATCCCGGATCGCGATCAGCGTGGTGTCCGCCAGCCGGGCCACCACGTCCAGCCCGGTGGCTCCAGTCACGATCAGGGAATCCGGCGGCAGTGAATCACCGGCGGCGGGCTTGGCGAAGCCGTACTTCTCCGGCTGCTTGGCGATCAGCGCCGCCGCGATGAGTTTGGGAACGTAGTCCTTGGTTTCCCGCCGGATGTAGCGGGTATCATAGAGCCGGAAGAAATCGGCGTCGTTGGTGCTGGCCGTATCCTCCGACTCGTCGTCCGGCAGGCGCTTGAGGCTGCGCCCGACCCTGCCGGGGCCGGCGTTATACGCTGCCGCCGCCAGGTAGACCGAGCCGAAGCGGTCGCGCAGGGCGGCGAGAAACCTGGCCGCCGCTTCGGTGGCCTTGTAGGGATCGCGGCGTTCATCCACCAGGTGGTCGACCCGCAGGTGATAGAGACGTGCCGTTCCCTTCATGAACTGCCACATCCCGACGGCGCGCGAGCGACTGACCGCCGAGTTGCTGAATCCGCTCTCGATGAGCGCCAGGTAGACCATGTCCTCGGGCAGTCCCTGCTTGCGCATCTGGGCCCGGATCATCGGCTCGTAGCGCGGCATCCGCTCGAGCCAGATGGCCATCCGGTCGCGGGCCGGCCCCTGGAAAAAATCGAGGTAGTACTGGACGCGGTCGTGATTGTTGAAGGTGACTACGTCGATATCCCACGTGGTCGGCGTGGTGCCGGCCTCGCCGGGCACCGGCGCGTTGTCCTCGACCAGCGCGGAATCGGGCCGGGCGTCCTCCAGCGCGGCGAGTGCCCTGGCATCCGCCAGGCTGTCGGCGGTCCGGACCAGGAAGTCGTTGACCTGCTGGTCGAAGGTCGGACTCTCTGAAGTGGTATCGGAAGCGGCGGGAGGGGCCGGAGGCGGGGCGATGAGCGCGGCCGCGGCGTTTTCACCGGGTGCAGACTGGGCCGGCGGCGCGGCCTGCGGTGCGGGCTTGCCAGGTGCGGGCGGCTTGCCGCCGCACGCGGCCAGCCAGAGCAGGAGCAGTGGTGCTCTTCTTCGAATCATCCGGGCAGCCTCGCCAGCCCGCGCGGCTGCCGCGGGCATCGATCAGGAGTCGCCCGGAAAGGTAATCCCGGCTGGGGCCGTGCTGAACCTCCCGGCCGGGATCAACTGCGGCTCAGGCGATTGCCCAGCGTACGGTTGGTGGCGTTGAGCACCGCGAGCGCGGCACCCTTGGCGGGATCACCCTCGGTGAGGAAGCAGCCGACCAGGCGCTGGCGCTCACCACTGCCCGGCGCTGAGAGGGAGACGATGATCACGTTGGCGTCGAAGGCGCGCACCGCCTTGACGCCCAGCAGCTCGAACGTCACTTCCCGGTCGACGGCCCGCTCCAGTGCGCTCAGACAGGCCTGCGCGGCACAGCGCAGTTCGCCGGCCTGCGACGTCAGGCCCTCCGAATCAGCCGTGAATTCGGTATCATCCTGCAGCGTCAGCGTTACCCTGGCGCGACACCTACCCGATGGGAGCCGCTCCAGCGTGAATTCCTTGAATCGAAGCCGGTCAGGCCGTGAAGCTGAGGCGCTCATGGCTCACTCGGTCTGGGGAAACTGTTGGTCCCTGATTGCCGCCCTGCTCCTCGTGCCCGGCTCGCTCGCAGGCCAGGCGTCCCGGCTGGATGGGCTCGAGGCGGCGATGTCAGCCCGGATCCGCCGGGATACCGCGACGGTCGGTGTGGCGCTGATCGACCTGGCCACCGGCCGCGAACTGGGCACGGGTGCCCTCACACGATTTCACGCCGCCAGTACGATGAAGGTGCCGGTGCTGATCGAACTGGCGCGCAGGGTGGATGCCGGCGATTTCCGCTGGGATGACTCGATCCTGGTGCGGAATTCGTTCCGGTCGCTGGCGGACGGATCGACCTTCCAGCTGGACCGGAAGGACGATTCGGACTCCACCGTCTACGACATGGTGGGCCGGCGCGAGCCGATCCGGCTGCTGGCCCGGTTGATGATCATCCGGTCGAGCAACCTGGCCACCAATCTGTTCATCGACCAGCTCGGGGCGGCGCGGGTCAATGCCACGGCCCACGCCCTCGGGGCCGATTCGATCCAGGTACGTCGCGGGGTCGAGGATCAGAAAGCCTTCGACCTCGGCATGAACAATACCACAACCGCGCGGGATCTGGCGGTGCTGCTCGCCGCGCTCCAGCAGGGCAAGGCGGCGAGTCCCGCCTCGAGCGCCGTGGCCCTCGACATGCTGCGCGGGCAGGAGTTCAATGACGGGATTCCCGCCGGACTCCCGGCCGGCACCAGGGTGGCCCACAAGACAGGGGAGCTGACCGCCGTTTTCCATGACGCCGCGCTCATTTACCCGCCCGGCCGCGCCCCCTTCGTTCTGGTCGTGTTGACGCGCGGGTTCGGGGATCGTCCGGCCGCCATGAAAATGCAGTCCGACCTGGCCCGCCTGGCCTGGGAGGCCATGGTCGGATCCTGAATCCGCCGCGGGGTCAGCGACCGGTGCCGAACGGTACCTCGAGCTGGCCCGCGGCGGTCTCCCCGTGCCGGGCTACGTCCACCGTGAGCCTGGGCCTGCCCTGTTCGTCGCTGTCCACACCCACCACCAGCAGCACGCCGTCGCTCAGCTCCAGCCGGAACTGCCGGTGGTCGGATCGGAGCGTGCATCCCTCCACCGCCCGGCCACGAAGCCCGCTCAGCGCCTCCGCCACCCGCTTGAGATCCGACAGCTGGGCCCGCTCCCTGGTAATCATGAGACCAGCCGCTGCTGCAGCAGGGTGGTGACCGCCTCGTCCGACAGGCGGTCGGCCTGCGCGAAGAGGGCGGAGCGCGAGCTGAATTCGGTCGGATAGGTGGCCCACACCGAACGGCGGGCGGGATCGGGAGAGCGGAACCCCACTACCAGGCGCCAGGCGCTCCCGTGGGGAACGCGCTCGGCCAGGAGCGACACGCTCCAGCGGATGCCATCAATGGTGACTGCGCGGTCTGACATCGCCTGAAAGGAGGAAGGAGGGAAGGTCAGGCAATATTGGGCGGCCCCGTAAATCAGGTCAAGAGACCGGCGGCCCGCGCGTCGGCCACCGTGTTCACGTCGCGCAGCGCGGGGAGCTCGGTCCAGCGCACCCGGTCCGCCTCCAGCCGCCGCCGGGTCTGGTCGAGCAGTCGATTGGTGCCCCAGGGCATCCCGCTCCAGAGGTCGGGAACCGGCGCCACACCGCCGACCAGGTAGTACCCGCCGTCCAGCGAGGGTCCCACCACCACCGGCCAGTTTTCCAGCCGCTCGACCGCCTCACGGATATGCACCGCCTCGATAGCGGGACAGTCACCGCTTACCAGCAGCCAGCGCTCCCCCTCCGCGGCGGCCCGGGTTGCGGCGGCGAGGCGCTGGCCCGGGTCGCCGGACGCCTGCAGACGGAGATCGACATCATCACCGAGCCAGCGGTGCATTTCGGACTTCCCGTCCGCCGGCGAGTACCAGATGCAGGGGCGGTAGCCGGCCTCGGTGATCGCGGCCAGAGTCCGCGCGGCCATGATGCGATAGAGGCGCAGGGCGTGCGAGGGCCCGACCTCCGCGGCGAGCCGCGCCTTGACCTGGCCGGCGCGGGGCACGTCGAGGAACACGGCGCAATGCACGGTCACCGGAGGCAGAGCCGGCGGGGATGGCGGATCAGGGCTGCGGTGTGGTGCGGGATGATGATCGCCTCCGGGTAAGGAGCCAGCGGATCGTCAACGTGACTCCGACCAGCAGGAGCCCGGTGAGTCCCGCCCGGATGAGGATTTCCCGTCTGGGCTCGGCCGAACCGGTCAGCAGTGCGTCAGCGAAGAATACATAGATGGCGCCTACGGGCAGAGAGGCGAAGGCGGTTGCGAGGGCAAAGTCCCGCCAGGAAATGGCGGTCAGTCCGGCCGCGTAGTTGAGCGGGGTGAACGGTGTCACGAGGAGCAGCCGCAGCACGAGCAAGCCCTCAAACCCCGCGACTTCCGAATACCGGTCGAAGGCCGCCATGCGCGGTCCGCCCATTCCCGCCACCGCGTCGCGGCCCAGGCGTCGGGCCAGATAGAAGCCCAGATTGGCGCCGAGGTTGGCTCCGATCAGGACCCAGATGATCCCGGGGAAGAACCCGAAGGCCGCGCCGCCGAGGAGGGTGGGAATGAGGGCGGGCATGCCGAGACCGACGGCCAGGGCGTAGGCCAGGGCGAACGCGGGACCGACCCACCAGATGTCGGCCGCATCGCGCAGCGCCTCGAGCGCCTGCACGCGGCGCTCCGGATCGCTCAGCTCCCGGTGGAGGCCCGTGACCTGGGCGAGCGAGAAGCAGAGGACGAGGACGCCGACCAGGATCATCAGTCGCCGGTAGCGGGGCGCGATCACGTTCGCACTCGCCGCGCGGTGCCCGTGCCCGCCGCCAGAGACGCCACACGGGCGCCGGAGCATCCGGCGCCCGCGTGGGCCGAGCGTTCACATGGTCCCTGCGCGACGCTCACCCGCGCGTCAGCTCCCGGAACCGCCTGGTCAGATCACGGGTCACCGGGCCGTTGGGGCCGGTGCCGATGACCCGGCCGTCCACCTTAGCAATAGGGGCGATTTCCGCGGCCGTTCCGGTGAAGAAGGCCTCGTCGGCCGTGTAGAGATCGTAGCGGTTCATCATCGTTTCGTGGACCTTGAGCCCCGCCGCCCGCGAGATCTCGATCACCACGTCGCGCGTCACACCCTTGAGGATGCCGCCGAACTGGGCGGGTGTGGCCACTTCCCCGTTCTTGATGATGAACAGATTCATGCCCGAGGCTTCGGCGATGGTGCCGCCGCTGTCCATCATGATGACTTCGTCCGCGCCGGCGACCACGCCTTCGATCTTGGCGAGGATGTGCGGCAGGTAGTTCAGGGACTTGACCCGGGGCGAGAGCGATTCGCGATGCGGGATCGGCGTTCCGGCCGTGACCACATTCAGGCCACGCTCGTACACTTCGGCGGGCCAGAGCTTGATGGTGTCGAAGATGATGATGATGCTGGCCTTCGGGCACTTGCGGGGATCGAGCCCGAGATCGCCGACGCCGCGGGTGATAATATGGCGGAGATAGCCTTCCTTGAGCCCCGCCTTCTTCACCCCCTCATCCGTGAGCGCCATCATCTCGGCCCGCGACATGGGCACATCGAGCCAGATGGACTTGGCCGAGTCGTACAGGCGGTCGATGTGCTCCTTGAGGCGGAAGGTCTTGCCGTTGTAGACCCGCATCCCCTCGAAGACACCGTCGCCGTACAGCAGGCCGTGGTCGAACACGGAGACCTTGGCGGTTTCGCGATCGAGCCACTGCCCATCGAGCCAGATTGTCGTCACAGCTGCTCCCGGTTGAACGCCCTCCACCCCCCGGCGGGGGGTGCCGGCCGGGAATGTCGCCAGCCGGCGGCGCGCGGGCAACCAGCCGGGCGCGCCCGAACTACCAGCGGAGGTCCGGTGCGGGAAAGGGAGTACCGGGAGGATCAGCAAGGTGAAACGCGCCGGGAGGGAAATCCGGCGCGGTGGCGGATCGGGGGAGCGCGCCTATCTTGGCTGCAGAGAGTGAGGGCGGTGGGACTCGAACCCACTACCTAGAGATTAAAAGTCTCTTGCTCTACCTGTTGAGCTACGCCCCCGGACCGGTCAAACGTGACGGGCAGAGCGGTGAAACTCAAGGCCGGACCGGCCTCCGACACCAGCAAGG
The DNA here is from genome assembly GCA_035279705.1 of Gemmatimonadales bacterium. GTDB lineage: Bacteria > Gemmatimonadota > Gemmatimonadetes > Gemmatimonadales > GWC2-71-9 > DATEHG01. The sequence goes on from DATEHG010000186.1 coordinate 20,624, forward strand.
AGTGATGCGATGCGCGCAACCCGTCTGATCTTCGCGCTGGCTGCCCTGGCAGCCAGTGCGGCTCCGCTCGCCGCGCAGTCCAAAGCCGACGACCGCTGGCAGCTCACGCTGGAAAACGGCAACTACATCTGGGATGTCCGCCTGGTGCGGCTGGACGGCCAGAATCTGGTGTACCGCCAGGCCGACAGCACCGCGCAGGTGTCGGTCGGGGACATCACCGAGGTCCGCCGGATCAGGAAGAGCGAAGTGCGCCTGGCCGATGGCGCCGGCGGCGCGATGCCCGCGCTGACGGGAGCGGACGACGAGATCTACGATTTCCGGACCCTCGATTTCGACGGCCGCCTCAAGGCGGTGCAGAGCATCCTGCTTACCAATGCTTCCCCCGACAAACCCTGACTCCATGACCGCAAGGTTCGTCCCAGCCGAGGGCCGTCGCCCCTTCCTCCTGTCGCCTGGGGCGGGCATCGTTCCGGCATCCCTGGACCGGGCAATCGAGGAGTTCACCGGATGAGCACCGAGAAGAAAAAGAGCGCCAAGGCCCGGGCTCCGCGTCGCGCAGCGGCGGTTCTGGCGACCTCCCAGCACGCGCCGGTGACCCTGGTCGTCGGGACAGACACCGACGTGGGGAAGACCTGGGTGACCGCGGCGCTGGCCCGGGCGCTGCGGGAGGCAGGCCAGCGGGTCGTCGCCATCAAGCCCGTCGAGACGGGCTGCGGCCCCACAATCGCTCCGCGGGAAGACGGTGTCCTGCTGGCCGCGGCGACCGGCCAGGCCGAGCCGAAGGCCGCGCTCATCCGGCTGACGACGGCCATGAGTGCGGCGTGGGCCGCGGAGCTGGAGGGAGTGAAGATCGAGGTTCCAGCGCTGAGCGAACGGATTCGCGCCGCTGCAAAGGGCGCCGACCAGGCGCTGGTGGAGCTGGCGGGGGGGCTGCTCTCACCGCTCACGTGGACCGACGATGCGCTCGACCTCGCCCACCTGCTGGATGCACGCGCCCTGGTAGTCGCGGCGGACCGGCTGGGCTCGATCAATCACACCCTGCTCACCATCCGCGCCCTGAGGGAAGAACGGATCCCGATTCTCGGCGTGGTGCTCTCCACTCCCGAGGTGGCGGATGCCAGTACGGGCTCCAACGCCGAAGCCATCCACCGCCTGGCCTCGATCGACGCGATCGTGACCGTCCCCCGGCTGGCCGACAGCGAGCGCGCCGCCGAAGCCGTCAAGGAGGTGGCCGGCTGGGTCCTCGACTACGCCTCCTAGTCGTTGCCGGAGTCGCCGCCTCGCGCGGCGATCCGCTGCAGCGCCGCGTCGATCTCCCCTCGCGCCTTCGGTGATGCGGCGGCGTCCCGCGCGGCGGTGAGTCGCGCAGTCGCCACCGGTTTCGGTGCCACGAACTCGAAGGCCTGCAGGGCCCGCCGGCGCACCACGCCCCGCGGGCTCGCCAGGTGCGCGGCCAGGAGATCATAGGCTCGCGCCGAGCGCTGGCCCAGCACCGCGAGGATGAATGCCGCATCATCGTCCCAGCTCACCGCCTCATCCACGGTTCCAAGCATGGTGGTGTCACCGGTTTCCACGATGCCGTTGAGCACGGCGCCGGCTACCGCATCCTGATAGCTCGGGATCGCGACGGCCTTCCGGAAGAGGGCCTGCCGCTGATCCACCGGCAGCTTGGTCAGCGCGCCGACCGCCGCCGCGCGGACGGCGTAACTCTCGTCGTATTCGAAGGCCAGGGTCGCCACCGCCAGCGCTGAATCACTCCCCATTGTGCCGAGTCCGCGAAGGGCCGCGGCGCGGACCGCACTCGAGGTATCGCCCATGGCCTGGCGGAGCACGTGCAGCGCCGCCGCCGGGGGAAAGGCGCCCAGCGCTTCGGCCGCCTGGGCACGGGTCAGGAAATAGTCCCCTTCCAGCGCCGCATTGGTGAGTGCCTCGGCGGCCGCGTCGTCGCCGGTGCGCCGGGCCAGCTGGTTGATGGCCCACTGGCGGTTCCACAGGTCCGGATCGCTGGCCAGCTGCGCCGCGAGCCACGCGGTCGGCTCGGCGAAGTCCAGCGTCTTGAGGATCGTGTTGCCGTCATCGAACACGACCTTCGTGACCGGTCCCTGTACCTGGTCGATGGTCAGCGTCTGGCTCCGCTGCTCGAGCCAGAACCTGCGCACCACATCCCCCTTCGCGGTGCCAACGCGGATCGTGACAGGCATCCGGAACACTGCCGGCGTGGTGAAGCGGAGTCCGGTGCTGTCGGCCTTGCTGGAGTCCTGCTGCGTCTGCTCGACGGTGAGGGCGAGCCGTCCCGCGGTCGAATCAAAGGCGGCGGTCACCTTGAAGTCGGGGTGGCCCGCCTGGTACATCCACTCATCGACGAACCAGTCCAGGTTCTCGCCGGTCGCGGCCAGCATGGCCTGGCGGAAATCGTCGGTCGTGGCGGTCCCCAGGGCATGATCAGTGAGATACCGGTGGACTCCGGCCCAGAACCGGTCGGCGCCGAGATAGCGCTGCAACATCAGCAGCACCAGCGCGCCCTTGGGATAGATGTTGTTGGATCCCAGTGAAGCCAGCGGCATGCGCCGCCGCCGGTCGATCCCCAGGTACGAGTGGTATTCGTCGAGGTAGTAGTCCTGCGCCAGCCGCGGCCCCAGCTTCGCTTCCCAGTACTGGCCGGGCATGAACTCGGCAAATCCTTCGTTGAGCCACATGTTGGCCCAGTTGGTGGTGGTGACGTAATCGCCGAACCACTGGTGGGCCAGCTCGTGCGGGATCAGGATGTGGTGATACCAGGGCCGGTCGGCATAGGAGTTGGCATCGGGAATCCAGTCCACCAGCGTTGTGGCACTGACGTTCTCCATGCCGCCGAAGAAATCGGCCACCGTGGTCTGGGCATACTTCACCCAGGGGTACGCGACACCGGTGAGCCGCGAATAGGTGCCGATCATGTCGGGCGTGACTTTGAACAGCCGCCGGGCCTCTGCGGTGTCCACGCCGCGGTACACGTAGTAGTCCACCGGCTTGCCCTTCCAGCTGTCATGCAGCCGGACCAGCGGCGCGATCACCAGCGACACCAGGTAGCTCGCGGTCGGGGCTTCCTGGCTCCAGGTCGTGGTCCGGTTGCCATCCTTCCCCACCACGTCGCTCACCAGCCTGCCGTTGGACACCACGGTCAGGCCCCGGGGCACGGTGGCTACCAGCTCCCACGTCAGCTTGTCATTGGGAAAATCATAGGTAGGGAACCAGCGATGGTTGTCGTCCGACTCGCCCTGGCTCCAGACCTGCTGCGGCCGGTACGGCTTCCCGGTGTCGGCGTCGATGAAGGTGAGCCCGCGACCATTCTCGATGTCGGCGTGATAGGCGATGACGAAACCCGCCGTATCGCCGAGGGCGAGCGGCTTGCGCAGCCGGACCACGAGCGTGTCCCCGCTGGCGGCGAACGTCAGCGGCCCTGCCCGATCGCTGACCTTGCCGACCTTGAGCAGGTGACCGGCGTCGAGCACCAGCGAATCGAGACCGCTCCGCAGCGCCCGGAACCGCACCGAGACCCGCCCGTCGAAGCTGGTGGTTTCCCAGCTCAGATTGCGGAGCTCGATCCGCTGGTGGATCAGGTCATAGTCGTGCGAACGGCTGTAGTGATCATTGGCCATGCGCTCGGCGTTGGTCTGGGCGGCGAGCGGGGCGGCGATGAGGAGCGAGGCAAGCAGGGCGGCGAGGCGGCGCACAGGTGGCTCCGGAGAAGAGCGGAGAAAGGCGAAAGGAGGAAGGCGAAAGGAGAGAGAAGACGGTTGGTTCAACCGAGAAGTTGCAGCTGGCTCACGGGGGCAAAGCTTCGCCGGTGGTGGGGAGTCGGCCCGCAGCGGCCGAGCGCCTCGATATGGGCCGCCGTGCCGTAGCCCATGTTGGTCTGCCAGGCGAAGCCCGGATGCCGCAGCGCCAGGCGGCACATCAGCCGGTCGCGGATCGTCTTGGCGACGATCCCGGCGGCGGCCACCGAGTAGCAGAGCGCGTCGCCGTCCACCAGCGCCTGGTGGGGGTGGCCCAGTTCGGGCACCGGCAGCCCGTCCACCAGGATGGCGACCGGCGTGGACTCGAGCGCGCCGAGCAGGCGGTTGAGGGCCCGGCGCATGGCCAGCGCGGTGGCCACCCTGATGTTCAGCCGGTCGATCTCGCCCACACTGGCGGCACCGGCGGCCCAGGCGACGGCGCGGCCGCAGAGCGCGGGGGCCAGGATCTCCCGCCGGCGCGCGTTGAGCGTCTTGCTGTCCCGGACGCCGCGCACGGCGCGATGCCTCGCCGGAAAGACGATGGCCGCGGCCACCACTGGACCTGCCAGGGGACCGCGGCCAACCTCATCGACTCCGATCAACAGACGCTGCTCCGCCCAGGCCGTCGCCTCGCGCGACAGATCGGGCCGGAGCAGCGGCACTTCAGTTGTCCCGCTTTTCCCGGATCCGGGCGGCCTTGCCGCTCACATTGCGCAGGTAGTAGAGCTTGGCGCGGCGGACGCGCCCCTTGCGGACGAGCTCGATGGCCGCGACGGTCGGGCTGTGAATGGGGAAGACCCGCTCGACCCCCACGCCCGCCGACGTCTTGCGCACCCGGAAGGTGGCGTTGATGCCCGCGCCCCGCTTGCCCATGCAGACTCCCTCGAACGCCTGGAGCCGCTCCTTGTCGCCCTCGCGGACGCGCACCATGACCCGCACCGTGTCGCCGGGCTCGAAGGCCGGCAGGTCCGTTCTCAGCGCTTCCTGCGCTACCGCGGTGATCTGATCCATCGTCTTCTCCTGTCTGCCCGCCGGTGGCGGGGGATGCTGGCCCGCCCCGTCAGGGCTGGGTCGTTGAGGCGTATGCCCGCCAGAGATCGGGACGCCGGAGGGCGGTGAGCCGCTCCGCCTCGGCCTGCCGCCACGCCGCAATCTGGGCGTGGTTTCCCGACAGCAGGATCTCCGGTACGGACCGGCCCCGGTATTCCGGAGGCCGGGTGTAGCTCGGCGGGCTCAGCAGCCCGTCGTAGTGCGAATCGGTACTGGCCGACTCATGATCGCCGAGGGCCCCCGGGAGGAGCCGCACCACCGCGTCGAGGACGCAGAGAGCGGCGGGTTCCCCGCCGGAAAGCACGAAATCGCCGATCGAAACTTCCTCGGTGGCCAGCCCTTCGGCCACGCGCTGGTCCACATCCTTGTAGTGACCGCAGAGCAGGGTCAGGCTCCGGCCCAGCGAGTATCGCACCGCGTCGCTGTGGCGGAAGGGACGGCCCCGCGCCGACAGCAGCACCACCGGTCCCGTTTCGCCGCCGAGCAATCCGACGGCCTCGAAGAACGGCTCGGGCTTGAGCACCATCCCGGCGCCGCCGCCGTAGGCATAGTCATCGACGGTGTGGTGCTTGTCGTGACTGAAATCCCGGAGCTGCACCAGCCGGTACTCCGCCAGCCCCGCCGTCCGGGCCCGGCCCGGAATGCTCGCCGCGAGGTAGGGACCAATCGCGTCGGGGAACAGCGTCACGACGTTGATGGTCAGCATCCGCGCCTCAGTCCTCGATCCCTCAGTCCTCGATCAGCCCCTCGGGAGGGGCGACAATCAGCAGCCGCGCCGCCCGGTCCACCCGCCGGATGAACTCCTGGCGATACGGCAGCAGGAATTCCCGCCTGGGCCCCTGCACTTCGATCGTCAGGCCGCCGGGGAGCTCGTACACGTCGGTGACGATTCCCAGTGGCTCATCATTCTCCCGTCGCACGGCGAACCCGGCCAGTTCGGCGAGGTAAACCTCTCCCTCAGCGGGCGGCTCCAGCTCCGAGGCGGGTGCCGCCAGGAACTGCCCGCCCCAGGTCACCAGCTCTTCCCGGGAGCGCTCACCGGCGAATTTCAGCAGCCACTCGCGATGATACGCCCTGCTGCGTTCGATCGTGACCGGCTCGCCCACCACTTCCCCCCGAAGATCGACCCGGCTCAGCGTCTTTCCCAGCGCGAACACCCGGTCGGGTGCGTCGGTCAGGGGAAACAGGGTGATCTCGCCCTTCAGGCCGTGCGGGCGCCGGAGGCGCCCCACCACGAGCAGGGGCGGGAGGTCCACCGCCCGGCTCAGCTGGCGGCGAGAACGCCGGCCTTGGTCAGCAGCGCCTTGACCGTGTCGGTCGGAGTCGCGCCCTTGGCGATCCAGCTCTTCACCTTGTCCGCATCAACCTGGATCTTGCTGGCCGGCTCGGCCTTGGGATCGTAGTTGCCCAGCGTCTCGATGAAGCGGCCGTCCCGCGGGGCGGTCCGATCGGTGACCACGATCCGGTACAGCGGCAGCCCCTTGCGGCCGACCCGGCGAAGACGAATGCGAGTTGCCATGTCATCCAATCCTTGGTGTAAACAGCGACCCGATAACTGAAACCGCGTGTCGCGCCGCGGTGGTCCCGTCCCGAATGCGGAACCTGGTGCTAACCGGGAAACCCTTTCCCGCCCATGAACGGCATTTTCATGCCGCCCTTCCCCGCCCCCTTCATCAGCTTCTGCATCTGCTTGAACTGCGTGAGCAGCTGATTGACTTCCTGCACTGTCCGCCCGGACCCCTTGGCAATCCGCATCCGGCGCGATCCGTTCATCACATCCGGATCGGCCCGCTCGGCGGGAGTCATCGAGAGCACGATGGCCTCGACATGCTTGATCCGCTTCTCATCCAGATCCGCCGACTTGAGCATGGCGGGATTCATCCCCGGCAGCATGCCCAGCACGTTCTTGAGCGGCCCCAGCTTCTGCATCTGCTTCATGGCCACGAGGAAATCGGCCAGGTCCAGCCCCTTCTTCGACGTTGCCTTCTTCGCCAGCCGCTCCGCCTCGCCGGCATCAACCGTAGCCTGGGCCTTTTCCACCAGCGAAAGGATGTCGCCCTGCTGGAGAATCCGGCCGGCCAGCCGCTCCGGATGCAGCGGCTCGAGCTGGTCCAGTTTCTCGCCGACGCCGAGATACTTGATCGGCGCTTTGGTCACTCCGTAGATGGAAAGCGCCGCGCCACCCCGGGCATCGCCGTCCATCTTCGTCAGGATCACGCCGGTAACGCCGAGCGCTTCGTGAAAGCCGCTGGCCACCCGGACCGCGTCCTGCCCGCTCATCCCGTCTGCGACGAGCAGAATCTCGTGCGGCTTGATCGCCGCTTTCAGTGCGCGGAGCTCATCCATCATCTCCGCGTCGATCTGCAGCCGGCCCGCCGTATCGACGATCACCGATCGGGCCCGGGCCTTCCCGGCCGCCTCGATGCCCCGCCTGACGATGCCCACCACATCCGTGGATCCGGGCTCGGCGTGAACCGGTACCTCCACCTGCTTGCCGAGCGTCACGAGCTGGTCGACGGCCGCGGGACGATACACGTCAGCCGCCACCAGCAACGGGGCCTTCTGCTCGAGCTTGAGCCGCTTGGCGAGCTTGCCGGCCGTCGTCGTCTTGCCGGAGCCCTGCAATCCGACCATCAGGATCACAGTCGGCGGGACCGAGGCAAACACGAGCGGCGCCTGCTTTTCACCGAGCAGCGCCACCAGCTCGTCGAACACGATCTTGATCAGCTGCTGGCCCGGGCGCACACCCTTGAGCGCCGCCGATCCGATCGCCTTTTCCTGCACCCGCTCGAGGAACTCACGGGTCAACTCGAAGCTGACGTCGGCCTCGAGGAGGACCCGGCGGATTTCGCGGAGTCCTTCCTTGATCGCTTCCTCAGTCAGCACCCCGCGCCCGGCGATCTTCTGCAGCGTGGCGGTCAGCTTGGCGGAGAGCTCGTCGAACATAAGCCCAGAAACATAAGTGGGACCGGCACTTAGTTCAAGCAGCGGAGAGCAATTTTGAGGGGGTCGAATCGAAAACCGGCTGGCCAGCCCGCAGCGGGGGTTACCGGCCTAACTGACTGGAGATCAAAGCTTTAGTACCGCTGCGGTTTGCCGTTCGACATCGGGGGCTGCTCAATGGCCTTCGGCGTGGGGTGCTTCGACCTCCGCTTCCGGCGCATGGGACCAGCCGGACCAGGCGCTCGGCGCGAGGAGGATCCGAACCGCCGGGTGACCGGACAGGTCCATCCGCTTGACCTCCATCCGGTAACCGAGGCGGCGGCGGCGGGCCAGCAGGTTGGCGGTATGCTGCTGGAACTGCTCGGCAGAGGCGGAGTCATCCCAGGCGGTGTACCAGGTGAGTGCCGGGCCACCCTTGTTCAGCTCGACCCGGAACCGGTCGCCACCCCAGCCGATCGGGACCGCTGTCGTCACCTCGGGCGCGCCACTCAACTCGGCCGTGAGCACCCGGATCTCGAACTCTCCCAGCACATCCTCATAGTTCGAGGCGCTGTCTCCCGGCTCCTTGAAATGGATCAGCAGGGGCTGATCCCCCCGCCCGTAGCGCGAGGGATGGAGCACCTGCTCGGTGGAGGTCGGCATCAGGCGGCCGAAAGGAACTGTGTCCCGATGTTCGGAGCCCGCCCACCAGCGCATGAAGTCTGCGCCGGCCAGATACGGAAAGACGAGACCTTCGCGGATGATGCGGGGAGCCTGCTTGAACACCGGCATGCTGCTCTGCTGCTGCCGGATCTGCTCCCGGAATGTTTCCCAGAATTCGGGCATGGCCGTCACGTTCTGGGTGGGCACCATGACCTGGAGGCCCACCAGTGTGGCCTGTCCCTCGAGGATGGCCTGCGCCGCGGTGTTGTGATCGTTGTCGAGCGGGTGGTGCATGAGCGAGTCGACCGGGGTGTACTGATGCTGCAGCGCATGGACCAGCTCGTGGGCCAGCACGACGCGGAGCTGGGCCGGGTCGGCCCCGGCTACCGCGAACAGCGTGGTGCTGTCCGGTTCGTAGTACCCCGCGATCTGTTCGGTGAACAGGTCCAGCATGAGCCGGCGCAGTTCGAGGGTGTCCGGCAGCAGGCCGAGCAGCCGGTAGGCCGCCTCGAGGCCCTCCACCTTGTGGCCCGGCAGCGCTTCCTCCAGCTGGTGCACCACGTAGGTGCGGACCTGCTCCCGCGTACGGATCTCGGCGCGCGGTGGCCGCTTGAACCGGAGGCCTGCGGCGCGCTCGACAGCTGGGCGCAGGCTGTCCACCAGACGGGAAAGGTCACTTCCCGCCCCTGTGTCGACCGGCCGGCCCCGGCAGCCGGCCAGGCCGGCGAGGGCAAGCCACAGGCACCACCGGTTCATACCGCTCCCAGGTACCGGGTGTACCAGGCGATGATCGCCGGACCGACGAGGTAGGTCGTCGCCGCGCCGAGCGAGAGGAAGATTCCGAAGGGGACTTCCTTCTGGCGGTCACCGCGGAAGAACTGCAGCGGCACGAAGATCAGCGTGCCGAGCAGCGCCCCGAGGAAGATGGTCAGCAGAACGCCCTGCCAGCCGACGAACGCGCCGACCATCGCCATCATCTTGATGTCCCCGCCACCCATCGCCTCTTTCTTGAACATCATGGTGCCGAGCGCGCCCACCGCCCAGAGTCCGCCGAACCCGACCGAGGCGCCGAGCAATGCCCGGCCGATTTCAGGCACGCCGCCGGGAAGGCTGAACAGCAGCCCGAACACGAGGCCGCCGATGGAGAACTCGTTCGGGATGATGTACTCCCGGGCATCGGTCATCGTGATCCCGAGCAGGATGGTGAAGAAGACCACCGCCTTGAACGCGGCCAGGGTGAGGCCCCAGTGGAACCCGCAGGCAAACCAGATCAGTCCGGTGGTCACCTCGATGGCAGGATAGAGGGGAGAAATGGCGGTCTTGCAGTGGCGGCAGCGGCCGCGGAGGACGAGCCACGACAGCACGGGAACGTTGTCGTACCAAGCAATGCCCGACCCGCAGCCCGGGCAGTGGCTGGGGGGACTGACCACCGATTCATCCTTCGGCAGCCGCAGGATGCAAACGTTGAGGAAGCTGCCGAAGAGGAGTCCGATGGCTCCGAACAGCCCGCCAACCAGCAGGTCAACGTCCATGCAGGACCTCGAAGAGTAGAATGCCCGCCGCCACCGCCACGTTGAGCGACTCTGTTTCTCTCCGGAGCGGGATGCCGACCCGGCCCGCGGCCC
>DATEHG010000187.1:0-30236 GCA_035279705.1 Gemmatimonadales bacterium
GACGTCATGCCGCCGGGTCAGCACCGCGGATGCGGCACGGCCCACCAGCACCACCCTGCCCTGCGCGGCGACTTCCCGGACCACCGCCTCCGTCACCTTCACGATTTCCGGCTCCGGCATCAGCGCCGCCTGGTCCGGCTGAGCCAGTGCGAACTCCTGCGAGCTCACTGCCAGCGTCTGGGCCAGGCGTTCGACGAAGCTCGGCACCCGTTCATCCCTGCGCGCGACTTCCGCAGCCGAGAGCCCTGCCCGCTCGGCGACGAGACTGATGAGCTCGTTGTCGACCACGGACCAGGCCAGGGCGTCGGCCACCCGCTGGGCCACCTGGGCGCCGCCAGCGCCGAATTGCCGCGATATCGTGATCAGCATTGGGTTAGTATGCGGCGGAAAAGGAGAAAGGAGAAGGGAGAAAGGAGAAGGGAAAAGCGATCCCGATCGCAGGCGGTGTCGCCCCGAGCAGGGCGAGGGACCTCCGTCACCCCAGGCATGACTCGGCACTAGCTCAATCTGGTTGGGACCTCTCCCGATCCTCGGGGCGACATCATGCACGCCTCGGGATCCGACTCCGGACGAATCATCCGCTCAGCTCGAGAGGCCGACCCTTCACCAGTTCAGCCAGCCTCTTGGTACCGATCAGGGTGGCGATGACGCAGGCAACCCCTCCGAGTCCCACCGCCGCCGCGACGCCGAGCTGCTCGGCTCCCCACCCCACCAGCAGGTTGCCGATCGGCGCCAGTCCGAGCACTACCAGCGAGTAGAAACCCATCACCCGGCCGCGAAGATGATCCGGGGTCGTGGTCTGCAGCAGCGTATTGGTGATCACGTTGTTGAGGATCATGCCCGCCCCGGCAACCGCCAGCAGCAGCATCGCGGAGGGAAAGTGCGCCACGAGGCCGAGCCCGGCGAGGCAGAAGCCGAAGACGAAACCGGCCCAGCGGATCAGCGCCGGGTTCTTCCGCTCGCCACCGACCGCGGCCATGGTGAGCGCCCCGGCGGCGGCTCCCACTCCGAAGGCGGACATCAATCCGCCATACCCGCTGGCGCCCGCCTTCAGCACATCCCGCGCGTATACCGGAAGCATGGCCACGAAGGAGAACCCGAAGACACTGAACGCCGCGGTGAGGATGAGGAGGGTGCGCGGCAGCGGCGTCGCCTGCAGATAGGCGAGCCCGTCGGCCAGGTTCCGGTCACCCTTCGATTCGCGATTGGCCGGCGACACCGTCCGGGGCCGCATCTTCGCCAGCGAGAAGATCACCGCGAGGTAGCTCAGCGAGTTGGCGAAGAAGCAGGCCTTGAGTCCGACGGATGCAATGAGCGCCGCCGCGATCAGCGGCCCCACGATGCGGGAACCGTTGAAGGTGAGGGAGTTGAGCGCGATCGCGTTCATCACGTCTTCCCGCTCCACCATCTCGAGCAGGAAAGCCTGGCGGATCGGCACCTCGAAGGCGGCGAGAGTTCCGAGCGAGAAGGCCAGCACCATCACCAGCGGAAGGGTGATGACGTCGAAGGCAGTCAGCGTGGCGAGGATCAGCGACTCCAGCAGCATCAGCGACTGGAGAATCATCAGTGCCCTGCGCCGCCGGACCCGGTCCGCCAGCACCCCGCCGTACAGGGTGAAGAGCAGGATCGGCAGTGACTCGAGAAACGCCACCACGCCGACCAGGAACGGGCTGGGCGAGAGCTGCACCACCAGCCACCCCTGCGCCACCACCTGCATCCACGTCCCCGAGAGAGAGAGAAACTGCCCGATGACGAAGAGACGGAAGCTCTCGGAGCGGAGGGCACTGAAGGCGGGGGGCCGGAGGGCGGGGGTGGTCACGGACCAAGCTTAGGGGTATACGCCCGATGACGGAAGTTGGGATGGGGGGATGGACGATGGGGGGATGTGAACTCCGAACCGCTGGCGAGATCGGGTGTATTGTTAGTCAGGGACCGACGGGATACTTCCATCCCCCCATCCCCCAATCCCCACATCGAATCTCCGAATGCGCTTCACCACCTACTCCAAGCTCATCCCCGGCTCCGCCGACGCGGTGAATCTCCAGGCGCTGCTCGACCAGCTGGGGGATTTCCTGCTGCAATCCGGATTCCAGGGCGGCGACCCGTGGGGGGAGGATGATACGCCTTCGCTGGAGCGGCTGAGAGAAGCCATCCTCCAGGCCCTGATGGATTCCGGGCAGCTCACCCCGGAGATGCTCAAGTTCCTCCGCGGCGAATCGACCGGAGACCCGGAGCGGGATGCGGAAATCGGCCAGGCGCTGGCCAAGCTGCTGGACGAACTGATCCAGCGAATGGTCGAAGAGGGGTTCCTCAATGTTGGAGAGGCCCAGGGCCCGCCCAGCCACCAGCCGATGTTCGGCCCCGGCGGGCAGGCCCGCTCCGCCGCACGCGACGTGCAGTTCCAGCTCACCGACAAGGGCCTCGACTTCCTCGGCTACCGCTCGCTCAAGCAGCTGCTGGGCTCACTCGGCAAGTCGAGCTTCGGGGCGCATGAAACGCCGCATCTCGCGACCGGGGTGGAGGCGGAGGCGGCGAGCCGCCAGTACGAGTTCGGCGACACCCTCAACCTCGACGCTCCCGGGACCCTGGGCCGGGCCCTCGCAAGGCAGGGCCTCAAGATCCCGCTCGACCTCGACTACGGCGATCTCCTCGTCCACCAGGCCGACTATCGCTCCTCGGCGGCGACGGTGCTGATGCTCGACTGCTCGCACTCGATGATCCTGTACGGGGAGGACCGCTTCACCCCGGCCAAAAAGGTCGCGCTGGCGCTGACCCACCTGATCCGCACGCAGTACCCCGGCGATGCGATCCGTGTCGTCCTCTTCCACGATAACGCCGAGGAAATCCCGCTGCGTGCGCTGGCCCAGGCGCAGGTCGGGCCGTACCACACCAATACGGCGGCCGGGCTGCGCCTGGCGCGCAGTATCCTGCTGGCGCAGCGCAAGGACATGCGGCAGATCATCATGATCACCGACGGGAAACCGTCGGCCATGCCGCTGCCGGATGGCCGCGTCTACATCAACTCGGTGGGCCTCGACCCCAACATCCTCAAGGCCACCTATCGCGAAGTTGCGGAGTGCCGGCGCTCGGGCGTGCAGATCAACACGTTCATGCTGGCGCGGGACCGGAGCCTGGTGGACTTCGTGCGGAAGGTGACCGAGATCTGCCGAGGCAAGGCGTACTTCACCAGCCCGATGACGCTGGGCCAGTTCATCCTGATGGACTTCTTGAAGAGACGTACGCGGCGGGTGAGTTAGCCTTAAGCCCTAAGCCTTAAGCTTTAAGCTGGATAATCGCCTCAGCGAGGCGGTGGCGAAGCCGGGTCGTTGCGGCGGGCCTTGAATCGGGCAATCCAATCAGTGACGAAAGCGGGCAACAGGAGGGCATCGGCGATGGCCGCGATGCCCTCCTCTTTCTTCCACGCCAGGCGCAGGGAAAGCGCTTCGCCGCGCATCAAACGCAACTCGTGCTCCTCGGTGGCGACGATTTCGAGGGCAAGCAGGGTTGCAGGAGGAAGGGTCAGCAGGCGTCTCCCGCTGACGTCGCGCACCAGCCACTGCCAGGATTTGCGGGTCCCGTCTTCTCCGGCGTCCGATTCAACTTCAGCCCGATGGGCAAGACGCAGAGCGTGCTTGACGGTCCCCGGGTCTCCCGCCAGCCAGTTGACCCGCGGCAGGATCGCCGCGAGCAATTCTGCCGCCTCGTGACGGTCGAACCGCACGTTCCGGCCGTGGTAGCGGCAAGTCAGCGCGGCCCCGTCATTCTCCCCGGCGGCATCGATCTCCAGCTTGCGCACGTGCCGGTTGAGAATCGTCAGCCGTGTTCCATCATGCCCTCGATAGCGCGCGGCGATACGCAGGCTGGTAAGCCAGGCGAGCGCCGGCCCGCGACGTAGCAGCCAGGGGAAGTAGGCGCCAATCACCACAACCCACCAGACGATGAACAGGAGATCGCCCTCCCGTTCGGCCGGGTTCCGGGCTCGGGGCATCAGGAGAAGCAAGGCACCGAGACCGGTGAGGGCCAGAGTGCCGAGCGCGATGGCTGTGACCTCCAGGCGTGTTCGCCGCCAGTTGAGCCGCTGGCCGTAGCGGTAGTTGGCGATATCGCTGGGCCGGGCGTCACCGCCGATCCGGAGCAGCTCCAGATTGTTGCCGCACTTTGCCAGTGCGATGGCATCCGTGGCCACATGGCTTTCCGCCCCGGCAAACTCGGCCTCGCATTCTTCGAGGGCCTCCCAGCGCTCCTCGAACGGGGCCAGGTTCCACTGTCGGCAATGGGGGCAGATGACCCAGAGGCGGCCAAGCTCCGGGTCGAAGGCGATCTTGTTTCCAATGGGCAGGTGCGGCAGGCGGGAATTGGAGCCCAGCCGGCGCTCGCAGGCTAGACAGCGAGAGTACACTGGGAATGGCCGATGTTGGTCTCCTGAATCATCGTTGAGATCAGAGAGCACACCCCATGCCGCTAGTACCGTGAGTCGATCTAATGGCTTAATGCTTAAGGCTTATGGCTTACGGCTAACCCCTCACAATCCGCTTCACCAGCATCCCCTTCGGCAGCACCGTCGTGCTGTCCTGCCGGTTGACCAGGCTCAGTTCGGCCAGGGTGGCATCGCCAGGATAGCTCTTTCTGAAATCAGCCAGCGTCATCGCTTTCGAGAGCTTCTCGACCTTGATCCGCCGAGGCTGGACGTTGAGCACGGCAGGATCGGTGACAGGCTTGAAGCTCGACAGCGCGCTGCGAATGACTTTCTCGTAGGTGCCCCATTTGTCGGCGCTGGTGTAGCCGACCAGGGCGTAGGTCCGCCCGCCGTAGCTCAGGAAGCTGGCCCGGCCGCGGATGACCGCCTGTTCTCCCTGCTTCTGGAAATCGCCGGAGACGGCCTGCTGTCCACCGATGTTTTCCCTCCCGACGTTGGCCGACTGCACCCCTTCGCCGCTGAACACCTGCCGCGCGATCGAATCGGGACTGCCCTGCGCCAGCGAAATCTCGACCATGGCATCCTGGGCTGAACTGATCCCGCCCACGCCGCCGGGCTGGTTGGCGGTCTGCCATCCCTCCGGGAAGGTGAACTGGAACTTCAGGTTCGGGTGATAGAAGACCGACCCTTCGAAATACCCCTGGCGCGGGTTGTCGCCATACGTCATTCCATTGATGATGGCGAGATAGGGCTCCCGGCCGAGGTAGAGCGAGTCGAAATTGACCTTGGTCTGGGCCAGCCGCTGATCGGTGGCCTGGATCCGGTTGGCCGGCGCCGGATGCGTCGATTGCCACTCCGGCACACGGCTCCCGCCGGCGGCGGTGCTCACGTTGTCGAGCGTGATGAACACATCCCGCATGGCGCGCACGTCGTAACCCGTCTTGAGGGCGTAGCGGAATCCCAGCATGTCCGCCTGGGACTCGTCGCCCCGGCCATACTTGAGGAAGAGAAGCTGCAGCCCCTGCTGCGCCTGGCCGGCATACTGCGAAAACGTCTTCGACGCGATGCTCCCTGCCACCAGCCCCACCTGGGCGATCTGCGACCGGGTAATCTGCCGCGCCGAGTGGCGGGCAGTGACGTGCCCGCACTCGTGGCCCATGACCGCCGCCAGCTCCGCCTCGGAATTGAGGTCGGTCATGAGCCCGCGGGTGACGAAGATGTAGCCCCCCGGAAGCGCAAAGGCGTTCACCCCGGGGTCATCCACCACGTGAAATTCCCACGCGAGGTTGGGCCGCTCGCCCGCGGCTGCGAGCTTGGCGCCCAGCTTCGCGACATAGCGCTGCACCGCGCTGTCCTGGTAGAACGGCGTGGACTGCGGCACCTCGGCCGCCGCCTCCTTGCCCATCGCGATCTCCTGCGACTCGCTGACCAGCATGATCTCGCTCTGGCCGGTGGCGGGGTTGGTGGCGCATCCCCAGGCCATGATGGCTAGAGCGGGCAAGGCCGCAATGCGGCACGTCAGACGGCGCATGGGACGACCTCCTTCTATGCGTGAGGCCACTTCCAGCCGAACATGCCGGCCGTGACGCAGCCGTAGACCGCGGCGTCGAACAGATCCTTCAGCGTGATGGACCAGGGGCGGCCGAACCAGATCGAGTGGGCCATGTTGCCATAGCCGTACGCCAGGAATCCGGCAATGGCGACGGGGCGGAACACAGTCATGTAGTCGGAGCCGGCCGGCAGGACACTGCACACCAGTGCCGCGATTGTGGCCGAGGTCACGAGGCAAACCAGGAACCAGCGGCCCAGCGTGCCTCCCATGTTGAACAGGCCGGGGGCGCGGACAATCATCACCGCATTGGGCCCCTGGTTGAGCTTGGCCTTCATGGCGTCGCTCCCCATCTCCTTCATGTCGCTGCAGTAGGGCACCACGTACTGGCCGGGTGAGGGGGGATTCTTGTTGAGCGCGGCGCGGAATCCCTCTTCGTCCGGCAGACCCCGGTAATCGCTCTTGTGAAAGGGGAGCACCATGTGAATGATCGCGCTCGCGAAGAACACCAGCACCGCAGAACCGATGATCGGGAGCAGGAGCATGCCGAAGGTGACCATGGCGGGTCCTCGGGAAGGGTGGAGGATGGGGAGTACGGGCGGGCCGGCGGAGGCTCCGCCCTCGATGAAGGTCGTTCCGGGGCCGGGATCGGGCAAGAGGTAAGAGGTAAGAGGTGAGAGGTGAGAGGTAAGAGGGCCAATTCCCTCTCACCTCTCACTTGTCACCTCTCACCCCTTGCCCGCCACATCTCGAGACAGAGCCAGAGGCCGAAGACCACACTCACCAGCAGGACCAGCCCGCCGAGGTCGTGGATAAGCCTGGCCAGGCGGGTGTCGCTGGAGAGCGCGTTGAAGTGGTCGAGCAGCCAGTTCCAGTCGTGTTCGGGGTCATCGGAGAATCCCACCAGCGGCAGTTCTTCGGCGCGGGCATCTCCCACATACACCGAGAGATTGGCCATGCTCGAAGCCAGCCAGGTGCCGCCGATGGCGACGCCGTAGAAGTCGCCCTGCCGGTAGAGGAGCAGCGCCGCAACGATCGGGATGGCAATCTGGGTGATGCTGCCCCCGGCGACCGTCATCACTTCGCCGAACGGCGAGAACAGGATGTGCCCCATCTCGTGAAAGACGAGGGTGAGGCCGGAGTAGATGTGGTAGAACTCGGGGTCGGCCAGCTGGCGGAAGCCGGCCCAGGCAAGGAAAAGCAAGAGGAGCAGACGGAGCTCAGGTCGCCGTCCCCGGCACCACGCGCGGGCACTACCGAAAAAGGAATCCGCAGATGACACAGATGTTTCAGTCGGCATGCTTGACTTATCTATCTGTGGAATCTGTGTAATCTGTGGATGTCTCTTGCTGTTTCCTCCCCTGTCACAACCTACGATCCGAGGGCCAGCGCAAATAGCTCCGGCTGCGTGTGTCCCCGCTGCGCCAGCTGCAGCGCCTCGCGGAGCTGGCGGTCCTTCACCATGACGTGGCGGGTCGCGGTCGAGTCACCGAAGGCCACGCGGGCCACCCGCCACTCGATCAGCCGGTCGAGATAGCTCGCCCCTGCGTCGAACACTGACCGGTCCACCGTGATGCCACGGGCGGTGAGCCGCTTCCAATAGTCCTCGCGCCAGCTCGACTGGTAGGTGAAGTCGGGGGTGAGCCTGGGCCGGAGGTCCGTCGCCATCTCATAGAGGGCGAGGTAGGCCTCCGAGCCGTGCGGGGCCAAGGCCTGCTGCAGCTTCCGCTCGGCGTCGGTCAGCGTATCGGACTTGATGATCCGGTCGGGCGTGATTCCACCACCGCCATAGACAGGACGG
The DNA here is from genome assembly GCA_035279705.1 of Gemmatimonadales bacterium. GTDB lineage: Bacteria > Gemmatimonadota > Gemmatimonadetes > Gemmatimonadales > GWC2-71-9 > DATEHG01. Next base: position 7,768 of record DATEHG010000187.1, read on the forward strand.
CCTGAAGTCGAACGGAAGATGGGCTTGGCGGAATCGCCGCCGGCGGAGTCAGCGGGAATTTCCTCGAGCCGGCCATCTGCCCCGCGCCGGCGGGGGCGCTGGATCGAGCGGCCGCTGGGCGTGAGCCACCGGCCGCTGGTGAGCTTGAGCAGCCAACCGCCCGAGAGCGGCATCGCGGTCTGGACCAGGCCCTTGCCGTAGGATGTGGTGCCCAGGACGAGGGCGCGGTCATGGTCCTGCAGCGCCCCCGCCACGATTTCGGACGCCGAGGCGGAGCCGCCGTCCACCAGCACGACCAGCGGAAGAGTCGGCGCCAGCGCCGGCTTGGGGGCGCGATACACCTCGGGATCGGGATCGCGCGTCTTCACCCGGTAGATCTCCTGCCCCTGGGGCAGGAAGAGGTTGGCCACCTGCACCGCCTGGTCGGTGTAGCCGCCACCATTGCCGCGCAGGTCGAGGATGAGAGCCTTGGCGCCGGCCGCGAGGAGTTTCCGCACCGCGGCTTCCGTTTCATCGCCCGACTTCTCGGTGAACTGCTGCAGCGGCAGGTAGCCGACTCCGCCATCCAGCAGAATCGCGTAAGGCGCCCCGGGGATCCGCACCACCGCCCGCTCGAACTTGAGGTCGAACGGCTTCGTCATGCCCGGCCGGTGGAAGTTCACCTTCACATTGGTGCCGGGCGGGCCCTTCATGGCCGTCGTGACGTCCTGGAACTTCATGCCGTTCGTCGCCCGCCCGTCCACCGCCAGGATCTCATCCCCTTCCATCACTCCACCCTTCTCGCCCGGGGAGCCGGGAAAGACCCGCATCACGGTAAACCGCCCCTCATGGTCCTCCAGCAGCAGGCCCACCCCGGCGTACCGGCCCGCGATCTGCACGTTGAAATCCGCCATCTCCTTCGGGCTCACCAGTTCGGCATAGGGATCACCGAGCCGGTCCACCAGTCCATAGGCCGCTTCCTGGTAGAGCGAGTCGACGCTGGCCGAATCGACGTAGCGCCCGGCCACCGCGCCCAGTACCTGGCCGAAGAGTCGTGCCCCGTCCCCGTTCACGGGGACCTGGGCGGTCAGCGCCGAGGAGGCGATGGCCAGGAAAAGGATCGCGGCAACGAAAAGGCGTCGGGGCAGCATGGGACATCCGGTCGGAGGTGAGCGGAATGCGGTCGGGATCTCTGCACGGAAATCTACGCAGGCGCCCGCCTCGATGTTCCAGCGCCCGGTAACATCCCGGCATCCGCCACCGGGAATTGGCCATTGGTCACCCGCGGCGGGCGGTTGGCACCAAAACGGTAGGCCGGATTGCGGACTAGCGTCACCTTGGGCCTGCAGCTCGAAGCAGGTTTCCATTCCGTGGAGGTCCGTATGTCCCGCCGTCCGCCTGTTGCCGCATCGTCGCTGGCCGGAGTCCTGCTGGTCACCGGCTGCGCCCAGTTTGCCCGGATGAGTCCGGCCTACCTCGACAAGGTCGAGGCCCCGACGCCGCTCGCCGCGCGGATCGATTCGGCGATGAAGAGCCTCGAGAAGGAAGGGTTCTCCGGGACGGTCCTCGTGGCCCGGGGCACCCACATGGTGATCTACTCGGGCTATGGCGTCGCCGACGCCTCCACCGGCACCAGGGCTACCGCGCTTACCCGCTATCCGCTCGGCGCGATCGCCAACCAGTTCACGGCCACGGCCATCATGCAGCTCGAGGCCGAAGGCCGGCTCGACACGGAGGCCACGGCGTCTGCCTATGACCGCGATGCCGCGCCCAGCCTGTCGAAGGCGACGATCGACGAGCTGCTCACCCGCAGTCTCGAGCCCGTGGAATACGCCAACGGCTCCGGACCCGCCACCGCGGCCCGCTACCGCATCGGCGGGCCGGCGCTGGCGGTCGGTCTCCAGGAACAGTTCCGCGGCAAGGGGATGAGCTACGCCGAACTGGAACGCGTCGTCTCCGCGGCGGCGGGCCAGCCGTTCGCCACCGTTCGGCAGAACCGCATCCTCACCCCGTCGAAGATGGATCGAACTATTGACGCCAACCTGGCGACGGCGGCAGACCAGGTCGCGGTGGGCAACAGCTTCGCCCGCGGAGGGCCGATCCCGGCCCAGGGGCTGGTGGCCCCGCTCTCCGATCTGTACCGCTTCCATCTGGCGCTTGAAGGCACGGGCGTGCTGGGCGCCCCTGGGCGGGAGGCGCTGGTCGCGGCGGGGAGCAATGGATATGCGCCAGGTTGGGTCGTCGGGGAGACTGCCAACGGCTCCCAGCTCCTCCAGCATGTGGGAGACACCGAAGGGTTCCAGGTGTGGACGGCCTGGCTCCCGGGAGACGACACCGTGATTCTGCTGGGTACCAACAGCGATATCGGCTGGCGGAACCTGGCGAGCGAGATGCTGCTCGGGCTGGTTGCGGGTACTCCGGGAGGGCCGCCTCTGCGGAGCGCCACGCGGTAGTCGCCGCGGGTCCGGACAGCAGGGCAGCTTCGGGGGGGCGGTGGATCCGCCCCTTCGTCGCGTGTGCGACCGGACTCCATATGCGGCGTCTTAAATCCGGCCGCGCCGAGTGAGGCGGCTGGTTGGCCTGACGGGTGCCGGGTCTCCTCTCTTGCGGTACTCCCAGGCACCAACGGGGAGGCGGCGGTGCCGTCTTCCCGTTGTGTTTGTGTGGCACTCCCTCCCGCCGCTCGTCACTTCCCTGCACCACGCGAAATCGTTCCCCCGTTCATCCCTGAGACGGTGCGTTTCGTCCCGGAATGAGCGGTGAGTCGGACGATTGCGAGGAGGAGTCGATCGCCTGGCGCCGGCACGCCATGAAACGCGGGCACCAGGGCGGTCGTAGCGGGATATCCCCACACCATCCGGGTCATGACGAGCGTAGCCGCTTCCGCACGGTACACCGCGCCAGCAGGGGAGCTGGTCCGGCGCTACGGACTCCCCGCGGCAATCATCGCGGGCGGTTGGACCGCCTTCGGCCTGTTCTCGTTCGGGCAGGCGTGGATCTATTACACGCTTCCGGGCGCGAGCCATGAGCCCGCGGCCCGGCTGCTGATCCTGGCCCTGGGCAGCGCGTGGATCTGGGCGCTGCTCACCCCGCTCGCGCTCTGGGCCTCGCATCGCATCGTCGTGACGCCGGCGCGGTGGCTCCCCAGTCTCGCGCTCCACGCCCTGGCCGGCGTCGGGTTCGTGCTGGTTTCGACCGTGCTCGAGCGGGGGCTCGCCTCAGTGGTGCTGGCCCGCCCCACCTCGGCCTTTGCCCAGAGCCTCTTCTACCGGTTCGACAGCCGCTTCCTGGCCTACCTCGTGATCGTGACCCTGGCCCAGGTGGCGCACTACGTGAGCCTGTCGCGGGACCGCGAGCTGCAGTCCGCGCAGCTCGCCACCCAGCTGGCCCGCGCCGAACTGCAGGTGCTCAAGATGCAGCTGCAGCCGCATTTCCTGTTCAACGCCCTCAACGCCATTTCGGAACTGGTCCACCAGGATCCCACCAGTGCCGACCGCATGGTCGCCCGCCTGGGGCACCTGCTCCGGCTGTCCCTGGAGCAGGCCGCCGGGCACCAGATGGTACCACTGCGCCAGGAGCTCGAATTCCTGCGCGCCTATCTCGAGATCGAGCAGACTCGCTTCGGCGACCGCCTCATCGTCGAACTCGTGGCCGGCCTCGAAGTCCTCGATTCGGCGGTGCCGACGCTGCTGCTGCAGCCGCTGGTGGAAAATGCCATCCGGCACGGCGCGGGACAGCTCTCCGGTGGCGGGCGGGTGGCCGTGCGGGCCCGGCGCGACGGCGAGCGCCTGCGGATCACCATCGAAGACAACGGTCCCGGCTTTCCCGAGGACGACAGCTCCCTTCCCGCCGGACTCGGCATCCGAAACACGCGCGAGCGGCTGCGCCAGCTGTACGGCGAGGATCACCGCTTCCGCCTGGCCAACGGTCCCGACGGCGGGGCCCGCCTGCTGATCGAGGTGCCGTTCCGCGAGACGTGCATGGCTCACACCCCGCTGCATCTCCGCGCCATCCGCCCTGAACAGGTGCTGGCATGAGCCGCCTGACCGTGGTGGTGGCCGACGACGAACCGCTGGGACGCCAGCGGCTGGTCCGCCTGCTCGAGCGGGAATCCGACGCCCAGGTGGTGGCCGTCTGCGCGGACGGAGCGACGGCGCTGGCGGCGGTGCGCCGCCACAATCCCGACCTGCTGTTCCTCGACGTGCAGATGCCTTCGCTCGATGGATTTTCCCTGCTGCGGCAGACGGACGGGAAGGGGCGGCCGGCGGTCGTCTTCGTCACCGCGCACGACCAGTACGCCCTCCAGGCCTTCGAGGCCAACGCGCTCGACTATCTCCTCAAGCCGTTCGACGAGGAGCGGTTCCACAAGGCGTACGAGCGGGCCCGCGAACGGCTGTCCGGCCCTCCGGCACGGGACACCGCCGCGGGAAACGGCGATGAAGGGGCGCACCCCGATCGTCTCGCGGTCAAGCGGGACGGCACCGTCTATTTCGTGAAGACCGCCGACGTGGACTGGGTGGAGGCGGCCAGCAACTATGTGCGGCTGCATACCGGCCGGGAAACTCACCTGCTGCGCGAGTCGATGACCGGCATCGGTGCCCGGCTCGATCCCCGGCGTTTTCTGCGCATCCACCGGACCGCGATCGTCAACGTGGACCGGATCCGCGAACTGCAGCCCTGGTTCTCCGGCGAGTACATTGTGATCCTGCAGGATGGTACCAAGCTCAAGGTGAGTCGGGGCTACCGGGAGGTCATTACCCGGTGGCTGGGCAAGGCCTGCTGAGTTTCCCCCTCCAATCAGGAATCGTCATGGCACGCACCATCCTGGTCGCCGCGCTGGCCGCTGCCGTTGCCTGCCGCCCTGCCACCCCCGACCCGAAGGCGGCCCAGGACGCCCTGATGCAGGCCGACCGTGACTTCGCCGCCGCCGTGGCGAAGAGCGGCGTGGACGCGTGGGTCGCCGCCTTCGCGGACGATGGCGTACAGATCACCCCGCGGGGTGTGATCCAGGGCAGCGAAGCGATCCGGAAGCTCATGGCCGCCGACCTGGCGGATACGGTGAACGTGCTCGACTGGCAGCCCGTTTCTGCCGAAGCCGGGGCTTCGGCGGACCTGGGGTATACCATCGGCCGCTGGCAGCTCCGGCTCCGGGCCAGGCCCGACAGTGTGCTCGCCCATGGCAATTATCTCACGGTGTGGCGGAGGCAGGCAGACGGGACGTGGAAAGCGGCCGTGGACATCGGGAATCCGGAGAAGACCTGATAACCGTTGCGAGTTGAGCTGCTCGAAAACTGGTCCCCCTGTCCCCGGGATCCCTCGACCCGTTCAGTGTTCACTGTCGATTGTTAACGCTGGTCCCTTCTCCTTTCTCCTTTCTCCTTCTTCCGTTCCCCGTTCCCCGTTCCCCGCCGTCAGTCTAGCTTCGTCTCATGATTCAGGCCCCCCAGCCCGGCACAGGCGAGCCGGCGGCTGCCATTCTCCAGGCCACGATCACGGTCGGGCTGGCCGTGCTCTGCGCTCAGCTCTACCACCGCTATCAGAAGCCCTACCTCCGCTGGTGGGCCGTGGCGTGGTCGCTCTACGCGCTCCGCCTCGCGGCCATCATCACCTTCCTCCGCACGGCCAATCCGCTCTGGCTTTACTGGCACCAGGCGGTGACCGGGTGGACGGCGCTGGTGCTGCTCTGGACGGCGCTCGTCTTCTCGCGCCAGATCCGCTGGCGCCGGATGTACCTGGCGCTGGTGCTCTTTCCGCCCGTCTGGGCTTTCGTGGCCATCTACGGGCTGGACCGCTTCCTCTTCGTGGCGGTGCCGGCGGTCATCTTCCTCAGCATAGCGACACTGCTCACCGGGTGGGTGTTCTACCGGGACTACCGGGATACCGGTTCCGTCGGCGCCGCGATGCTCGCCGGCGCGTTCTGTCTCTGGGGCCTCCACCATCTGGACTACCCGGTCCTCCGGGCGCGCGGCGCACTGAATCCCTGGGGCTACTATCTCGACATCTGTTTCACGCTGGCGGTGGCCACCGGGCTCCTCACGCTCGTGCTCGAGGACGCCCGGCGCGGCCTCGCTGCGCTCTCGGCGCTGGCCGACGGACTGGCCGATCCGGCCGGCCGCGACCCGGTCGATGCGCTGCTCAGCGCGGCCGCCTCGCTGCGTGGGGTGAGGGGGACCGTGATGCTCGACGCCGCCGAGCGGCGCTATCTCCGGGGCGGCGGAGCCTGCGCGACGTGGGAGGGAAAGCAGCCCACGGGCGCCGCAGCCGCCGCGGTCGAGGAGGCCCTGGCGTCCGGTCGTCCGGTGATTTCAGCCGGGTGGAGCGCCGACGATGCGCCGGGTGGTCCCTATCCCTGGGCCGCGGTGCTGCCAGTCCTGCAGGAGGAATCGCCGGTCGGTGCACTGGTCATCGTGAGTGCCGCGCGCGACCCGTTCACCGCGGTCGACGAGCGCATTCTCCGCGCATTCGGCCGCCAGGCGGGGGCCGCGTTCGAACGGGCCGATCTCTCCCGCCGGCTCCGCCAGCGCACGGCGGAGCTCGAACGCCTCTCGGCCCGCATGGTGCGCCAGCACGAAGAGGAGCGCCGCCGGCTCTCGCTTGAGCTGCACGACGAGACTGCCCAGGTGTTCGCGGCGGTCCGGTTGCAGCTCGGTGTCGCCCGGGAACAGGCGGACGCCGGTCTCGCGGCGAGGCTCGACCGCTCCCTCGAACTGGTGGATGAAGGGTTGCACAGCATCCGTCGGGTGACCGACAGCCTGCGCCCTGCCCTGCTCGATGACATCGGACTGGTGCCCGCGCTCCGCTCGCTGGCCGCCGATTTCGGCGAGAGGACCGGCCTTGCCATCAGCGTCGCCACGCCGGAGCGGCTTCCGCCGCTCGCCGCCGACGCGGATCTGGCCCTCTACCGGGCGCTGCAGGAAGGGCTGGCCAATGTGGCCCGCCACGCCGAGGCGGGACGGGTCAGCGTCGAGCTGGCCAGCGAGGGAGGCGCCGTCACGCTCCGGGTGGAAGACGACGGCATAGGCTTCGACCCTGGTGGCCTGGCGGCGATGGCGCGGCAGGGTCACGCCGGCCTGGCCGGAATGCGGGAGCGGGTGGAAACCCTGGGTGGCGTCGTCGTGCTCGACAGCGCCCGCGGGCGCGGACTCAAACTCTCGGTGCGACTGCCCGAGCGGAGCGTATCATGATCCGGGTGCTGGTGGCAGACGATCACAGCGTCGTGCGGGAGGGTCTCCGGCACGTGCTGGCCAGTGGGGCGGGATTCGACGTGGTCGCGGAGGCCGCGACCGCCGCGGATGCGGTGCGCCTGGCCGGGGAGCACCGCCCCGACGTGATCGTCCTCGACATTTCGATGCCGGGCGGATCGGGGCTCGGGGTCGTCGAGCAGTTGCGCAAGGAAGTACCCGACACGCGGATCCTGATGCTCAGCATCCATGACCAGCGGGAGTACGTCGTCGAGAGTGTGCGCGCCGGGGCCCACGGCTACGTCCGCAAGGACTCGACACCGACGGAACTCCGCAGCGCGGTGGCCGCCGTGGTGCGCGACGGGGCGTATTTCGGTCCCGGCGCAGCCCGTCACCTCGGTGCCGCGCTCCGCGGCGAGGCAGATCCCGCGATCGAAGGCACGGCCGGTACCCTCACCCCCCGTGAACGCGAGGTGCTGGTCCGCGTGGCCCGGGGGCTCACCAACAAGGAAACCGGCGCCGAGCTCGGCATCAGCACCCGCACCGTCGAGGCCCATCGCGACTCGCTCACCCGGAAGCTCGGCATCCGAAGCGTGGCGGGACTCACCCGCTACGTCATGGAGCACGGTATCACCTAGACGGGACGCCGCTCCGTAGTCTTCACGGCACCCCCCGTAGGAATCACAATTCCGCCCAACCCCTGTCGACGCCTACCGTTGAGGCGCCGGGGCGCCACGCCCGCCTGCTCCTTCCCATCCACGCTCCCTTCCTGGACGGTCGGCAGATGAACGAGTTGATTGCGCATCTCCCGATCGCGACGACGGTCGTCGCGCTGGTGTTCTGCGCCCAGCTGCTGGGGCGGTTCCGGCAGCGGGGTGGGCTCCACCTGCTGTGGTGGGCCACTGGAATGCTGACCTACGCCGCGGGAACGGTGGCGGAGTCACTGGTGACCCTCATCGGCTGGCACGAGACGCTGTTCCGCCTCTGGTACATCACCGGCGCCCTGCTGGGCGGCGCCCCACTGGCCCAAGGCACCGTTTACCTGCTGTTGTCCCGGCGGACCGCCAATGCGCTCAGCGTGATCCTCCTGGTCGTGGTCGGCGTGGCCACGCTGTGTGCGCTTTCGGCACCAATCCAGTATCAGCTGGTCGAGACGCATCGGCTGACCGGCCAGGTCTGGGGGTGGCCCTGGGTCCGGATGTTCAGCCCAGTCATCAACACTTACGCTTTTCTTTTCCTGGTCGGGGGCGCGGCGGCCTCGGCGGTCCGCTACTGGGACCAGCCACGGCGCCGCCACCGGGCGGTGGGCAACATCCTGATCGCGGTGGGGGCCTTGCTGCCGGGCATCGGAGGGACCTACACCCGATTCGGTCACACCGAGGTGCTGTACGTGACGGAGTTCCTCGGACTGCTGCTCATCTTCCTCGGCTACAGGGTGATCGTGGCGGACGCGGAAACCGGCCGCATCCTTTCAGTCGAGGATACGGCACTGTCGTGAACGGTCACTGCCCAGCTTCCCCCCTGCCCCCCCGCAAAGCCGCCAGCAGCTTCCCGCCCACCCACTCCGCCTGCCGCGGGTCGCTCAGGCCCCGTCCCGCCACCAGTTCACTTCCATCCCTGAAGACCAGGTGCAGGTCGAAATAGGCACGGTTCCCCGAGGTCATTCCCACCTTCGGCCGCACCGACGTCACCTCGTTTGCGGCAAAGTGACGAGACCGGCTGAACGGCCCCACTCCGGAATTCAGCGTGAGGCCGGTCGAATCGGCGTGGATCTCGGAGTGGCCGAGCCAGAGCGCCGTGGCGATGGCGAGCAGGAGCAGGTCCGTGAGCCCGAAGACGACCCGGAAGAACCAGGGCGCGTCCAATTGGAACAGCGCGTACACCACCAGCGACCAGACCACAGCGAACATCGTGAGCCCGGCGGCCACGCCGGCATTCCGTCCCATCGGGAAGCTGACATCGATGCCCCGGCCAGACTCCACCACGGAAACCGGGGCGTCCGGTGGCGGAGTGTACGCCGTAAGCTGGGCCTTCTCGCGCTCGGCCATCTCGGGCGGCGGTGCGGTATCCGACTCGCTCGTGTGGAAGACCGGCACCTCGAACTCGGCCGCATAGTCGATTCCCGCCACCGCGGCCGAGGCGCTCACCTTCCAGATGATCTGGTTGCTGGAATTGCTGTCGTCCGACTGCGGCTGATCAGCCGGGACGGCGATGGCAAAGGGGATGGCCACACCGGACGCGTCCCGCAGCACGCCGGGAATGGTCTGGTCGTCCTGCCAGAGGATGGTGGTGGTGGTCGAGCGATTCTTGCCGCTGCCGGTGGTGACCTGGCGGCCACAGGTCAGAGTGACTCGCACTCCCTGCTCCGGCTCGAAGACGCCAGGCACATGGATGCGCCCCGCGATTTCCCGGCCGAGGGGAATCGGTACGGCCACCAGTTCGAGCACGGAGACGCCGTACCGGCGGGCCCGGAGCGCCGAGTAGGTGGCCGCGGCCAGCAGGCAGAGACCGACGAAGGGGAAGAGGAAGATGAACCACGACGCCTTGTTCACCGCCGTGACGCCCTGCTTCACTGCCAGGTAGGTGGCCGGCATGGCGATCAGGTTCCAGAACACCGCGAACACCCAGAGGCCGATTGCGCCGGCCTTGCTCCGGTCGGGAATGAGCCGGCTGGCCCAGTCCTCGCGCCAGAGCCAGGGCTTGTCCGGCGCGGCCGCCTGCCGGGCCTGCTTCGCCGCGAGCGTCTTGCGTGCCTTGAAACCGCCGATGATCAGCCCGAACCCCACGCTGCCGAAGATGGCACCAAAGGCGCCGAGCGGAACTGCCGGGGCCAGCTTGCCTTCCATCGCCAGCTTGATCGCCTGGTAGGCGGTGAACACGCCCACGCCGGCGAAGGGCAGCGCGAAGAGAGTCATGCACCCCTGCGCCACGGCCGGGGATGTGTTGCTGGTGTTGATGCTGGTGGTGCCGGTGGTGACGCTGCTGGTGACCGTGATCTTCATGGCAGACGCTCCGCAGGACCGGTCGCAATCGGAAGGTCGGCAGCTCCCCCCCATTCGGTCCAGCTGCCGTCGTACACCGCCACATCACCCGCACCCAGCTGGGCGAGCGCCAGCGCGATGGCGCACGCCGAGGTTCCCGATCCGCATAGAGTCACAACCGGGCGGGCCGGATCGATCCCCTCGCGGCGGAACAGCGCGTCCAGCGCTGCCCTGGGGAGCAGTTTTCCCTCTTCGTCCACCAGCTCGATGTAGGGAACGTTCCGGCTCCCGGGAAGATGGCCGCTCCGGACGCCGGCCCTGGGCTCCGCCTCTCTCCCTTCAAACCTTGCCCGGCTCCGCGCATCGGCAAACTGCGCCCCGCCGCCGGCCAATAGCTTCCGCACCTCGTCCCGGCTGCGCACGCCGCCCCGATCCAGCTGTGCGGTGAAATCCCCCGGGGGAAGGAGCTGCTCTCCCGATTCCAGCGGAAAGCCCAGCTGCCTCCAGAGACCCAGGCCGCCGTCGAGCACCGCCACCTGCGGGTGCCCGAACACCCGGAACATCCACCAGGCCCGCGCCGCGCTCAGATTGGCGCCCGATCCGTCGTAGACCACGATGCGGTCCGTGCTGGAAAGGCCCAGGACACTCATGCGGTGGCCGAACTCCGCCGCCGTCGGCAACATGTGGGGAAGCGGGCTCCGCGCATCGCTGTTCTGGTCGAGATCGAAGAAGACGGCGCCGTGAATGTGGCCCTGCAGGTATTCACCCCGGGCATCCCGTCCGCTCTGCGGCAGGTACCACGAACTGTCCAGGATGCGCAGCCCCGGCTCTCCCAGGCGGTGGTGGAGGGTTTCCGGCTCGATGAGGGAGGGATTTGAGGAAGCCCGAGGCATGGCCTATTCTACTGCGTGACTTCGGCCCCGCCCAGCCGTCTCCTCCAGCTGCTTCTGGTCATCATCGCCGCCGGCGCCATCGCCGTGGTGCTGGCGGTGCTGCCCTATCGCACCTTCGAGCTGGACCGCTTCTTCGTGCCCAAGGAAGCGGTCCTGCATGTCACCGCCCTCATGGCCGGGCTGGTGGCGCTGATTGGAGTCCGCCAACTCCGGCTCACCGCGGCCGATGACGTGCTCATCGGCTTCTTTTTTCTCTCCCTCATTTCCGCCATCGCGAGCAGCAACGCCTGGCTGTCGTTTCGCGCCCTCTCCATCACGGCCTCGAGCCTGATCCTGTTCTGGGCGTGCCGGCGGCTGGCGCTGGCCGGATTCGGCCGGGCGCTCGCGGTGGTCCTGGCCTCCGGCGCCGTGCTGGGTGCGGGCACCGCCCTCCTCCAGGCCTACGGAATAAACAGCGACTACTTCTCGCTCAGTCGCGCGCCGGGCGGGACCTTCGGCAACCGCAACTTCATGGCCCACCTGGCGGCCATCGGCCTGCCGCTCGTGGTCGCCCTGACCCTGCAGGCGCGGAGCCGGCTGGTGGCATTCGCCGGCGCCGGCGCCACGCTCGTCCTCACCGGAGCCGTCGTCATCACCCGCAGCCGTGCCGCGTGGCTCGGCATGGCGGGCTCCCTGGTCTTCTTCGTCATCGCCGGCCTCTGGCTTGGCGGCCTTGCCCGGGATCCGCTGGTGCGGCGGCGGCTGACACTCCTGGCCGGTGGTGCCATGCTGGGGGTCGGGCTCGCCCTGCTGCTCCCCAACACACTGAACTGGCGGTCCGATTCCCCTTACCTCGAGACGCTGCAGGATGTGACGAACTACAAGGAGGGAAGCGGCAGGGGCCGGGTGCTGCAGTACCAGAACACCCTCAGGATGGCCCTCGCGCACCCCGTGCTTGGCGTCGGCCCGGGCAACTGGGCGGTGGTCTACCCGAAGTTCGCGCCGAGGCATGATCCCTCGCTGGACCTCGACGACGGCATGACGGCCAATCCGTGGCCGAGCAGCGACTGGATGACGTTTCTCTCGGAGCGGGGCGCCGCGGCGACGCTGCTGCTCCTGCTGGCATTCCTGAGCCTGGGGATCCGGAGCTGGCGCTGGTGGCACGTGAGTCCGAGACGGGTGCAGACCCTCGAAACGCTGGCGCTGCCGGCGCTCCTGCTTGCGGCGGTCACCTGCGGGGCGTTCGATGCCGTCCTCGTGCTGCCCATTCCCGCGCTGTACGTCTGGGCCGCGGCAGGGCTCCTGGCGCCCGCTGACGGCGGCGGACGGATCTTCGAACTGCATGGGCGGGGAAAGGTGTGGCTGGCCGCGGCGGTCGGCGGCATCGGCCTGCTGGCCACCGCGCGGAGCACGCTGCAAGGCGCCGCGATGGGAGTGTACGAACAATCGTACCGCGTTGCCGACGCGGCGCGGGCGGAACGACTCGACCCCGGCAGCTACCGGATCCGCATCCTCCTCGCGCAGCGCTACTACACCAAGGGAGACTGTGGCAGGACGCGGGTCCAGGCCGAGGCCGCACGCCGGCTCTTTCCCGAAGCGCCGAGGCCCCGGAACCTGCTGCGGGCGTGCGGCGCCTCCGTACCGCCGTAAGACTGAGACGAGAAGCGGAGAAAGCAGAAAGAAGATAGGAGAAAGGAAACGCATTTCCCATCTCCTATCTCCTATCTACTATCTCCGCATTTCAGGATTGGCGGTTCGCTTCAATCGAAATACTGATTTCGACGTCATCCCCGAGCATCACCCCGCCCCCTTCTACTGCCCGGTTCCAGACGATTCCGTACTCGGTCCGGTTGATCGTCGTCCCGGCCTCGAAGCCGATCTTGTCCCCCGGCTGCTTGCCGCCGGCCGAGCCGAGGTAGCTGCCCTTGAGCACCACCGACTTGGTCACGCCGCGCATGCTGAGGTCGCCGGTGATGGTGACGTTTTCTCCCGAAGCCTCCACCTTCGTGCTCTTGAAGGTGATCTCGGGAAAGGTGTCGACGTTGAAGAAGCGCTGGGACCGGAGGTCGGAGTCCCGCCGGTCATTGGCCGTATTGATGCTGGCCGCCTTGATGACGACAGCAACACTTCCGGAGGACCAGTCCTGCGGATCGCCGGTGATGGTGCCGCTCCAGTCGGTGAACTTGCCGCGCACTTTCGTCACGAAGTGGCGGATCCGGAACGTGACCTCCGAGTGCGCCTGGTCGATGGCGTATGTCGACGGCGCCGGGCCGGCAGGATGCGGCCCCGCCACCACGGCGGGATGGGGGTGAGAGGCGGACAGGATCAGCGCGAGAGACAGAACGAGCATCAGGACTCCTCCGAAAGAAAACGTTCAGCCAGCTGTTCCATGCGGTCGTTGTGCCTGGCTCTGGCCTGGGCCAGGAAACGTCGTACGTGCGGAATCAACCGGGGTTCCCCCCAGCGGTACCCGGTGGCAGCTTCGGCGCTGGCCGAGTCCCCCTGATTGGCGCCCTCGAGGAGCGCCCACGCGGCGGCTTCGTCGAAGCCGGGATCGCCCCGCGGCGGGAGCGAATAGCGCGGCGGTGGACCGTCTCCCGCATCTTCGTTGACGAATGCTCTCGACATGGTTTCGCTCCGAAACACGAAACTGCTGCTGCGGACGAGGCGTAGACCTCGCCTGACCCACCAACGAGGAGGTCCTCGTGCCTTCCCTGATAGCCCGGACCGGCCTGCTCGCCCTGGCCGCGGCAGCGACCGCCCTCCCGGCGATTCGCGAATATCCCATTCCGCGCCCGGACAATTTTCCCCACGACCCGGCGGTAGCCGCCGACGGTTCGGTCTGGTACACCGATCAGAGCAACAGCTATATCGGTCGGCTGGATCCGGTGACTGGCAAGGTGGTGGACTACGCGACGCCGACCCCTGCCTCGGGACCCCACGGCCTCGACGTCGCCCCCGACGGAACCATCTGGTATACCGCCCAGCGTACCGGATTGCTGGGACATCTCGACCCGAAGACCGGGAAAATCGACGAGTACGAGCTGCCGCGGGGCGCGCACAACCCCCATACGCCCCTGGTGCACGGCGGCCGCGTCTGGTTCACCGACGCCAACAACAACAGTTACGGGGTGCTCGACCCGGCCACCACGGCCGTCCGATTCTACACGGCGCCGATCGCCAACTCGATTCCCTACGGCCTGGCCGCAGCTCCCGACGGTTCCCTCTGGATCGCGCAGCTCGGCGCCAACGCCCTGGGCCGGATCGATACCGCGACCGGACGGCTCACGGAGTTCACCCTTCCCGATCCCGGCGCCCGGCCCCGGCGGCTGGCGGTAGATGCCAGTGGCACCGTCTGGTACACGGACTTTGGCCGGGGATATCTCGGGGCGCTGGATCCCGCCACCGGCAAGGTGCGCGAGTGGCCCAGCCCCTCGAAACACGCCGGTCCCTATGGCATTGCCATCGGGACCGATGGGAAGATCTGGTACTGCGAGTCTGGAACGGGCCTCATGGTGGCCTTCGACCCCGCGAAGGAGACGATGGACACCGTCAGGATCCCTACGCCGGGCGCCATCGTGCGCAACATCTCGGTAGACCGCAAGCGCGGGCTCATCTGGCTCGCGCTGAGCGGCACCGGCCGGCTCGGGGTGATTGCCGTTGGCAATCAGCCGTAAGCCTTAAGCCCTAAGCCCCAAGCCTACGGCTTAAGGCTTATGGCTTATGGCTTGATTCGAATTCCCGAATGAAGGAAACCAGCGCCTCGACCCCCGCCTGCGGCATCGCGTTATAGATGCTGGCGCGCATGCCGCCGGCATTGCGGTGCCCCTTGAGCCCGTCCAGCCCCCGCTTCGTCGCCTCCGCGATGAAGCGGCTCTCGATCTCCTCGCTCGGCCCCCGGAAACAGACGTTCATCAGGGAGCGGCTGGCCTTGTCCGCGGGGACCTTGAACATCCTGCTCGCATCGAGTGCGTCGTAGAGCAGGCCGGCCTTGGCCTCGTTGCGCGCCGCCATCGCCTTGAGGCCACCGGTCTGTTCGATCCACTTGAGCACCTGTCCGACGGCATAGATCGCGAACGTCGGCGGGGTGTTGTACATGGACTTGTCCGCCGCGTACGTCCGGTACTGCAGCATGGTGGGCAGATTCTTCGGCGCCAGCTCGATCAGGTCTTTGCGCACGATAATCAGCACGATGCCTGACGGCCCCAGGTTCTTCTGGGCGCCGGCATAGATCATTCCGTATTTCCTGATATCGATGGGCTGGCTGAAGATGTCGCTCGAGGCGTCGCAGATGAGCGGCACCCCCGCGGGCGTGCCGGGCTCATGCCGCCACTGGGTGCCGTAGATCGTGTTATTGCTGGTGAAATGGACGTACGCCGGATTGGTCGAGTACTTGATCTCGCCCTGCTCCGGAATCCTGGTGAACTTGCTGCCCTTGCCGCTCGCCGCCTCGTGCACGGTGCCCAGGAGCTGGGCCTCCTTGACCGCCTTTTCCGACCAGACACCGGTCACCAGGTAGTCCGCCGTCCGGCCGGCCGGCAGCAGGTTCATCGGCACCATGCTGAACTGCAGCGAGGCTCCGCCCTGGACGAAGAGCACCTCGTAGTCGTCCGGAATGCCGGCCAGGCGGCGGCAGGTGGCAAACGTCTCGTCCAGGATCTTGTCGAACACCTTGCCGCGATGGCTGTGCTCGAGGATCCCGATGCCGCTCCCGGCGACATTCCAGATATCCTGCTGAGCCTGCTTGAGCACCGACTCGGGCATCACGGCCGGGCCGGCGCAGAAGTTCCAGATACGGTCGGACATGGTCAGGACCTGAGGTGAGGTTACGAAGCGGACGTGCCGGAAAGGCTGCCCAGCTCCACGGAAATGACGTTCGGATTACCCTTGCGGATCGCGTCGAGACTGGCGGGCGCCGGCTCCCCGTCGAGATGGACCCGGACGATGCTGGCCTGGGCGCCGTGATAGAGGATGCTTTCCACCTCTTCCACGTTGATCTTCGCCTCCGCCAGCACACGGAATACGTGCGCCAGCACGCCGGGCTTGTTCTGGTGCCGGACCGAGAGAATGTGGCTGGCGTTGCTTCGCGCCAGGCGGTTGACGCAGTTGGGAACTTCGCCCCGCTCCACGTACGCCTGCACGATGCGGATGACCTCGTGGGCAATGGCCACCTGCGCCTGGTCGGTGCTGGCCCCGATATGATGGGAGCCGTAGACCCCAGGCGAACCGGCCAGGTCGCTCCGGAATTCCGCACTGCTGCCGGCCGGCTCGTTCTGAAAGACGTCGAGCCCCGCCCGGATTCCCTTGTCCCTGATGGCGGTGAGCAGCGCCGCTTCATCCACGACCGAGCCGCGGCTGGTGTTGATCAGGTACGCTCCCGGCTTGAGCGCCGCCAGGAACTCGGCGTTGACCAGGTTTTTCGTCTCGGCGGTGGCGGCCACGTGAATGGAGACGGCATCGCTGACCCGGGCCACCTCGAGCGGCGTCTGCGCGTAGTCGATGCCGAGGCGCTGGGCCTCCTCGATGGTGAGGTTGCGCGACCAGGCCACGACCCGCATGCCGAATGCCCGGGCCCGGCTGGCCACCTCCCGGCCGATCTGACCCAGCCCAACGATCCCCAGCGTCCGCCCGGCAAGGCCGCGGGCCTTCGAATACTCGCCCTTGTTCCACTTTCCGGCGCGCAGTTCGGCCGTCTGGTCCGCCACCCGGCGGTCGCACTCGAGGAGCAGCGCCAAGACCAGCTCCGCCACCGCGATGGAGTTCTTGCCCGGGCAGTTGGTCACGAACACCCCGCGGGCCGACGCCGCCGCCACATCGATCGTGTCGATGCCGGCGCCCGCGCGAATGACAAGGCCGAGTCCCACCCCCGCGGCCAGCGTCTCGGCAGTGACCTTCTTGCTCCGGACGATGAGCACCGCCGGATCCACCTCGCGCATCAGCGCCGGCAGCTCATCGGCCTTCACGTCGGGCCTGTGGGTGACCGTGCAGCCCAGCTCCTTCAGGCCGTCGATACCCACTTTTTCGAATTTGTCGGCGATGAGAACGTTCATGGAGTCAGAGTCGGAGTTGACGGCCTTAAGCCATAAGCCGTAAGCCGTAAGCTGAGGCCGTAAGCTTAAGGCTTAGGGCTTACGGCTTATGGCAGCGGATCAGTCCATCGTATGCACGAACAGTCCCGACTTGAGCTTCGGCTCGAACCAGGTGCTCTTGGGCGGCATGATGGCCCCCGCGTCCGCCACGGACATCAGCTGCTCGAGCGACGTCGGGTACATCGAGACGCCCAGGGCCATCTCGCCGGAATCCACCCGGCGCTGCAGCTCCGGCGTGCCCCGGATGCCGCCGACGAAATCGATCCGCCCATCGGTGCGGGGATCGCCCACGCCGAGGATCGGGCCCAGCACGAGGTCCTGCAGCAGCGAAACGTCGAGCGAGCCGATCGGATCGGTGCGGTTGATCCTTTCAGGGGCAATCACCAGCATGTGCCAGCGGCCGTCAAGATAGAAGGCCATCGCTCCCGGCGCAGTAGGCACCGGGTCCATGACCGGCGCCAGGGAACCCAGCGACGAGAGGCGGGAAAGCACCGCCTCGGGAGCCTGGCCCCGGAGATCCTTCACCAGGCGGTTGTAGGCCAGGATGCGGAGCTGCGAGGCGGGGAACAGCACCGCCAGAAACCAGTTGTACTCCTCGTTGCCGGTGTGGTGCGGGTTCTTCGCTCGGCGCTCGATCCCCGCCCGCCAGGCGCTGGCGGACCGGTGGTGGCCGTCCGCCACGTAGGCGAGCCGCACCGCGGCAAACGCGGCCACCAGCGCGGCGGAATCCCGCACCCTCCAGACCGAGTGGGTCACCCCGTCGTCCGACGTGAACTCCACTTCAGGTGATCCCGCCGTTTCGGCGGCCGTGAGCCGGTCGAGGGATTCCGTGTCGCGATAGGCCAGGAACACCGGTTCCGCATGCGCGTTCAGGGTGAGGACGTGGCGCGTCCGGTCGTCCTCCTTGTCCTGCCGCGTCTTCTCGTGCTTGCGGATGATGTCGTGCTGGTAGTCGTCGATGTGCACGCAGCCGACGATCCCCGTCTGCGTCCGCCCCCGCCAGCGCTGGCGGTAGAAGTACAGGCCCGGGCTCGCGTCCCGGACCAGCGTTCCTTCCCGGAAGAACCGCTCCAGATTGGCCCGCCCCATGGCATAGACGCGGTCATCGTGCGGATCGGTCTCAGGGGGGAGGTCGATGTCCGGACGCCCGACATGCAGGAAGCTCTGCGGATTGCCGCGGGCCAGCTCGGCGGCCTCGGCGCGGTTCACCACGTCGTAGGGAGGAGCGGCCACCCGTGGGGCAAGCCCCGCGGCCGGACGCCAGGCATGAAAAGGATGGAGTCGCATCAGCGCGGCCCGAAAATCGAAGTCAGGATGGAATCAGGAGTCGTCCAGCAGGTCTTCCAGGACCCGGTCGATGACCTCGTGGCTCTGGCCGGTGAGCACGGTATGCAGCAGATCCTTGGCCTCGAGTCCGAGATCGTTGGGGAACCTGCGGTCCCGGGCCACGCGGACCAGCACCCCCAGCGGAAACATGGCGCGCCGCTCCTGCCCTTCCTCCAGATCGGCGGCCTCCAGCGAATCCTCATACCGCGGCACGCTCTCCGCCCAGGGCTCCTCCGCCTCGTCCGACTCCTCGTCCTCCTCGAACGGGCCGCTGGGCACCAGGGCGTACAGGGTGCCCTGGATTCCGGGACCGCCGAGGGCCACGTGGAAGAGCAGCGGCACCGGCTGCGAGAACAGTTCGGTGAGCGGCAGCCTCTCGACGAACTCGGTGGGAAAGGTATTCCGGGCAATGAGGCGCTCGCCGAGGTAGGTGCCCAGTCCCGCCTGCCCCGCCGGCACCCGGTCGTCCTCCAGGGTGCGCAGGACCAGGGGCAGCGGCGTGGTGCTGACCGTCACCCCGTCATCATTGGGCAGTCCAGGCTCTTCGGCGAATTCCGGCTCTGACATCTTTCCCCTCCCGCCGGTAATGTAGCCGGGGCGGCAACCCGACGCCGTGCGCTCCCAGAGCCCCCCTATTATCCTCTATGCACCGTAGTTTACGGCCGCCTGCCCGAAGTTCGGACAGGTCCCACCACATTGCAGGAGTGCGCATGTCTTTCGCCCAATCGCGGGTCCTCCCCGTCATGCTCATCGCGGGCCTGTCTCTGGCCGCGTGCAATACCCCCAGAGCGGAAACCGCCTCCGGCGGCCCGTCGAGCGGCACCACCAGCTCCGGCGCTCCGGCGGATTCCGCCTCGCTCAAACTCGCCGCCGAAAAGGACAGCCTGCTGCGCGAGGTCACCGAGAACGCACAGCTCATGAGCCAGATCAGCTCCGAGCTGGCCAAGGTCAAGGACAAGAAGGGGCAGATGCCGGTGGTCGCCCGCGAGGGAGTGCCCACGTACCGCGACAGCGTCCTGGCCAAGATCCGCGAGCTCAGCACCCGGGTCAACGAGAGCGAGTCCCGTCTGGCCACCAGCCGCCGCCGGATCGCGGCCCTCAGCACCGGATCGGATTCACTCAAGAGCCAGGTGGCGAGCCTGCAAACCATGGTCGACAACTTCCAGTCGGCCATCAACGACCAGAAGAACACGATCGAGAGCCTGAATCAGCAGCTGGGGGCGCTGCAGGATGAGAACCGCACCCTCACCGAGGAAAAGTCGGCGCTCACCGACACCGTGGCCACGCTGGTCACCGAAAAGCACCGGATCTGGTACGTGATCGGCACCAAGGACAGCCTCAAGGCCCACGGCCTCGTCGCCGAAGAGGGGAGCAAGTTCCTGTTCTTCGGCAGCAAGGCGCTCGTCCCGGCCCGGGAACTCGACCCGGCGCAGTTCACCGAAGCCGACCGCCGCGACCTGATCCAACTCACCTTCCCCGATTCGACCAAGAACTACCGGATCGTTTCGCGGCAGGATCTCTCGGGCCTGATGAATCCTCCCGCCAAGGATGGCAAGCTCAAGGGCGGAATCGGCATTGCCGACCCGGCCAAGTTCTGGGCGCCCTCACCCTATCTGATCATCGCCGAAGACTGATCTCCCACCAGGCGGCCCCACGCCGCCGGGTCGGTGATCCCCTCGGTCACCAGCACCACGACGCGGGAGCGGCTCGACAATCCGAGCTGCTCCCGCTTCGCATTGGCGTCTTCACCCTCGAGCAGGGCCAGGAGCGCCCCGACCCCCGCCGCCCCTGACTCTCCCGCCCGGACCCCCTCCGACGCCAGCGCCTGCATCGCGAGCACGGCATAGCGGTCCTCGATCGCGGCAAAGTGGCGGAACCCGGCCGAGACCAGTGGCCATGCCGCGCTCGACGGCGTACCGCAGACCAGCCCCGCCATGATCGAGCTTCCCGCACGGGCGTCGAGATTTACCGGCGCTCCCGCTGCGGCGGACTCCAGCGCGCAGGCCGCCGCCACCGGTTCGACACCGAGGAGTTCGACCCGCTTCCCGTTTCCCCCCCGGTAGTGCTGCACGGCCGCGGCGGCGAGGGTCCCGACACCGATCGGAACCACCACCAGGCCGGGACCTGCGTCCCCAGCCGCGGTGAGGGTCTGGTCGATCTCGCCGAACAGGGTCGAGTAGCCATCCGAGATGAGGGCAGGAATCGCTTCGTAGCCGGGCCAGCCGTGGTCCTGGATCAGCAGATCGTCGGGCCCGGCCGCGGCCGCGGCCCGCGCCACCGTCTCGTCATAGGTGCCCTCGACTACCACCACTTCGCCTCCTTCACCCGCGATTGCCTCGAGCCGCGCCGGCACGGTGCCGGCGGGCAGGTAGATCCGCGAGCGGTAGCCCAGCATCTGCGCCACCCGCGCCACCGCGCGACCATGATTCCCGTCGCTCGCGGTGATCAGCCGGAGCTGCCCGAGCGGAGCCAGGTGCGCGCGCAATCCATCGAGCGACTCCCACTCGGGAAGACTTCCGCCGGCCCGTTCTTCGAGGACTCTGAACGTCGCCCACGAGGCGCCGAGGACCTTGTACGCCGGGAGCCCGAAGCGCTGTCCCTCGAATTTTCCCTGCACTGAGGCCACTCCGATTCGCCGGGCGAGCCGGGGAAGCGGCCACAATGGCGTCGGGGCGTAGCCCGGCAGCCGACGGTGAAACCGGGCGGGCCCGTTTCCGGGTGCAGAAGCTGCGAAAGCCTGCCGATATAAGGGGTTCTGGAACAGCTTCGGCATCGGATCTGAATCCAATTGATTCGTCAAAAAACTCGACGATCGGGACCTGTAAATTTGCAAAAAGCCGTTGAAGCCGGCGCAGTGCTATTGTGTAAGTCGCTTATTGACAAATAGATACGCGTGGCCTGCCTGTTGCATCAGGGAATCTTCGGCCGAGCGGCAGGCCAATGATTCTTGTGCATTCACCCCGGGCAGGCCAGCGCCGCTCGTGAAGCGAGGAGTTGCCATGTTCCGCATCAAGCTGCCCAGCGGCATCGAGATGATGTTCCCGAGTCCTGAGGATTTCCAGGCCGCGGTTTCGGGCGGCGTGGTGACCTCGGATTCGGAAATTTTCCATCAGAAGGCCGAGCGCTGGGTTCCGATCGCTTCCCATCCCACGTATCACCGCGCAGTGAGCGCGGCCAAGGCCGCCGCGGCGGTGCAGGCCACGCAGACCACGGTCGCCCCCGTCCGCCGTGTCGTTCCCACCGCCCCGGCTCCCGCGCCGCGCGCGGCCATCGGCGGGTCGGCGGCGGAAGCCATCGTGCCACAGACTGCACCTCGCCCGGCGGTGGCGCCTCCGACGCCCGCGTCGGCGCAGCGTCCGCGCCTGGTACTCGAGAAGCCCTCGCCGGCGGCCGCCGCTCCTCCGGTGGCCATCTCGGCTCAGCGGCCCGCGATCGTGATTCCCGAAGCCCCGGCCGCCCCGCCCGAGCCGCGTCCTGTCCTCCGCGTCACTCCGCCGCCTATGCCCTCGGCACCGCCGGCGCCGGTCAAGAGCAACGAGCTCAAGCTCATCGAGGTGGGGGACATCGAGGAGCCGGTCAGGCCGGCGCCGCCGGTCAAGGCATCGGCGCCGCGCCCGGTGGTGAAGGCACCGCCCGCACCCGCCGTGGAGCCTCCGGCCGCCGCCAACAGCCTCCTCGAGGTGGGCGACGAATTCGAAATTCTCGACGGGTTCATGGCCGGTGGTTCCGCGCCGACGGTCGAGTTGCCGACGGCAACTCCTCCCAAGCCGGTGGAGCCTGCAAGCCAGGCTCACGCGGCGGAGCCGGCCGCCAAGCGCCAGTCGCATCCGGCGCCCGGCCTGCCCGAACACCCGGCCGTGGATTTCGCCGCGCACAGTCATGCGGCGGCCCATCACGAGCACCAGAAGCCCGCGCCGGCCAAGTCCGGCAGCGGTCGCTGGCTGATTGCGGCAGGCCTGGGGGCCGCGCTCATCGGCGGTGGTGCCCTGGTGGCCTGGCGCTCGGGTTCGGGGCATCCGGCGGCGGCGCAAGCCGCGCCGG
>DATEHG010000188.1:0-19701 GCA_035279705.1 Gemmatimonadales bacterium
GCCTCGAGTACCATGCCTACGAACCGATGGCGGAGGCCGAGTGCGACAGGATTCTGGCGGAGGCCCGGAGCCGCTGGCCGGTCGGTGTGACGCTCGAGCACCGGCTCGGCCCGCTCGCGATCGGAGAGGTGGCCGTCGCCGTCGCGGCGGCGGGAGACCATCGCAGCGAATCGTTCGACGCCTGCCGCTGGATCATCGAGCAGGTCAAGCACCGGGTGCCGATCTGGAAGAAGGAGTTCTACGCCGATGGGACCGTGGGGTGGGTGGATCCCACGCGGCTGGATGAAGCGCTGGTCCCCGACCCGCTGGGACACGCCGCCGATGAATGAACCGCTCGACCTCCTGGGCCGGCCGCTCGGCAGTCTCCGCCTCTCGGTGACCGACCGCTGCAACATGCGGTGCAGCTACTGCATGCCGGAGGAGGAGTACGTCTGGCTGCCGCGCTCCTCGATCCTGAGCTTCGAGGAGCTCGATCGTCTCGCCGGAGTGTTCGGCGGCCTGGGCGTGAGCAAGCTCCGGCTGACGGGTGGTGAGCCGCTCCTCCGCCATGACCTTCCCGCGCTGGTCCGCATGCTGGCCCGGCGGAGCCAGGTGCGGGACCTGGCCCTGACCACCAACGGTCTCCTCCTGGGGCGTCATGCCCAGGCCTTGAAGGAGGCCGGCCTCAAGCGGCTCACGGTGAGTCTCGATACTCTGCGTCCCGAGCGGATGCTGGCGTTTGCCCGCAGCAACAGGCACGCGGAGGTGGTCGAAGGCCTCCGGGTGGCCCGCAGCGCAGGGTTCGAGCGGATCAAGCTCAACAGCGTCATCATCCGCGGATTCAACGACGATGAGGTCGTCGAGCTGCTTGAGTTTGCCCGGGCGGAGGACTTCGAGGCGCGATTCATCGAGTACATGGATGTGGGAGGCGCCACGGGGTGGTCGATGGAGAAGGTGGTGTCCCGCCAGGAGCTGCTCGAGGTCATCGGCCGCCGCTACGGCGGCGTTGAGCCGGTGCGCGACGGGAGCGATCCCCGCGCGCCCGCCGACCGCTTCCGCCTGCCCGACGGGACGGTGTTCGGTATCATCGCCTCGACGACCGCGCCATTCTGCCGCGACTGCGACCGGGCCCGCCTCACGGCGGACGGCACCCTGTTCCTGTGCCTGTACGCGGCCACCGGGATCGATCTCCGCACGCCGCTCCGCGCCGGCGCCAGCGACGAGGAACTTCGCTCCCTGGTTGCCGAGTCCTGGCGGGACCGTTCGGATCGCGGGGCGGAGCGCCGCCTCGCGGCCGACGACCGGGGGGCGCTGTATCAGCTGGCCACGTTGCGGGCCGATCCCCACCGGGAAATGCACACCCGTGGCGGATGATGGCCGGATAAGCACAGCCACGGATGAATACGGAAGGACGCGGATTGTTCGTCGACATTCCCGGGCTGCATGCTCTCCAGAAAGGTCCTTGAGGTGGTAACTGCACCCCCTGAACGAAATCGCGTCCTCGCTGCCGGCCTTCCCCTGCTTCGGATCAATCCGCGTTCCTCCGCGGCTGTTTCACTCCGCGTGCTTCCGTGGCTCCTGCAGTTGGGGCTGGGCGGGCCGAGTGCCGCGGCCCAGGTGGCCGTACCACCCTACGCCCAGGTCGAGCCGGCGAGTACCTGGCTTCCCGCCATCACGCGGGCCCGTGCCTTCGTCATCGACACCATGAAGAAGCTCGGTGCCCCGGGTGCATCGGTCACCGTGATGAAGAACGGCCAGATCATCTGGAGCGAAGGATTCGGCCTGGCGGACGTGGAGCAGCAGGTGGCAGTCACCCCGCTGACCCGCTTCCGGGTCGGCAGCGTCTCCAAGTCGCTCACCTCCGCCGCCCTCGGGCTGCTGGTCCAGGAGGGCAGGATCGATCTCGATGCCCCGGTGCAGCGCTACGTGCCGGGCTTCCCGGTCAAGCGCTGGCCCATCACGGTCCGGCAGGTGGCCGGGCACCTGGCCGGCATCCGTCACTACCAGGGCGAAGAATTCGTGCTGAAGCGTCACTGGGCCTCGGTGCATGACGGGCTGGCCATCTTCAAGGATGATTCACTCCTCTTCGAGCCGGGCACCCGGTACTCGTATTCCACCTACGGCTGGAGCCTGATCAGCGCGGTGATCGAGGGAGCCGGCGGCCAGCCCTACCTCGACTTCATGAACACCCGCGTCTTCGGCCCGCTGGGCATGCACAACACCGTGGCCGAATTCGTCGACAGCCTCATTCCCCATCGGGCCCGATTCTACACCCGCGGCGACTCGGGTGGCGGCGTCATCAACGCCACCTTCGTGGACAACAGCTACAAGTGGGCGGGCGGCGGCTTCCTTTCCACGACGGAGGACCTGGGCCGGTTCGGCGACGCGCTCCTCGACGGGACCCTGCTCAAGCCGGCTACGGTGCAGCTGCTGTGGACATCGCAGAAGACGCGGGACGGGAAGGAAACCGGCTATGGCATGGGATGGCGCACCGACAAGGACAGCGCCGGTCGCCGCCGGGTCTGGCACTCGGGCGGCTCGGAGGGTGGAACCGCCTACCTTCTCATCTATCCCGATCAGAAGCTGATCATCTCGGTACTGGTCAACAGCGACCAGACCTTCATCGGCGCCAGCTCCACCATCGCGGAATGGTTTCTCGCCGCGGAAAAGCGGTAGGAGCGGGAGAGATTCTCATGACGCTGCACATCGCCCTGATTCAGCCGCAGATCCCGCCCAATACGGGCAATATCGCCCGGCTCTGCGCCGGTGCCGACGTGCCCCTCCACCTGATCGGGCCGCTGGGCTTCGAGATCGATGACCGGCACGTGAAGCGCGCCGGAATCGATTACTGGGACAAGGTGGACCTGTGGTTTCACCCGGACTGGTTCGTATTCCGCAACGCCATCGCGCGCGAGCGCTGCCTCTACTTTTCCGCCAATGCGGAGAACGATTTCACCACCGCGCCCTTTGCCATGAACAGCGTGCTGATCTTCGGCAACGAGACGGAGGGGATGCCGGCGCGGATCCTGGAAAAGCATCCCGACCGCTGCTTCCGGGTGCCGATGCCGGGCAACATCCGCAGCATGAACCTGGCCAATGCCGTGAGCGTGGTCCTCTATGAAGGGCTGCGCCAGCTGGGGCTGCCGCACGAGGAGCTGCAACCCGCCGAACTCGCGGCGGCGCCGGAGAAGAACGGCCGCCCGGCGCCGCGCCGGCGGGGGCCGCGGAGACGGTCGCGGCGCTGACCAATCGGTTTGCCCCGCTCAAAGCGGGACAGTACTTTTCGCGCACCTTCAACCCAATCCGACATGCTCAACAAGATTACCGTCGTCGGCGCCGGCAACGTGGGCGCCACCGCGGCCCAGCGGGTGGCCGAGAAGAACCTGGCCCGGACCGTCGTCATGGTGGACGTGGTGGACGGCGTGCCCCAGGGCAAAGGCCTCGACCAGTGGCAATCCGCTCCGATCGAGGGCTTCGACACCCGGGTCGTCGGCGCCAGCAACTACGACAGTGCGGCCGGCTCCGATCTCTTCATCGTGACCGCCGGTATCGCGCGGAAGCCCGGCATGAGCCGGGACGACCTGGTCAAGACCAACGCCGGCATCGTCGAATCGGTGGGCAAGGAAATCCGCCGCGTCGCGCCGAACAGCATCGTCATCGTGGTGTCCAACCCGCTGGACGTGATGTGCTACGTGGCCATGAAGGCTACCGGCTTCCCGCGCGAACGGGTCATCGGCATGGCTGGCGTCCTCGACACGGCGCGGTATCGCGCCTTCCTGGCCGAAGCGATGGATGTGTCGGTGGAAGACATCCAGGCCATGGTGCTGGGCGGCCATGGCGACACGATGGTGCCGCTGATCTCGTACACCACGGTTTCCGGCATTCCGGTCACCCAGCTACTGGCGCAGGACAAGCTGGACGCCATCGTGACCCGCACCCGGAATGGCGGCGCCGAAATCGTGGCCTTCCTCAAGACCGGCTCGGCGTACTACGCGCCCAGCGCCGCCGCGGTCCAGATGGCCGAGGCCATCGCGCTGGACAAGAAGCGGATCCTGCCGTGCAGCGCGTGGCTCACCGGCGAGTACGGGCTCAAGGACGTGTTCTGCGGCGTTCCGTGCAAGCTCGGCAAGATGGGACTGGAGCAGATCGTGGAGGTGACGCTCACCGCCGCCGAACGGACCGAGCTGCACAAGTCGGCCGCCGCGGTGGTCGACACGATGAAAGCGCTCGGCTGAGCCGGCATGCGCCAGCTCGTTGCGCTGTATCGCTCCACCGTCGGGAAGAAGATCATCATGGCGGTGACCGGGGCCATCCTCATCGGCTTCCTGCTCACCCATGTGGTGGCCAACCTCCTGGCCTTTGCCGGGCCGGTCAAGATCAACGCCTACTCGGCGTTCCTGCACAGCGCCGGCGAACTCCTCTGGGTGGCGCGCGGCGTCCTGATCGTCTCGCTCATTCTCCATGTCATCGCCGCGGTGCAGCTCACCCGCCTCGACCGGGCCGCCCGCCCGGTCGCGTACGCCCGGAAGGAGCCGCAGGCCGCCACTGTGGCGTCGCGGACCATGCGATGGGGCGGGGCGCTGCTGCTGGCCTTCATCATCTATCACCTGCTGCATTTCACCTTCGGTACGGTCCATCCCGACTTCGTCGAGGGTGATCCCTACCACAACATCGTGAGCGGCTTCCGGCAGCATCCCCTGGTGGCGGGCTTCTACGTCGTGGCGATGGCGGGCCTGGGCCTGCACCTCTACCACGGCGGGTCGGCCATGTTCAACTCGCTGGGCCTCAATCATCCGTCGTGGAACCCGGGTCGCCAGGCGCTGATGCGGGCACTGGCCGCGCTGGTGGCGCTCGGCTTTGCCACGATTCCACTGGCCGTGCTGGCGGGGGTGATCAAGTGACGCTGGAGCTCAACGCCCGGGTCCCGGGCGGCCCGCTCGCCGAGAAGTGGGACCGGCACAAGTTCGATCTCAAGCTGGTCAATCCCGCCAACAAGCGGAAATACACCGTCATCGTGGTCGGCTCGGGGCTGGCCGGCGGCTCCGCGGCGGCGACGCTGGGCGAACTGGGCTACAACGTGAAGTGTTTCTGCTTCCAGGACAGCCCGCGCCGGGCGCACAGCATTGCGGCCCAGGGCGGGATCAATGCCGCCAAGAACTACCAGAACGACGGGGACAGCATCTGGCGGCTGTTCTACGACACGATCAAGGGCGGCGACTTCCGCGCCCGCGAGGCCAACGTCTACCGGCTGGCCCAGGTCAGCGTCAACATCATCGATCAGTGCGTGGCGCAGGGTGTGCCGTTTGCCCGCGAGTACGGCGGGGCGCTCGCCAACCGCTCCTTCGGCGGCGCCCAGGTCAGCCGCACCTTCTACGCCCGGGGCCAGACCGGCCAGCAGCTGCTGCTGGGCGCCTACCAGGCGCTGGAACGCCAGGTGGCCGCGGGCACGGTGACGATGTACCCGCGCACCGAGATGCTGGACCTCGTGGTGGTGAAGGGGAGGGCCCGCGGCATCGTGGTTCGGAATCTCGTGACCGGCGAGCAGACCACGCATCTCGGTGATGCGGTGCTGCTGGCCACCGGTGGCTACGGCAACGTCTTCTACCTCTCCACCAATGCCAAGGGTTGCAACGTGACCGCGGCCTATCGGGCCTACAAGCGCGGCGCCGGGTTCGGCAATCCCTGCTATACCCAGATTCATCCGACCTGCATTCCCGTCAGCGGCGAGTACCAGTCCAAGCTCACGCTGATGAGCGAGTCGCTGCGCAACGACGGGCGGGTCTGGGTGCCCAGGGCGGTGGGCGACAAGCGGGCTCCCCGCGAAATCCCCGACGGGGAACGCGACTACTATCTCGAGCGGAAATACCCCAGCTTCGGCAACCTGAGCCCGCGGGACATCGCCAGCCGCGCGGCCAAGGAGGCCTGCGACAGCGGGCGTGGCGTGGGGGAGAGCGGGCTCGGCGTCTATCTCGATTTCCGCGACGCCATCAAGCGCTACGGCGAGCAGAAGATCCGGGAGCGCTACGGCAACCTGTTCGAGATGTACCAGCGGATCACCGACGAGGATCCCTACCAGGTGCCGATGCGGATCTTCCCGGCCGTCCACTACACCATGGGCGGGCTCTGGGTGGATTACAACCTGATGAGCACCATCCCGGGACTCCACGTCCTGGGCGAGGCCAACTTCTCGGACCACGGCGCCAACCGCCTCGGGGCGAGCGCGCTCATGCAGGGATTGGCGGACGGTTATTTCGTCATCCCGTACACCCTCGGCGATTACCTGGCGCGCACCCCGCCCGAGCCGATCTCGGCGGACCACCCGGAAGTGAAGGCGGTCGAGGACGCGGTGCGGGCCCGGATCGGCAGGCTGCTGGGTGTGCAGGGAAAGCGGAGCGTCGATTCGTTCCACCGCGAACTGGGCAAGCTCATGTGGGACAAGTGCGGCATGGCCCGCGATTCGGCGGGGCTCAAGCAGGCGCTGCAGCGCATCCCCGCGCTGCGCGAGGAGTTCTGGCAGAACGTCACTGTGCCCGGCAGCGGCGCGGACCTCAACCAGTCCCTGGAAAGGGCCGGGCGGGTGGCCGACTTCCTCGAGTTCGCCGAACTGATGTGCACCGACGCGCTGCACCGCGAGGAGAGCTGCGGCGGGCACTTCCGGTCCGAACACCAGACGCCGGACGGCGAGGCGCAGCGGGACGATGATCACTTTGCCTACGTGGCGGCCTGGGAGTACCAGGGGGACAATCGTCCCCCCGTCCTGAACAAGGAGCAGCTGGTCTTCGAGAACGTCCACCTGGCGCAGCGGAGCTACAAGTAGCCGTAAGCCCTAAGCCGTAAGCCATACGCTTATGGCAAAGGCTTAAGGCTTAAGGCTTATGGCTTAAGGCCATGAGAGACGGGACTTCAATCGGCACTATGAACATCACATTGAAAGTCTGGCGTCAGAAATCCGCGGGCGAGCCGGGCCGCCTCGTCGAGTACGCCGTGCCGGGCGTCAACCCCGACATGTCGTTCCTCGAGTTGCTGGACGTTGTCAACGAGGGGCTGACCGGCCGGGGCGAGGAGCCGATCGCGTTCGATCATGATTGCCGCGAAGGGATCTGCGGCAGTTGCGGCGTGATGATCAACGGCGTCGCCCACGGGCCGATGAAGGGAACCGCCACCTGCCAGTTGCACATGCGGAGCTTCGTCGACGGCGCCGTGATCGTGGTCGAGCCGTGGCGCGCCCGCCCGTTCAAGGTCATCAAGGACCTGGTGGTCGACCGCAGCGCCTTCGACCGTATCGTCCAGGCCGGCGGATTCGTCTCCGTATCCACCGGCAGCGCGCCCGAAGCCAATGCCATCCCGGTGCCGAAATCGGACGCCGATCTGGCCATGGACGCGGCCCAGTGCATCGGCTGTGGTGCTTGCGTCGCGGCCTGTCCCAACGCCTCCGCGATGCTCTTCACCTCGGCCAAGATGGGCCACCTCGGCAGCCTGCCGCAGGGACAGGCCGAGCGGAACCGCCGGGCACTCGGGATGGTGGACCGGATGGATCTCGAAGGCTTTGGCGGCTGCACCTGGCACGGGGAGTGTGAAGAGGCTTGTCCCAAGCAGATCGGCGTCGAGTGGATCTCACGGATGCAGCGGGACTACCTCGCCGCGACCCTGAACTACCGGGAGTCGTCCGCGGCGGAGGGCGGGATCTGAAGCGCCTGCTCCGCCTCGCAGTTGTTCCTCTGCTGCTTCCATCACTGGTCCACGCGCAGACGCCGATGGTCATGCCCATGGGCGGCGAATCGAATCGCCTCTGGGCCCTCGTCTCCGCCAATGCCATCCCGGCCTACGTCTGGGAAAGCCAGGTGCCGAGGGGCGGCAGCCTCGACGAGTTCCGGGTGGCCCAGCCCATCATCATGCTGCAGGCCGGTGCACTCCGGGACCGCCTCCGTTTCCTGGGCTCTCTCGACTTCGAAGGGCTGACCATGCCCGGCGGCGAACTCGGCCTCGGCGTCTGGGGTGAGGGGTTCATCGACCGCAGGCACCCGCATACCTATTTCCACGAGCTGATGCTGCAGGGCGCGGTGCCGCTGGGTGGTGGTCTTCGGACCAGCCTGTCGGCCGGAAAGGGATTTGCGCCGTTCGGCTCCGACGACCCCATGAACCGGCCGACCGAGCTGTACCCGGTCAATCATCACTGGGCCCAGATCCTCGAACGCGCCGTCGTGATCGGGGCGGTGGCCTGGAAGCCCCTGGTGTTCGAGGCCGGCCTGTTCAACGGCGATGAGCCCGAGAATCCCTCGCAGTGGCCCAATATGGAGCGGTTCGGGGACTCCTGGTCGCTCCGCCTGCTGCTGCATCCCGTGGATGGCGTCGAGCTGCAGGGCTCCCATGCCAGGGTCAAGAGTCCCGAACACCGTCCCGGTGCCGGCAGCGACAATTGGAAGTGGAGCGCCTCCGCCCGCGCCGAACGGCCGTTCCTGGGCGGCCTGGGGTATCTGTTCGGGGAGTATGCCCACAACAGCGAGTTCGACGGCTTCTACCAGTTCAGGAGCTGGCTGGTGGAGGGTGCATGGACCGGGGGGCGGCATCGTCCCTATCTGCGATACGAGAACACCGACCGGCCGGAGGAGGAGCGTACCACCGATCCGTTTCGCTCGCCGCGGCCACACCTGGAGAATTCGATCGTCGGTACCACCCGGTGGTCCATCGTGACCGCGGGCTACGGGTTTGAACTCTTCCCGGGGCGCAGGTATTCGGTCGAACCGATCGTCGAAGTCTCCCATGCGGACGTCAAGACCATCGGTGGAGGTATTTTCGATCCGGATGTGTTCTACGGTGGCGATACGTTCTGGCGCCTCGCCATCGGCGCCCGGCTGAGCTGGCGGATGAAGGGCCACCGGATGGGGCGCTACGGCCTGCTGGCGGGCCAGGTCTCGGCCGAACCAATGATTCATCACATGAATTGAAGCCATCGATGCCACGATATCATTCGACCGCCCTGTCCGCCCTGACCGCCTTGACCGTCCTCTCCGCCTGCGGCGGGAGTGGCGGGGAGACGCCAGTGGCTCCCGCCGGTCTCTCGAAACTGTCGGGGGATCAGCAGCACGGCTTCCGCAACACCGCCTTGGCGCAGGACCTGGTGGTGCAGGTCAATTCGGAAACCCAGGCCCCGGTGTCCGGCGCGACGATTCACTGGTTCGTGCCCTCGGGCGGCGGCGCGCCATCCGCCACCACGGCCACGACCAACGACCTCGGCCAGGCCCGGGTCCAGTATCAGCTCGGCGGCACCTACGGCCTCAACGTCATCGGGGCGGCACTCGAAGGCAGCGCCGACACCGTGTACTTCCAGGCCATGGCCGTGGGTTCCATGACCCGCGTCGCCGGCGGCAACAACGTGGCCGAGCGGTTCAGCTCCGATCTCACGGTCCACGGCGACTATGCCTACACCGGCAGCTGGAACTGGTATCCGCGGACCCAGGGGGTCGACACCCTCGGCGCCTCGATCGCGATCTTCCATCTCGATGCCTCGGGCGCGCCCACCCGCGGCGACTCCATCGTCATTCCCGGGACGACCACCCTCAGCGACCTGCAGGTGTCCGACGATGGCAAGTGGCTGATCGCCAGTGTCGAAGGCGGCAGCCTCGACGGGCTGTACGCCTACGATCTGACCGATCCCGCTCACCCGGCATTCGTCGCCCGCTATCTCGTCGACACCGGGCTCCACACGTCGCAACTGGCCACCATCGGCGGCAAGCTCTACGCCTTCACGGCCAAGAATCCGGGCAGCCCGGCGCTGATCATCTTCGATCTCTCGCAGCTCGCGGCGGACACCATCATCAAGTCGGCCCAGGTCCCGATTCCGGCCAACTACGGGCTGCATGACTCGTTTGTGCGGGACGGCCTGGCGTTCGAGTTTGCCTGGAACACCGGTGTCATGATCTACGATGTCGGCAACGGGATGAGCGGGGGCAGCCCCACCAATCCGGTGCTCATCAGCACCACACCGACGAGTGGTGGCGAGGCGCACAACGGCTGGTGGTTCTGGGGCCCCGGCGGCTCGAAGCAGTATCTCTTCGTGGGGCAGGAGGGGCCGGGCTCGATCGGCAGCAGTTCGACGGGGGATATCCACGTCCTCGACGTGTCAAACCTGGCGTCGCCCAGGGAGGTGGCCTTTTTCCATATTGACGGCGCCGGCCCGCACAACTTCTGGATGGACGAGACCCGGCAGATTCTCTACGCCGCCTACTACAACGCCGGCGTCGTGGCGATCGACGTTTCGGGCACACTCTCGGGGGACATCTCCAACCGGGCGCTGGCCCGGATCCAGCCGGGGTTCGGCAACACGTACACCTGGGGCGTCCAGCTGGTGGGCAGTTCAGTCTACGACGTGGACATGCTGGACGGCTTGCGGCAGCTCACGGCGCTCGCGCCCTGATACCGGCGCTTCGCCGGACTTCTGCGGGGCTCCTCGGGGAGCCCCGCTTCAGTTTCCGGACGGTTGTTCCGAGCGGGGTCGCGGGAGATATTTCGCGCTCTTCTCCTCCACCGGATGGAACACGATGCGGTTCTCGCCAGCGCTCTGGGCGCTCTCGCTGTCAATTCCGTCGGGACTTCTGGCGCAGGGATTGCCCGGTTACGCGCCAGCCAACGCGACGGCACAACGGGCACTTGAGGCCCAGCTGGCCGGATTCGGGGACAGTGTGAGCGCGAGGGAAAGCCGCAAGACCCTGAGTGCCCATCCCCACGTGGCCGGCACCCCCGCCCAGCAGGCGACCGCGGCCTGGGTGCTGACCAAGATGAAGAACTTCGGTCTCGATACCAGCCGGTCCGACTTCCAGGCTTTTCTGCCGTTTCCGGATTCCACCATCGTCGAGCGCCGGACGCCGTCGGTCAGCCGCTTTGCACTCGAGGAGCCGGCGCTCGCCGCGGATCCCACGACCTCCGAAGCGCCATGGCCGGCGATGAACGGGCACAGCGGGGCGGGGGATGTCGTGGCCCAGGTGGTGTACGTGAACTACGGTCTCGCGGCGGACTACGCCGCGCTGGATTCGCTGGGCGTGAGTGTGAAGGGGAAGATTGCGCTGGCCCGATACGGGCGGAGTTATCGCGGCATCAAGGCGCGGGAAGCGGAGGCGCGTGGCGCGGTGGCCGTGCTGCTGTACTCGGATCCGCAGGACGACGGCTACGTGCGCGGCGACGTCTATCCCGACGGACCGATGCGGCACCCTGATGCGGTGCAGCGCGGCAGCGTCTTCAATGGCGAGGGTGATCCGTCCACCCCCACCTGGCCTTCGACCGCCAAAGCCCGCCGGCTTCCCGAGGATTCGATGGCCATTCCGCGGATTCCAGTGGTTCCGCTGGGCTATCGCAACGCGGCCCAGCTGCTCCAGCCGATGCGCGGGCTCTCGGTGCCGCAGCAGTGGCAGGGGGGGCTCCCGTTCCGCTATCACATCGGGGCCGGTGAAGTGACGGCGCGGGTGGCGGTCTACCGCGAGCGGGCGCCGAACGGCTACAAGAAGATCACCGACACCTTCGGCACCCTGCGGGGAAAGGATTTTCCGCAGGAGCTGGTCATCGTCGGTGCGCACCGGGACGCCTGGGGGCCGGGCGCCAGGGACAATGTGGGGGGGACTTCGGCCGTGATCGAAGCCGCCAGGGCATGGGCCCGGCTGTCCGCGGGCGGACAGCGCCCGCGCCGGACCCTGATATTCGCGACCTGGGACGCCGAAGAGTGGGGACTGGTAGGCTCCGCCGAATGGGTCGAGTCGATGGAACAGACGCTGCCAGGGAAAGTCGTCGCGTATCTCAATCTCGACGACGCGGCCGATGGCCGGCGCTTCGGCTCGAGCGGCGCCGCCTCGTTGCACCGGCTGGTCCGTGACCTCACCCGGCTGGTACGCCAGCCCGGCGAAACACTTTCCGTCTATGCCGCGTGGCGACGGGACCAGGCGGTGGCCGATACGGCGGAGCCGGAACAGGGAGACCTCGGCGGCGGCAGCGACTACGCCAGCTTCTACAATCACCTGGGGATTCCGTCGTTCGATTTCGGCTTCGGGGGCAGCGGCGGCGTCTATCACTCCGCGTACGACACTGACGCCTTCCAGGAGCGCTTCGGCGATCCCGGCGCCAAGAGCATCGTGGCCGCGGGTCAACTCTCGGCTCTGGCGATGGCCCGGCTGGCCAATGCAGACCTCATCCCGTTCGACGCGCTGGCGCTCGGTCGCTACCTCCGCTCGCTCACCCCGCCGCTCGGCGACCTGGCCCGGGCCCGCAAGGTCGTACTCGAACTCGCGCCGCTCAACCAGTCGCTCGATCGATTCATTGATCAGGCCGCCCGCCTCGATTCTCTGCTCAATGACCTGCCGCCGAGCCTTCCCGCCGCCCGGCTCACCGGTGCGAACGCCGCGCTCCGGGGCCTGGGCCCCGCGTTCACCCGTGCCGCCGGGCTGGCCGGCCGCCCCTGGCAGCGGAACCTTCTCATCGCTTCCGACCGGGACAACGGCTATGCCGACGTGAACTACCCCGGGATCACGGAGGCGATCAAGGACGGCGACCCCGCGCGGGCCAGTCTCGAGGTCAACGATCTCGCCACCCGGGTCGACTCGGCCTCGGCGCTGCTGCGGAGCGCGGTGCGGGCGCTCCGTGGAGAGGATTGAGGGATTGAAGGATTGATGGATTGGCGGGTTGAGCGATCTTGGCCTCTGCCCGCCTGCCCGCCTGCCCGCCTGCCCGCCTGCCCGCCTGCCCGCCTGCCTAGCACTCACGCTTGACATCTGCTAGCCGGGGTCTATAATTGGGTCCACCGTTAGCAGTCGATGCACATCTCTGCTAAATCATTGTGCGGCAATGGTTTGGCATTTCGCTCCAAGAACTTCTGCAGGAGGAATACGATGTCCACCGCAACCAAGAGCAAGGCGAAGATCCGGCTCCAGCCGCTGGAGGACCGGGTGGTCCTTCGGCCCGCGGACGAGGCCGAGAGCATGCGGGGCAGCCTGTACATCCCCGACACCGCGAAGGAAAAGCCGACCCAGGGCGAGATTGTGGCCGTGGGCCCCGGCAAGTTTGAAGACGGCCAGCGCATCAAGCTGGACGTGGCCGTGGGCGACACGGTGATCTACGGCAAGTACAGCGGCACCCCGTACACCGTCGACGGTGAAGAACTCATCATCATCAAGGCTTCCGACATTCTCGCCAAGATTGGCTGAGATCCAGAGGAGATAGACACATGGCTGCCAAGGAACTGATGTTCAATGTGGATGCCCGCGCCAAGCTCAAGCGGGGCATCGACGCCCTGGCCGACGCGGTCAAGGTGACCCTCGGCCCCAAGGGCCGGAATGTGGTGATCGACAAGAAGTTCGGTTCGCCGACCGTGACCAAGGACGGCGTGACCGTGGCCAAGGAGATCGAACTGGCCGACGCGATCGAGAACATGGGCGCCCAGATGGTGAAGGAAGTGGCGACCAAGACCAGCGACCTCGCGGGCGACGGGACCACCACCGCCACCGTGCTGGCCCAGGCCATCTTCCGGGAAGGCCTGAAGAACGTGACCGCCGGGGCCAACCCGATGGAGCTCAAGCGCGGCATCGATCGCGCCGTCGAGGCGATCGTCGCCGAACTCAAGCGGCTCTCGGTCGAGTCGAAGGGCACCAAGGAAATCGCCCAGGTCGGCACCATTTCCGCCAACAACGATCCGGAGATCGGCAAGCTGATCGCCGAGGCGATGGAGAAGGTCGGCAAGGACGGAGTGATCACGGTGGAAGAGGCCAAGGGTCTCGAGACCACCCTGGAGACCGTGGACGGCATGCAGTTCGACCGCGGCTACCTCTCGCCCTACTTCGTGACCGATCCGGAGAAGATGGAAGCGGCGCTGGACGACGCCTACCTCCTGATCCACGACAAGAAGATTTCCAGCATGAAGGAGCTGCTCCCGGTGCTGGAGAAGGTCGCCCAGACCGGCAAGCCCCTGCTGATCATCGCCGAGGACGTCGAGGGCGAGGCGCTGGCCACCCTGGTCGTCAACAAGATCCGCGGCACCCTCAAGGTCTGCGCGGTCAAGGCGCCGGGCTTCGGTGACCGCCGCAAGGAAATGCTGACCGACATCGCCAAGCTTACCGGCGGCTCGGTCATCGCGGAGGAGCTGGGCCTCAAGCTCGAGAACACCGAGCTCAGCAAGCTGGGCCGGGCCAAGCGGATCGTGGTGGACAAGGACAACACCACCGTGGTGGACGGCCGGGGCAAGGCCGACGAGATCCAGGGCCGGATCGGCGAGATCAAGGCCGCGATCGACAAGTCGACCAGCGACTACGACCGTGAGAAGCTGCAGGAGCGGCTGGCCAAGCTTTCCGGCGGTGTGGCCATCATCAACGTCGGTGCGGCGACCGAGACCGAGATGAAGGAGAAGAAGGCCCGGGTCGAGGACGCGCTGCACGCTACCCGTGCCGCGGTCGAGGAAGGCATCGTCCCCGGCGGCGGCGTCGCGCTGCTCCGCGCCCAGTCCGTGCTGGACAAGATCAAGGGCACCGAGGACGAGAAGACCGGCGTCGAGATCGTGCGCCGCGCCATCGAGGAGCCGGTCCGGATGATCGCGCTCAACGCGGGCGCCGAGGGCTCGATCGTCGTGGCCCGGGTCAAGGAGTCGAAGGACAAGAACTTCGGCTACAACGCCGGCACCGACACCTATGAGGACCTGGTCAAGAGCGGCGTCATCGATCCGACCAAGGTGACCCGGACCGCGTTGCAGAACGCGGCCTCGATCGCCGGCTTGCTCCTCACCACCGAGTGCGTGGTGGTGGAGCGCAAGGAAGAGAAGGCTGCTCCCGCGGCTCCGGCGGGTGGCGGAATGGGTGGCATGTACTAAACCGGCTGGAGTTACAGGAGCGCTCCAGCGCTCCTGTAACTCCAGCGCCGGTTTTGTATCCCGAGCGCCGCAGGCGCGAGGGATCAGGATCTGTAACGAACACCGAAATTGAGTTTCCCGAGCGCCGCAGGCGCGAGGGATCAGCAAGTCCGAGCAATTCGCCGCCCCGATGCGTAGCACCGGGGCGGCGCTGTTTCCGGGGGGTGGGGAAGGGGCGGACCGCCGGTTATCTTTGCCCGGGAGTCGGTCACCGAGTCTGGCCTGGAGGATGTCGTGAAGCGTGCTGCTCTTGTCTTGATTGCCTTCCTGGTACCCCGGATGCTGCACGCGCAGGCACCGACGGTAGTCGGCACCTGGGAGGCCTCGCTCAAGGACGCCAAGCGGCAGGATGCACCGCGCACGGTCATCGTCCGGGCGGACTCGAGCGCGAGCTATGGCACCGAAACGGTCCGCTGGAGGGTGACCGGCCCCAAGACGCTGATGCTGGCCCTGGGCGGCGAGTGGGTGAGTTACGACTTCAAGATCAGCGGTGCCAAGCTGACTCTGTCAGGCGGGGATCTCGAGAAGCCCATCACGCTGACCAGGATGGGGCCGCCCTCGGCCCGTCCTGATTCCATTCCAGTTCCGCCGGACCCCGACCTCTCCAGCTGAAGCGGCCGGCGACCGCCGGTCAGGCTCCGATCGTGAGTGGGGCGAGCGGCTGGTGCTGCAGCGCCACTTCGAAACTCCCCTGGAACCCCGCCGCCTCGAGCACCGGTCGCACCGCCTCCCGCGCGACATCCGCCGTATTGCACCGTTCGCTCAGATGGGCCAGGACCACCACCCTGAGACCGGGGTGCACCAGGTCTCCCAGGAGTTCTGCTGCCGCGCGGTTGGAGAGGTGCCCCCCCGATCCCACGATCCGCTCCTGCACACTGGCGGGATAGCTGCTGGTGCGGAGCAGGATTTCATCGTGATTCGCTTCCAGCACCAGCCCCTGCGCCCCGGCCATGAGCCAGCGCAGGGCGGTGCTCGGCCGTCCGACGTCCGTGGCCAGGGCCAGCGCCGCGCCATCGGGCGCTTCGATCCGGAGCGCAATCGGCTCGGCCGCGTCGTGGCTCACCGGGCAGGCGCGCACCCGGAACGGTCCGACCGAGACTTCACCCATGAGTACGGCAGGAATGAAACGGGAGGCAGCGAATCTGGGCCGGATCCGGTCCCAGGTGCCCGTGGAGGTGATCACGGGGACATCGAGCTGGCTGGCCAGTGAGGCGGCGCCGCTCGTGTGGTCCCCATGTTCATGGGTGAGGGCAATGCCGGCCACGGTCTCGAGCGGCAACCCGACCGCGCGGGCCCGCCGGGCTATTTCCCGGGCACTGAACCCGGCGTCGATGAGGAGCGACTGGTTTCCGTGCCGCACCGCGGCGCAATTGCCGCGGGAGCCGGAGCCCAGCATGTAGAGCGTTGTCATTCCTTGGCCAGCCGATGCCAGGTGGCCGTGAGCGAGGCCCGCCGTTCCTCGGTGAATTTCACTTCGCGCCGGGGCATGACCCGCTCGGCGACCTGCAGGAATCCCTCCTCCGTCATTGTCTCGCCGCCAAGTCCCCACGCAAAATGAGGCACGAATTTCGGCACCGGGCCGGCGCCGAACAGGTTTGCGCCCGCTCCCACCACGGTGCCGGTCGGTAGCATGGTTCCGATGGCCGTCTTGGCGTGGTCGCCGAAGAGGGTACCCAGGAACTGGAGCCCCGTGGCAACGCGGCTCCCCGCGATCTCGAGCTGCACCTCGCCATAGGTGTTCTTGAGATTCGACGTCGTGGTGCCCGCGCCGAGATTGACCCAGGTACCAAGCACACTGTGGCCCAGGAAGCCGTCGTGG
This sequence comes from Gemmatimonadales bacterium, assembly GCA_035279705.1. Lineage (GTDB taxonomy): Bacteria > Gemmatimonadota > Gemmatimonadetes > Gemmatimonadales > GWC2-71-9 > DATEHG01. Next base: position 16,674 of record DATEHG010000188.1, read on the forward strand.
CCCTTGTTGGCGAAACCGAGGAACACCGAATTGGAAATCTCTCCCCGCACCGTGCTCCGCGGACCGAAGGCCGAGACCCGCACGAGGCCGCCGAGAATCCGGGTCCGGGCCGCCGCGTACAGCGGGCCTTCAAGCCGGGTACCCGAACGGACCTCCACTCCCTCTTCGAGCACCACCGCGCCATGCCGGACATCGAACACGACTCCGGGCTCCACGGCCGCGCCGAGGCAGATGACCTCGTTGGGTTCGCCGATGACGATCGAGCCTTCGGGCACTTCGTCGTGCGGCGCGTGCAGGAAGTCGGCGCAATCGCCTTGCAGGAAACCCTCCAGCGCCACGATGAGGTCCGCCGCGCCCTCGAGGAGCATTCCCTCGATTTCGACGGCTGACCCGGCATCATCGGGACCCGCCCATTCCTGTCCGGCGGGCACCAGCCACGCGACGGTCTGGCCGTCGTGGGTGAGACGCCGGGTGTCCCCCTCCCACTCCACCGGGACCCCGGCCGGCGCGAAGCAACTGGAGGCGACCACTGCGGGTCCCTTCACCGTGGCGGTAGCACGCACTTCCGGCTCGTCGAGCTCGTGGAATCCCGCGACATGGTCCGCCAGGATGGCTGCGGTCTCCGCTTCGAGGATGCCTTCCCACCTTTCGCGGATCCGCCAGGCCCCGGCGCGGAGCTCGCACAGCGGCCGCACGCCCGCGAAGGGGAACCATCGTGGGCCGGGAGCGGGCGGATCGTAGAGGTAGAGCGTCGTGGCCATGGGCCTATTCGAGGTCCCGCACTCGGGGGGGCAGGGAATCGAGCACTTTCTTGAGGTCGGCGGCCGCGCTGCGCGGCATCACCAGGATCCGCCCGTTGGCTTTTACCACCACCAGGTCCCGGACGCCGGCGAGGATCACCGGTTCGCCGTCGCTCCAGGCCACGCAGTCCTGGGCTTCGTGGAAGTAGACCGGCCCCGAGGCAACGTTGCCGCGCGGATCGCGGGGACGGACCCGGGGCAGCGCGTCCCAGGTGCCGATATCGTCCCAGGAAAATGCGCCGGGCACCACCGCGACGGCGGGACTCCGTTCGAGCAGCCCCACGTCGATCGAGACGGGCTGGACCGCGGCGAAGAACCCCGCCACGTCCTTCCGCTCCAGGGCGCCGAGTGCCGGCGCAATTTCCGGGGTGTGATTGCGGATCTGTTCGAGCAGCACGTCGGCCCGCCAGGCGAAGAGTCCGCTGTTCCAGAGCGCCCCGTCGGCCATCAGGTCGAGCGCCGTGGCCGCATCTGGCTTTTCGGTAAACCGCTTGACGGCGCGCGCCTCCCGGTCGAGCGCCGCGCCGGGGACGATGTAGCCGTATCCCGTCTCGGGCCGGGTGGGAACGATGCCGACCGTGACCAGGCGGCGGTGGGTGGACGCGGTGCGCAGGGCGGTGGTTGCCGACTGGCGGAAAATGCTCTCCTCGCGGATTACCCAGTCGGCGTGCAGCGACACCACCTCGGCGTCCGGATCCCGGCTCCACGCTTCATGGGTGGCCCACACCAGGGCGGGCGCGGTCGAGGCGGGCCGAGGTTCGACCAGGAGATTTTGCGCAGGAAGGTGCAGCAGCTCACCAAGTGCTGGCGCCGCCTTGTCGCCCGTCACCAGCAGCACCCGTTCGATCGGCACCAGACCCGCCAGGCGCTGCACGGCCTGCTCCGCCGTGGAGTTGTCACCGGCGAGCGGGAGCACCTGCTTGGGATGCGAGGGGGTGCTGAGGGGCCAGAAGCGGCTCCCGGCCCCGCCGGCCAGTATCACGGCCCATTTCATCGGGAAGTTCCATGGGCCCGGTGAACGCCGGGCCCCGTCCTGGTGAGGCGAATCAAAGCAGCGCGGCGACGGCCGGGCCGTGCCGGCGCAGATCGTACAGCAGAGTCCCGGTGTTGGTGCCGCGGGTGGGGAGGATGAAGAGGAGGTGGTCCTCGTTCAGCGCCGAGAAGATGACCTGGCGGTCGCCGTACTCGAAGACACCAGTGGAAAGCCGCTCTCCCTCGAGGGCCCGCCCGAGGCTGCGGGCGCCCTGCGCCACCGTGGCGGTGAGCGCCGCCACGGCTTCGGCATCGAACTCCGAACGGCCGGCATGATCGATCGGGAGCCCGTCGCCGCTCACGATGACGACCGCCTCGACGCCTTCACGGGCGGCCAGGCCACGGACGACCTCGCGCAAGCTGCTCATCGGAGCCTCCAGGGTGGCCGATTTCAGGGTGCCGGGATGTCCGGCAACGTAGGAATGCGAATGAGCGAAGTCAAGCAATGACGGTGGGTTGACCCGCCTCCGTCGCACTCCTTAGCTTGCAGCCCCATGAAGCTCCGATTCTTCCTCGCGCTGGGCCTGTGGCTGGCCTTCTCGGTCGCCTGCAGTGACAATTCCGGCATTGCCCCTCCGGTCACCAAGAACCAGGTGGATACCTTCACGCTGTGGGCGACCAGGGATTCCAACCTGGCGGAGCCCAGCGGCTTTTCCGTCTCTGGACAGGGATTCGGTCCCCAGGTGGTGCTGACGCAGGACAACCCCTCCTTCGATTTCGTCTACAATGTCGACGACGCGGGCACGTCGGTGTTTTTGACCACCCAGGTGCTGGGCGTCGTGAGCTCGGTCAGCATTCACCCAGGATTCCAGCCCTCGCAGCGGACGTTCGACTCGGTCGTCACCGCACCGCTCAACAACTACATCACCGAAGACACGATCCACCTCGCGGTCGGGCAGGTGTGGTACATGCGGTCCGCACTGTTCTGTGCCGCCCTGAGTTCGCCCCTGTATGGCAAGCTGGAGGTGCTGTCGATCGATTCCATGGGGCGGAGCGTCACATTCCGGGCGCTGGTCGATTCCAACTGCGGCTACCATGGCCTGAGTCCCGGCTTACCGTCGAACTGATTTCCCTTGATCGACATCCGCCTACTCCGGCAGGAGCCTGACGCGACTCGTGCCGCGCTGGCCCGCCGGCTCGACCCCGCGCTCGAGGCCACCCTCGACCGGCTGGTCGCGCTCGACACCCGGCGCCGG
>DATEHG010000189.1:0-2892 GCA_035279705.1 Gemmatimonadales bacterium
GAAGCTCGGAAATCCACTTAACAGCAAGCCGCGGAAGAACGCGGAAAAAAGCGCGGATCGTTCCCGCTGCTTCCGACCTGTGTTTCGCACGGCGAAGTTCGAGTGTTTCTTGTAATTGCAACATCTTTTCCGCGTTTGTCAAAGCTGTTCTCCGCGTACTTCCGCGGCCATCCTATGCGCCTCCACGAGATCCCGACGCCCGCCCTGATTCTCGACCGCGGCATCCTGGCCCGCAACCTGGCCAAGATGCAGGCCCGGGTACGATCGCTCGGCGTGAAGTTCCGGCCGCATATCAAGACGGCCAAGTCTGCTGACGTCGCTCGGCTCGCGGTGGCGGGAGAATTCGGCGGGGTGACCGTCTCGACCTTGGCAGAGGCAGAGTACCTGGCTGACCACGGCTTCCGGGACATCCTGGTGGCGGTGGGGACGACACCGGAAAAGGTCGACCGGGCTGCTCGACTCGTGGAGCGCGGGGTCACGATGACCGTGATCACCGACGACCTCGAAGTAGCCCGCATCATCGGGCAGCATCCCGCGCCGATCCAGGCGCTCGTCGAGGTGGATTGCGGCGAACATCGCGGCGGCGTCCGCCCGGAATCCGCCGAGCTGCTGGCGATTAGTGAGGCGCTGGGGGAAAAACTGGTCGGGGTGATGAGCCACGCGGGCCATTCCTACGACCAGAAGAGTCTCCCCCCCATTCAGCAGATCGCGGAGCATGAACGCTCAGCGGTGGCCACCGCCGCCGAGCGGCTCAAGCAGGCGGGGCTCAAGGCGGAGGTCGTATCCGTCGGTTCGACTCCGACCGCGACCCATGCTCAGCACCTGCATGGTGTGACAGAAGTGCGGGCCGGGGTGTACATGTTCCAGGATCTCTTCCAGGCCGAGATCGGGTCGTGCACCCGGGAGGACATCGCGCTGACCGTGCTGGCATCGGTGCAGGGCAGAAGGCCGGCGGAAAACCGACTGCTCGTGGATGGGGGGGCGCTGGCGCTGTCGAAGGACCAGAGCACCCGGAATTCGCCGCGAAATGCGGGTTTCGGGCTCATCCTCGATATCCAGGGGAAGCCGTCCTACGGCGAGTGCGTCATCGAGCGGGCCAACCAGGAGCATGGCGTGGCCACGAGCGACCGGCCGATTCCGTTCGACGCGCTGCCGATCGGGACCCGCGTCCGCGTCGCACCGAATCACGCGTGCCTTACCGCGGCGGCGTATGACAAGTACTACGTCGTCGATGGCGGAGATGAGATCGTCGCGGTCTGGGATCGGATCAACGGGTGGTAGCCGAACTGCTGGCCGCGGATGAACGCGGATAAAGGCGCGGATGGCTCCGATTGCGTCCGATCAACGCCTCGCGCTGCCCAGCCCGATTCATCGGGCAACAACCAAACCCTTTCCGCGTACTTCCTCGCTCTTTTCCGCGTACTTCTGCGGGCGCTGTTGTGGAAATCCCCCGGCAGCCACTGGCCGCCGGGGGATTGCTGTTTCCGCGTGCTTCCGCGTATTCCGAGGCTCAGTCTTCTTCTTTGAGGCACTCATCCAGAATCGCCAGCCCGGTATCGACATCGTACTCGTCGAGTACCAGCGGCGGCGCGAAGCGGAAGGTGCTCTTGCCGCAGCCCAGCAGCAGCAGCCCCTTCTTGAACGCCCGCTCGGTGATCCGGTCGATCAGCTCCGGATACGGCTCCTTCGTCTTCCGGTCCTTCACGAACTCGACACCGATCATGAGCCCGCGGCCCCGGACATCGCCGATGAAGCCGTACTTCTCCTGCAGCTTTCGGGAGCCGGCCAGCAGCCGATCACCGGTCTTCTGGATCTGCGGCAGCAGCGGCTCGATCACATCGAGAGTAGCCAGCGCCGCGGCGACGGCCACCGGGTTGCCCCCGAAGGTGCTGCCGTGGGAGCCAGATTCCCACGTCATGATCGATTCCTTGGCGATCATGGCCCCGATCGGCATGCCGCTCGCCAGCCCCTTGGCCGAGACGAGGATGTCGGGCTCGACGCCCTCCCAGTCGGCCGCCCACCACTTGCCGGTGCGCCCTACCCCGCTCTGCACCTCGTCGAACACCAGCATGATGCCGTGCTGGTCGCAGAGCTTGCGCAGCGCCTTGAGGAAGCCATCCGGCGGAATGACGTAGCCACCCTCACCCTGGATCGGCTCGACGAAGATCGCGGCCACGTCCTGGGGATGGACCTGGCGGGTGAAGAGATCCTCGATCGCGCCGATCGAATAGGCGATCGCCGCCTCGTTGCCGCCCAGCTTGTAGGGATTGGCAAAGGGCACATGGTACACCTCGGGGAGCAGCGGCCCGAAATGGGCGTGCTGCTTCACCTTGCTCGAGGTGAGGCTCATGGCACCATAGGTCCTCCCGTGGAACGACTGCTGGAAGGCGATCAGCCCAGACCGCTTGGTGTGATTCCGTGCCAGCTTGATGGCTGCCTCGACGGCTTCAGTTCCCGAGTTCGACAGAAACACCCGCTTCTTGCTCTTCCCCGGCGCCAGCTTGGCCAGCCGCTCGGCCAGAGTCGAGAACCCCTCGAAGTAGAAGTCGGTGCCGCAGATGTGGAGGAACTTGTCCGCCGCGTCCTTGATGGCGCCAATCACCTTGGGGTGGTTATAGCCGGTGGACGACACGGCGATGCCCGCCATGAAGTCGATGTACCGGTTACCGTCCACGTCCTCGACCATGGCGCCTTTGCCGCCCGCGATGACGAGCGGGTACTCCTTGATGTAGCTGGTCGAGGTCCATTCCTGGTCCCGGGCCACGATGGCCTTGCCCTTGGGGCCGGGGGGAGCGACGAGGATGCGGGGGTAGTCGCGCTTTTCCATATCAGACTCGAATGCTGGAGAGTGAATAAAGCGTAGAGAGAAGAGAGGAGAGAGGAGAGAGGAAC
>DATEHG010000190.1:0-5338 GCA_035279705.1 Gemmatimonadales bacterium
GCCATGGTGCTGTCGGCCTTCATCGCGGGCGCCGTCGAATCGTGCGACATCGTCATCGCCGAATCATGCTTCATGGCGGTGGTGTCGGCAGCAGGCGCTTCGGCCTTCTTCTCTCCGCAGGCGGTGAGGGCCAGCACGAGACAGAGGGCGGTGAACTTCTTCATCGTTGTTCCTCGAGGGTAGTGGGGTGGTCTGCTTCCGAGTGTCCGGCCAGGACAGGGCCTCGGTGGCGCCGAAAATAGGGGAAAGTCCATTGATGTCAAGGAGTTGGGTCCGATGACGCTGCCGCGCACGCTGGCTGAACTCAAGCAGAGCCCCTGGGCCGCCGCGCCCCTCCGGGGGCGCTCTGTCCGGGATGAAATCCGGGCCAACCTCCTCCGCAGGCTGGAAAGCGGCGGGCCGTTGTTCCCGGGGATTGTGGGCTACGACGACACCATCATCCCGCAACTCACCAATGCCCTCCTGGCTCGGCACCATTTCATCCTCCTCGGCCTGCGGGGCCAGGCCAAGACACGATTGCTCCGTCTGATCACGACCCTGCTGGACGAAGTAATCCCCGTCGTGGCCGGGAGTGAAATCAACGACGACCCCTTCGCACCGGTCTCCAAGTTCGCCCGGGAGCGCCTGGCCGAATGTGGAGACGCCACTGGAATCGCGTGGCTGCACCGCGATCAGCGCTATGTCGAAAAGCTCGCCACTCCGGATGTGACGATCGCCGATCTCATCGGTGACCTCGATCCGATCAAGGCGGCACGGGGCGGGCACGTGCTGGCCGATGAGCTCACCATGCATTTCGGCCTCCTGCCCCGGGCCAACCGCGGCATCTTCGCCGTCAACGAGCTGCCGGATCTGAGCGGCAAGGTGCAGGTCGGATTGTTCAATATCATGCAGGAGGGGGATGTCCAGATCAAAGGCTATCCCGTCCGGCTCCAGCTCGATGTGCTGCTCGCCTTCACTGCCAATCCCGAGGACTACACGGCGCTCGGCAAGATCATCACGCCGCTCAAGGACCGGATCGGTTCGGAGATCGTGACCCACTATCCGCGCTCCGTCGAGCTCGGCATGGCCATCACCGGGCAGGAGTCATGGGTCGAGCGCAGCGGTCCCGGGGTGCTGGTGCCGGAACTCATCCGGGAGACGGTGGAGCGGATCGCCTTCGAGGCGCGGGAGGACAAGCGCATCGACCGCCGCTCCGGGGTGAGCCAGCGGCTGCCGATCTCGGTGCTCGAGCATGCCGTGTCCAGCGCCGAGCGCCGGTCACTGGTGTTCGGCGAAGAGGGGGCGGTGGTGCGGATCGCCGACCTCTACGCCGCCGTGCCCTCGATGACCGGCAAGATCGAGCTCGAGTACGAGGGGGAACTGCAGGGAGGCGAGGCGATCGCGCGGGACCTGGTGCGCAAGGCCGCCGGCGCCACCCTCGCCGGCCGGATCGATGACCGCGACATGGACGGCATCGTGGCCTATTTCGACCAGGGCGGCGCGCTCCGGATCAGCGGGGACGAGCGGACCGAACTCTGCTATCGCGGCTTCGGCGTGATACCCGGATTGTTCGAACTGGTCCGCTCGAGCGGCCTCGCGCCCGGCGGATCCAATGGCGAGATGGTGGCAGGAGCGGAACTGGTACTCGAGGGGCTGGCGGCGCAGAAGCGGATCAGCCGGACGGACGAGCAGGGGTATACGAGACTCCGCCGAACTCGTGGAATGGATGGGTAAAGTAACTGGCCATAAGCCATAAGCCTTCAGCCATAAGCCAGCGTAGGGCTTACGGCTTACGGCTGATGGCTCTCCTCTTGACTTCCGACAGGAGAAAAGGCAGACTCCTCCCGGTATCCGACAGCAACCTCCTCTCCGCACCGGATCCGCGCATGGCCCCCGTCCCTTCCGATGTCCTCCGCGGCACGCTCGATCTCCTGGTCCTTCGCACGCTCACTCTCGAGCCGATGCACGGGTGGGGTATCAACCAGCGCATCCAGCAACTGTCCCGGGGAGTGCTCGAAGCCAACCAGGGGTCGCTCTACCCTGCCCTGCAGCGACTGGAGCAGAAAGGGTGGATCGACAGCGAGTGGCGGACCACCGAGAACAACCGGCGGGCCCGCTACTACAGCCTCACGGCTGCGGGGCGCCGGGCCTGTGCGCAGGAAATGGGTGAATGGCGCCGCTACGTGGCGGCGGTGGAGCTGATCCTGCAGCACGGCGCGAGCTGAGGAGGCCGGGATGAGCAGAATCGGCGGATGGATGCGGCGGCTCGCCGGCGTGCTCCGGCCCGGCGCGGCGCGCCGGCGCCTCGACGAGGAGATCGCCTTTCACGTCGCCCGCGAAACCGAGAAGAACGTGGCCCTGGGAATGAGTGCCGAGGCAGCGCGGCGGCAGGCGCTGATCGATTTCGGGGGAATCGCGCAGACTCAGGAAGACCACCGCGAGGTGCGGCTGGGCCGCTGGCTGGCGGAAGTCCCGGGCGACGTACGCTACGCGCTGCGCGCGCTGAGGCGCAGTCCGGTCTTCGCGATCACCGCCGTGCTCACCCTGGCCATCGGCATCGGCGCCAACACGGCCATCTTCTCCGTGGTCAGCGCCGTGATCCTGCGCCCCCTGCCCTTCCCGCACTCCGAGCGGCTCGTCATGCTCTCGGAGGACAATGCCGAGAAGGGGTGGCGGCGCCAGGTCGCGGCTCCCGCCAACTACCTGGACTGGCGTGAGCGGGTACCGGCATTCGAGGATGTCGCAGCCTACACACTGGGTGGCGGATCGACGCTGACGGGCGCCGGCGAAGCGCGGCAGATCCGGGTCCGGGGAGTCACCGGCAACTACTTCTCCGTGCTGGGCGTCGAAGCCGAACGCGGCCGCACCCTGCGGGACGCGGAAACGTGGCGGCAGGGTCCCGGAGTAGGCGTGATCAGCCATCGTCTCTGGACCGAGGCGCTCGGGGCCGATCCCCGGGCCATCGGTAAGACCGTCATGCTGGACGGGGAGCCGCTCCAGATCGCGGGCGTAATGCCCGCGAGTTTCTCGTTCGCAGCCGACTCGGTCGACGTCTGGCAGGCCATGGGCTGGGACGCCGCCAACCGCGGGCAGGTGTTTTTCCGGCGGGCGCATTGGCTGAGGGTTGTGGCGCGCCTCAAGCCTGGGGTCGCCCCGGCGGCGGCCGATGCCCAGTTCCAGGCCGTGGTCAGGCAGTTGCAGACGGAGCATCCGGAAACCAACCGGGTCATGGGCGCCGACCTGGTTCCGCTGCATGAATTCCTGATCGGCGATCTCAAGTCCTCGCTGCTGATCCTCCAGGGTGCCGTGGCCCTGCTGCTGCTCATCGCCTGTGCCAATGTGGCCAACCTGCTCCTGGCCCAGGCCATCGGACGCGAGCGCGAAGTCTCCCTCCGCCTCACACTCGGGGCCCGCAAAGGCCGGCTGGTGCGCCAGGCACTCACCGAGAGCCTGGTGCTCGCTGCGGTCGGCGGCATGGCCGGCTGCCTGCTGGGCTTGTGGGGTACGCAGGCGCTCGCGGCGCTGCAGCCGGACGGCATGCTCCCCGTACGATCAGTACCGATGGACTTCCGGGTCCTGACCTGCGTCCTCGTCCTCACTTCGCTGACCGGGCTGGTCTTCGGCATTGGACCCGCGATCTGGACCGCGGGCCGCAATCCGGCCGAAGTGCTCAAGGAGGGCGGCAAAGGCGGCAGCGCAGGAGCCAGGAGCCGCCGGTGGGCGGGCGTGCTCGTCATCGGCGAGTTTGCGCTGGCACTGGTCCTGACCGTCGGGGCGGGGCTCCTGGTGCGCAGCTTCTGGCGGCTGCAGCAGATGGACCCCGGCCTCGATCCGCATGGCCTGCTGGCCGTCGGGGTCCGGCTCCCCTCCGGATACGACAGCACCACCCGCCAGCTGCAGTTCTTCCAGGCCCTGCGAGAGCAGGTTGCAGCGCTGCCGGGAGTTACCTCGGTGGGCGAGGGGCTCGTCGCCCCGTTCGGGGGCAGCAGTTTCACCAGCGACTTCCATATCGCCGGCCGGCCGCCGGAGGAGTACGGGACCGAAGTCATGCGGGAGTATGTCACGGCAGACTACTTCCGCACGCTCGGCGTCCCGCTCCAGGCGGGGCGCTTCTTCACCGAGGCGGACCGCGAGGGAAGCGAGCCGGTCGTCATCATCAACGAGGCGCTGGCCCGCAAGTACTTCGGCGATCAGAATCCGGTCGGACAGCGGATGACGTTCGACAAGATTCCCGATTCCACTTCGAAGTGGCGGACGATCGTTGGGGTCGTGGGAGACGTGCGCCAGCGAGGGCTGGCGCTCGAGCCGCAGGTGGCCGCCTACGAGGCGTTCGGCCAGCAGAGCAACAGCTACATGACGCTGATCGTCCGCTCCCCGAACGACGACGGCCAGCTCCTGCCGGCCATCCGGCGCATCCTGGCCGGGCTCGACGCGGCGATTGCCCCGGCCGAGGTCGCCCGGGTCGACACGCTGGTGATGCGCTCGATCGCGCGCCAGCGCTTCCTCATGGCACTGCTGCTGGTCTTTGCGGCGACGGGCCTGCTGCTGGCGGTGGTGGGAGTCTACGGCGTGATGGCCCAGCTGGCGGGACGGCGGACCCGCGAAATGGGCATCCGCATGGCTCTGGGCGCCCAGGCGGCCCAGGTGCGCTGGCTCGTGCTGCGGCATGCGCTGCTGCTGCTCGGTGCCGGCCTCGGCACCGGGTTCCTCGCCGCGCTGATCGCCGCCCGCGGCATGCGCAGCCTGCTGTTTGGCGTGCCGCCGTCCGATCCGCCCACCTTTATCGCCGTGCCGCTGCTGTTGCTGGTGACCGGGGCGCTGGCATCCTGGCTGCCGGCCGCCAGGGCCAGCCGGGCCGATCCCGCAACCACCCTTCGTAGCGAGTAGAAACGACGGAGAAAGCAGATAGGAGATAGGAACTCCGGAGTCAGAGGAGTTCCCATCTCCTATCTCCTATCTTCGAAGTTCACCATCCGAGGGCCCTCGCCCGAGCCACGATCACCTCCGCCGCACCGCCGAGTCCGAGGAGTTCGGTGTTCAGGGTCAGATGGTAGTGCACCGGATCCGCCCAGTCGCGAGAGTAGTATTCGCGGTGATAGCGGCTCCGCTGGTGGTCCATCGCCTCGACCCGCTTTTCGGCGGTGGCGGCATCGATCTTTTCCCGGTCCGCCACCTGCGCCGCCCGCCAGGAGCGGGAAGCGACAACCCGCGCGTGCAGGACGTCATGCCGCCGGGTCAGCACCGCGGATGCGGCACGGCCCACCAGCACCACCCTGCCCTGCGCGGCGACTTCCCGGACCACCGCCTCCGTCACCTTCACGATTTCCGGCTCCGGCATCAGCGCCGCCTGGTCCGGCTG
>DATEHG010000191.1:0-17983 GCA_035279705.1 Gemmatimonadales bacterium
CACATTCATCGCCAGCGTGTCCCCCGTCGCCGGATCGGAAACCATTGCAGTGGGATAGAAGCAGCACGGGACCGGGTTCGCGAACAGGGCGTAGACCTCCTGGCCGGGTGTGCCGGTGACCGTGTACTCGTCCCAGTCGCCCGGCACGCCGATCGACTCGGTGGTGACCGAGTCCCCGACCGCCAGGTTCGCGGCATGGGACTCTGGGGCCGTCGGCACGGGCACCACGGCAATCCGATACGCGCCCCGGTCCGTCAGCGCGGGGGACGAGCTGCCCGACGAGACGGACATGGTGTACCAGCCGGTGGCCGAGATGTCCATCCGCGTCGTCTGGTGATCCGTCAGTGCTGCCGCGGCGGGTCCGCTGCCCACCACGGCGAGCGGCGCAGTCGGACCCAACGGCCCGGTGATGAAGGCCGAGACGCCGCTCGTGGTCGCGGCCGCGCCCAGCGCCTGGATCATCACATTGATGTGCTGCCCGTTGACGGCGTGGAAGTGGTAGGTGTCCTGGTCCCCCGGCACGTCGATCGACTCGGCCTGGACGGTGTCCCCAATGGCAATCGTGTCAGAGACCGTCTCCGTGCGGAAACTGAAACCGAACAACCACAATGAATACGCGCCGCGCAGGTGAGGCCTCCCGTCCCACGCGTACTCGTGCACCCGCACGATGTAGGTGCCCGGCTTGAGGGCCATGGCGCCCACGCCGGCCGCCGCTCCGCTGGCGTTCGAGTACACCGCCGCCAGGACCTGTCCGGTGATTGAATCCGCAATGGCCAGCTCGAACGAGCCGATGCCGGGCGCCGCAATGAAGAAATTGGCGCCGGTCGAATCCGCCACGTGCACCCGGAACTCATCCACGTCCCCGGGGCTATCGATGCTCTCGCCGGAAAGGCTGTCACCGAGTGCCAGGAGGTCCGGTACGGCCTCAGGGTGTCGGTTCACGCGGTACAGGAGCAAGCGATAGGGCCCCGTGCTGGTACCGCCCTCCGGCCCCGCCCCACCAACCCGCAGGCGATACGTCCCGGTCGTCCCGGCGTGAATCACCGTGGTCACCTGGCCGAGCAGCGTGGGATCCGTGCCCATGCTGAGGACCGAGGCGAGGACACTGTCGCCCGGATCCACCGCATCCAGTTGCAGCTGCTCCCCGGCTGACCCGGGGCCCGCCTGCAGGAAGGCGTAGTAGTCCTCCCCGGCAGTCGCGCTGAAGGTGAACTCGTCGAGGTCCCCGATCCGGTCGATCGATTCGCCGCTGATCGTGTCGCCCGGCACGATCGCCGCCGGCAGGTGCTCGGGGGCACGATCGATCGCGTAGCTCCAGAACCGGTAGGCGCCGTGAAACGACAACGCCCCCGCCGAGAGGGCGGAGGGAGAGCTGAACCGGAAGCCGTAGCTGCCTGCGCTTGCGGCGTGGAGCCGACGGGTCGTCAGTGAGGCCGGCGTGCCCGACGGGAAATCGGTGACGCTGATCCCGGTCCCCGACGGGTCCAGCACCGTCAAGCCCAGCGGGCCGAGTCCGGCAACAGCCGGGGCCTCCGCAAGGAGTACGAAATCCTGGCCCGCCGACAGGTTGGCTCGGAACACGTCTTGATCCTGGGCGGGCTCCAGGGTCTCCCCGCTCACCGTGTCCCCGATGCTGAAGTCTGCCGGGCGATTCTCCGGCGATTCGTTGATCGGGTAGACCAGCAGTTTGAGGGTGACCGTGGTGACCGCCGGGCTCCGGCGGACGGTCAGGATCCGGGTGCCACCCGCACCCCCGTCGATCTCCATGACCGGACTGGCCGAGAGGGCCGCCCCCCCTGACTGGGCGAAGAAGGGGCCGTATGTCCCGTTCCCCGTTGAGTCCCCGAGGTAGAGGGCCATGGGGCCCTGGCTGACGGTCGCGAAGAGGACGTAATTGGACCCCGCCGTCGTCACGAACTTGAAGGTTTCCATGGAATCGCCGGCCGAAAGCGTCTCGCTCGTCACGACGCCAACCTCGAGCGAGTCGCTGTGGACGCTCGGTGCCGTCGGCGAATCGCACGAACCGACGACCGCGATGGCCGCGGCCAAGTACACGCTGCGCAGTGCTGCCCGTCGCGAGTTCGGCGATCCCGTCGATCTCAAGTCGTTGCTCATGCGGGTCCGGTCGTGGGTCCAGGTGACGCGATTATGAAAGAATCGGGCTCGGCGTTGCGCCCGTGCACAGTTCGGGCCATTGCTGCCTGTCTTTTCCCGATCGACCGCATCACTCTCGCGCGGGCACAAGTGCCCCTAGGCGACCTTAAGCGAGCTGGCCAATCACAGCCGGCCCGCTCTAAAGGGCCGATCGGATGATTCCGGGCGCCGGGAATGCACTGGCTGTTCGGGCAGTATTCCGGAAGAAGGTACCTGTTGCCGAGCTGGAAGGGCAGAAGGCGGAATTCAAGTCAGGGTCGACGAGCGGACCGGCGGATCGGCGAATCGGCGGAGTGTCGAAACTCTGATCCAACCTAGTCAACCTCTCCGTCTGTCCGTCTGTCCGTCTCTCCCCTCACTGCGCCCGCAATCGCAGCTGCAGCGCCAGGGTGTTGTCGGGATCGGCGGCGACGGCATCCCGCAGCGCCGACTGCGCGTCCGCTCTTCGCCCCATGCGCAGGTAGACCTCCCCGAGCCGGGCCAGGACCTCCGCTCGATCGCCGGAGGGCGCGGTCCGCAGCGTTTCCCGGGCGAATTCCAGGATGCGGCGCGCGTCATCCAGGTGGTGCATCTGAACTCGGCGCATCGCCGCCTTTTCGAATTCCCACGCCGAGGCGTTGATGGTGGTGTCCGTGGGGTCGGCGACCAGGGTTCGGGCTGTCGCCAATCCCCGGCTGAGCTGACCGGAGTCGGCGGCGTTGAAGAGCAGCTGGCCGATCGAGCGGCGGGACTTGGAGCCCCATCCCAGGTTGAAATAGTCCCAGAGGCGGGCCCCGATCTCCATTTCGACCGTCACCGAGTCACTGATGGCATGGTTCCAGAAATCGGGACCGATGACACCGAAGTCCCGCCGGTTGAGCGTCACGCTCGCACCGAAGCTGATCCGCCAGTTCCCGAACGGGTCCACCCCCATCGGCTCGAGCACCCGGGCCTCGAAACGCACCGGCCGGCTGCTGTCCCGGATGGTCAGCACCCCTTCGATGCTGATGCCGCCGGCGGACGGCGTTGCCCGGGTGCTGTGGAACCGCATCTCGGGAAACCGGGCCGCATCGAAGAAGTTCGGCCGCTTGAGATCGGTGTCCCGCTCTTCGACGCCGGTTGCGACGCTCGCCACCCTGGCGACGAAATCGAGCGACGAATGCGATGGCTCGGCGGGATCGTAGAACAGATCGGCACCCCAATCGGTGAACGATCCGCGTACCCGGTTGAAACCGACGAGCCGGACCGTGAAATCCAGGATCGAGTGCGCCGCGTCCACCGTATACACCTGCCCGCCCCCGGGAAGGGGATCGAAGGGTCTGGCGGGCTCCTGTGACGACAAGGGATGAACGGCAGCGACTGCGGCGAGGACCATCAGTGACGCGCGCGTCATGGGCGATCCGGAGGGAGGCTTTCTCAGTACGCGGCGGAGGGGTCGGAGTTTCCGGGGCGAGCGGGGCTCAGCCGGCAAACGCAGAGCACCGAATCACCTGACGACCGGCTGCAATCGCGAAGCATGTCGGGGGCAGCCTGGCGTTGCAGCCGGCCGGCGCCGCAGTGGGGCGCCGCGCGCAGGCCGCCAGGAGCAACAGGCAAATCAGCAGATTGCGGCGGTAGTCGGTCACTTCTCTCCCCGGAATGCGACCTGAACGCGCCGGACAGTGCCGCAGGATGCCCGAATCGCGGCATTGCAGCCCCGGACTAGTCACCAAATCAGTCTAACGAGCGATGCATTTGCCTCGGCCGACCCGGTACCCTTGTGCTACGACCCGAGCGAGCTGTGGGCCGGCGCGGTAGTACCCGGCGCCGGACACCGAGAGCCGCCGGCCAGTTCACGCAGTCTTCAAGGAAAGCGATGGAACGTTCCATGGACCGAAGAGAGAATCATTGGACTCGAAGCAGGACGCTGCGGGCACTGGTGCTGGCCGCCTTTGTCGCCGGCTGCAGCAGCAACTCACCAGGACCTGATCCGTCACCGATCGATCCCGGCACCGGCACTGGCACCGGCGGCGCAGGGGGCCACGGCCCCGCCCCCGTGACCCTCGGTACCGCCGGCAACTATGTGCTGCTGGCGAAGACCGCCACCTCGAATGTCCCCACCTCCACCATCACCGGCAACGTCGGCCTGAGCCCGGCCGCGGCCAGCTTCATCACGGGATTTGCCCTGGTGCTTCCCGCCGGCGGCTCCGCCTCGACCTCCTCACAGGTCACCGGCAGCGTCTACGCCGCCGACTACGGGGTCCCGACGCCAGTCAATCTGACCACCGCCATCGGCGACATGCAGGCTGCATACACCGATGCCGCCGGACGCCCGACGCCGGACCACAGCGAACTCTCGCATGGCAATATCGGCGGCATGACGCTGCCGGCCGGGCTCTACAAGTGGACCACCACCGTGACGATTCCGTCCAGTGTCACGCTCCATGGCGGCGCCAACGATGTGTGGATCTTCCAGGTGGCCGGAGGGATCACCCAGTCGTCCGCCACCCGGGTCAACCTCACCGGTGGCGCGCTGCCGCAGAATGTCTTCTGGCAGGTCGCAGGCGTCGTGAGTGTGGGAACGACCGCGCATCTGGAGGGGATCGTGCTGGCGAAGACGGCGATCACGCTCAAGACCGGCGCCACCGTCAACGGCCGGCTGCTGGCTCAGACCGCTGTTACGCTGGCGGGCAACACGGTCGTCGAACCGTAGCCCCCCGGTTCTACTGCTGAAACAACAGGCCGCCGCGAGGCGGCTTGTTCGTTTCCGGCAGCGATACTTCGTCCCTGACTCCGGTCCGGTCAGCCGTGGCGATCCAGCCGCTGCCCCTCGGGGAGCCTCGCCAGTAACCGCTCCGTGAAATCGGTGCGCTCGGCCAGTTCCGCCATCTCCTGCCGCACCTGGCGCAGCTCATCGCGCAGGTGTTCCACTTCCTGTGGATCAACGCCCTTCTGCGCAGTGCCCTCGATCCTTCTGGCCAGGGCCCGGGCCAGCGGAGCCAGGATCCAGAATCCCCCGCCGAAGACGAAGAAGATGACCACCAGCTCGCGGATTTCCATAGGATTCGACCACTCCGCTTGAAGGATTGCGGGCCCGTTCGCGGCGCCTGGCAGCGGCCCGGCCCGAGCCATCGTACAAGAATCCCGTCCGGAAAAGTAACGGGCGGGACCCGTTGCGGATCCCGCCCGTGCCGTCGCGGTCGTGGTGATGCCTACCCTGCCCCTCCCAGCCGCGGCGGGCACGCCTCCAGCCAGGCCTGCTCGGCGGGGTCGAAGACCCGCGACCGGGTCAGGAACCGGACGCCAAGCGGAGCCTCCAGCGAAAATCCCCCGCCCCGACCCGGCACCACGTCGATCAGCAGCTGGGTGTGCCGCCAGGCCTCGAACTGCAGGCCACCGATGTAGACGGGAGCGCCCGCCACGTCGCCGAGGTGGACATCGCGGGAGCCGACCTTGAAACCCGCGGCCGGGTAGCACATCGGGGAGCTGCCGTCGCAGCAGCCCCCCGACTGGTGGAACATCAGCGGGCCGTGCTCCGCCTCCAGCTCGCGGAGCACGGCCTCGGCGGCCGGGGTGATGTCGACCCTGCGCACGGCGCCGGTCACGCTCAGAAGAAACCGAGTTTCTTGGGGCTGTAGCTGACCAGCAGGTTCTTGGTCTGCTGATAGTGGTCGAGCATCATCCGGTGATTCTCCCGCCCGATGCCCGACTGCTTGTACCCGCCGAAGGCCGCATGGGCCGGGTAGAGATGATAGCAGTTGGTCCACACCCGGCCGGCCTTGATGGCCCTGCCCATCCGGTAGCAGGTGTTGGCGTCGCGGCTCCAGACTCCGGCACCCAGGCCGTACAGGGTGTCATTGGCAATGGCCAGCGCGTCCTCCATCGTCTTGAACCTGGTGACCGATACCACCGGACCGAAGATCTCTTCCTGGAAGATCCGCATCCGGTTGTGTCCCTCGAAGATGGTCGGCTGCATGTAGTAGCCGTCCTTGAGCTCGCCGGGGTGGACCCGCCGCTCGCCGCCGGTGAGGACCCGTGCGCCCTCCTGCTTCCCGATCGCGATGTAGCTCAGGATTTTCTCCAGCTGATCGTTGGATGCCTGGGCGCCGATCATGGTCGTTGCATCGAGGGGATTGCCCTCGACGATGGCCCTGGTCCGCGCCACGGCCCGCTCCATGAACCGGTCGTAGATCGAGTCCTGCACCAGGGCCCGCGAGGGACAGGTGCAGACCTCGCCCTGGTTGAGGGCAAAGAGAGCAAAGCCTTCCAGCGCCTTGTCGAAGAAGTCGTCGTCGGCGTCCATCACGTCGGCGAAGAAGATGTTGGGAGACTTGCCGCCCAGCTCGAGGGTGACGGGAATCAGGTTCTCGGAGGCATACTGCATGATGAGCCGCCCGGTGGTCGTTTCGCCGGTGAAAGCGACCTTCGCCACCCGCGGGCTCGAGGCCAGCGGCTTGCCCGCTTCGACGCCGAAGCCCTGCACCACGTTGACCACGCCGCTGGGCAGGATGTCGGCGATCAGCTCCATGAACGCCATGATCGAAACCGGCGTCTGCTCGGCGGGCTTGAGCACCACGCAGTTTCCGGCCGCGAGGGCCGGCGCCAGCTTCCAGACCGCCATGAGCAGCGGGAAGTTCCACGGAATGATCTGGGCCACCACGCCGAGCGGCTCGTGGAAGTGATAGGCGACGGTATCGTGGTCGAGTTCACCCACCGAGCCTTCCTGGGCCCGGATGGCGCCGGCGAAGTAGCGGAAGTGGTCGATGGCGAGCGGCAGGTCGGCGTGGGTGGTTTCCCGGATCGGCTTGCCGTTGTCGATGGTCTCGATCAGGGCGATGGCATCGAGATTCTGTTCCAGCCGGTCGGCGATCCGGTTGATGATGTTGGCCCGGGTGGCGGGGCTGGTGATGTTCCAGCTCAGGGCGGCGGCGTGTGCCGCGTCGAGGGCCCGGTCGACATCCTCGTGAGTCGAGCGGGCGACTTCGCAGAGCGGCTGGCCGGTGATCGGGGTGACGTTGGTGAAGTACTGACCCCGTGCGGGGGGGACGTACTCCCCGCCGATCCAGTTGTCGTACCGGGCACGGATCGGAATTGTCATCTTCGCGGCGGGGGCCGTGAACGGAATGGAGGCCGTTCCGCTCGGCTGCAGGGTTGAGGTCATGGCTGGTGCTCCGGCAGAGGTCGGGTGAGGGGGTCGGATCGAACCGCGGTGCCCCCAAGGCAAAGGCGGAGCCAGTCCGGCCCGGCGCTGGTGGCCCACGGTCCAACGCAAGCTGAGAGCAGGCGCTTGAGCCGGGGGTGAAGGGACCGTGAAGATTTCTTGCCGGGGGACAGTCGTCTGCCCGAACTCCCTTCGCCCGGCGTGGCCATGCTCCACCGCTGCAGGATTCATCCGTGCCTTCCGGAGCCGCAGAAATTCCCGGCGACCCGCTTCCCGTGATGCCGGCGCTTTTGAAACCCCGACCGGGCCGCATATTGGCGTGTTCCAGCGCCTGCAGAGTGACCGTGAATTCGAAGGTTCCGGCGTGGGTCTCGCGCTGGTGCAGCGGATCGTGCCGCGACACGGCGGCCGGGTCTGGGGCGAGGGAAAGGTCGGCCACGGCGCCACCTTCGCCTTCGCGCTGCGGTCGAGGAGGAGGCCGCATGAATCAGATGCGCGAAGGCGAAATCCTCCTGGTGGATGACCGCGAGGAGGACGTGGCTCTGGCCCTGAGAGCGCTCAGGCGGCACGATCTGGCCGGCCGGATGGTGGTGGCAAGAGACGGGGTCGAGGCCCTTGAGCTGCTCCTGCCCGACTCCCTGGCGGAGGCGGTCCACTTCCTTCCGCGGGTCATCCCGCTCGACCTCAAGCTGCCCAGGCTGAGCGGCGTGGAGGTCCTGCGGCGGCTGAAGCAGGATGAGCGCACCCGCGCCGTTCCCGTCGTCGCCCTCGCCTCCTCCGATCAGGAGGCCGAAATCGCCATCTGCTGCGAATTCGGGGTCAACAGCTACATCGTCAAGCCGGTCGAGTTCGAAGCCTTCGCGCGGGCGGTGGGGGATCCGGGAACCTACTGAGTGCGGCTCAATCGATCCGCGTCCTGAAGCTGCCTGCGCCCCCGCGTCGCTACTTCGCGGAACCCCGTGGGCCCCGCCTGGTGTCATTCGATCACTGCCGGGAAGGTTGCCTTGGCCGCTGCGCGTCCTCGCAATCACTGGAGTGGAGTGAAGGACTACTCCCTTCCTCCCTCCTCCCGGCTCATCCCTCCTCGCATGCCATCGGTGGAGCCTGACGCCATCAGCGTTTCCGCAGCGCCGTCACCTCGATACTGACCAGCGCGCCGAATGGAATCCTCGCCTCCGGCGTACTCCGCGCCGGGTACGGCTCCGGGAATGCCGCCGAGTAGGCCCGGTTCATCTCGGCGAAGTCGTCGATATTTGCGAGGTAGACGGTGGATCGCACCACGTCCGAGAGGCTGAGCCCCATCCGGGCCAGGATATCGCTGATGATCTCGAGGCAGCGCTGAGTCTGGGTGAACACGTCTCCCGGAATGACCTTGCCGGTCACGGCATCCCGCGCGGTCTGTCCGGCCAGGAACACGAAGTCGCCCGCCTCCACCGCGTGCGAGTACGGGCCGTAGGCTGCGGGGACGGACGTTCCTTCGAATCGGTGGTGTTTCTTCATGAGCCACCTCCTGTCGACGACAAGCCTGTCATCAGCCCGTCTACCCGCCTACCCACCTACCCGTCTACCCGTCTACCCGTCTACCCGTCTATCCGTCTACCCGTCCTGGGGCACCAGGCTCGCAAACCACGCCGCCGGCAGCCCGATGCCGACGAGGTGGATTCCGATCCCCCACCACATCCGGGACAGGACATGGGGCTGGGGGCCGATCGCCGAGAGCGGGATGACGACGAAGTTCATGAAAATATAGACGCCGAGTCCGTAGATCGGTCCGCAGATGAACGGGTGGCGGCGGAGCAGCGGGATGCGCCGGCTGAGGAAGTAGTAGAAGGCGACGATCGAGGTGGCGATGAAAAAATGGAATACCAGGCCGAGGGCAGCGGTGGCCACTCCCCCTTCGGCCGCCCTGGCGCCGAGGGCGCCGGAGGCGACCCCCTGCCAGAGCTTGACGAAGCTGGTGCCGTGCATGGCCGATCGAATGGTGGCAAAGGCGCAGTCGATGACGCCGACGGTGAGACCGCCGTACAGGATGGCCTGTCCAGGCCGCAGCGTGAACCGGGGAGTGGGCATGGGAGTCTGGGTTGGGGTGCGAGCGGTGACGACTGGCTGGAGTAGAATCGCACAGGGGTGGGCGGCGGGTCGGCGGTCCGTCGGTTGGTCGGTTCGTCGGTTCGGCGGTTCGGCGGTCCGTCGGTTCGTCGATTGCGGAACTTCGAGCTAGGCCCAGTGCCTCGCATCCCGCGCAGCCGCGTCAGGCGGTTTCCGATTTGGCGTCGTCGCGCTTGAACGCCGAATGACCGAGCACGATACCGAAAACCAGGGCCAGGACCGAGAAGATGATCCAGGACGTGGTGCCCCGGAACGTATCGTCCTGGGTAAACAGGTTTATCGGGATAGCAAAGGCCAGGAGGTAGGCGAAGACGCAGATGACGCCGGTCAGGTAATCCCCCAGGCGTCCGAAGCGCAGAGTCCTGGGCCTCGCGACCCCGTAGGCCACGCCACCGACCGCCCCGCCGTAGGCGCCGATGCCGACGGCCGCGAGGACCGGCCAGAGGGCCTGCAGCGGCCGGCCCGGGTTCGCCACCAGGAAGAACACCGCCCGGACCATGGTCATCCCGCCGATCAGCACGGCACCCCACGCCGCCGGCCGGAGCATCGAAGGCAGAGCCTCGATCCGGGTGTTGAGTGCCATGAAAAACCGCATGGTGGCCGGCAGCGGCATTGGCGGCAACGGAGGCAGCGTCTTCAGCATCGCTTCACGGGCCCGGCACCGCTCGCAGGTCGATGAATGCTGGTTGGCCAGTTCGATCCGCCGCTGAACCTCCTTGCGCTGACCCGGCTTGAGTCCCGCGAAGATGGCCTTCAGCTCGGCGCATTGCGGCAGGCCGGCGGCCTCCAGCCGCTTTTCATGGTCTGTCACCGCCAACACATACTCCAGGTGGCGAGCGAGGGACTTCGGCAGGTTGCCAGGGGTCTGCTCGTACCCCCGCACCTGGTCGGCATGCTCGTTCAGCGCTTCGGCGAGCTCGTCGAGCGAAATGCCCAGTTCGGTGCGGCGGCGGAGGAGGTCGGTGCCGGTCATGGGGTCTGCGGGTGGACGAGTAGGCGATCGGGCGGTCGACGAGACGGGAGAGTCGCTTAACTGCCGCTTACGCTATTCAAGAACACTCCAAGGTCCGTGCCTAGCAATTCTTCACGCGTCGCTTCAGATGCAATGCGCCAATTCATCGCTTTAGACCACGGGTTCTTTGCCTCCGAAAGGGTCTCGTATGCCTTGAGACTCTGGAATGATTCACCAAGAGCCTGCTTGACAGCTCGATCACTAAAGTAGCTCTCCGTGCACCGCCTGTTCAAGACGTGGGCGTCTATCTTAACTCGAGCACAAGTTTCAAGAAACGATTGACGCGGTCGACTCAATGCTTCGTCTTCTCGTGAGCGCTCGCTGTCGATTATGGCGTAAACGGCACTCGTAATCCGCGTGAGTTCGGCGAGTTCGATCTCGCGGTCCTCAGAAATCATTGACGCCCCTCCCAACGTCATTACGACTACTTGGTGGTCCTTGCCAAGAAGCCTCAAGAACTGCTGCATTGTCTTCACGTCGTGGGCACCTTCAACCAAGAGTATCGCCGAGAAGCCCAATTCCTGGAAGGAGGCGTAGGACATTTCACCCAATAATTGAGCGTATCGAGATGTGCTCGCAAACGGGCGGACTTGCACAACGTCACCCTCTCTGAGGAAAGTGTAGACTCGCTCTGCCGCTGCCCTTGCTAGACCGAGCGAGTGCGTTGCGAAGCACACGGCGTTCTCCCTGACAAAGGACGCCATCCTCATGAGGCTGTCCAGTTGCAAGGCAGGGTGCAGGTTCAACTCAGGTTCATCAATGAGTAGCACTCCAGGGCGACGGATAGCCAAATTTGAGAAGAGAATAATGAACTGACTAATTCCCGAGCCTAGATCGTTCAGCCTGTAGGGTCTGCCATCCACGAAAACTGTTAGAGAACGTCCATCCTGGGTTGCATTGATCTCCAGAGTCTTGAACCCGAACATCTCGCGTATGGCCTCGGTGACGCTTTGAATCGCCAGCTTCGGACTGCGACTTTCGCCTGACTTCCAATTGCTCCACTGGGACACGAGCGCCGTTCCGACCGCCAAGTCGTAGTGAAGCCCCGAGCCTTCATTGATGGCGTTGCGGTAGGCAGGTACGTACATCGCATCTCGAAGCCCACACATCCACGTTGTCAGCGAGGCTATATCGATCAGGTTGCCACTGTGATCAAACCACTTGTCCGCCTCGACTCGTGCAATCGTAGTCTCCGAAGGTGACAACTCAAGTTCGCACTTGAATAGCTGAGGGGTCGAGCGGTCTCCAGTAAGACGCACGAGCCTAATCTGTGGATCCCGAGTTGCCGGTTTGCAACTTATTTCGATGGTGAGCGGTCGGTCCGTGAAATCGCAAACGAGGTCCGCTTGATCGGGCACGCCACGAGGCACTCCAACATTTCGAATGTGTCCAGGTGCGACGAACACCTCCCTGAGGAAATTGGGAGAGGCGAGGTTGGCCCAGATCGGTTGAAACTCATATAGAAACTTCAAGAAGGCTGACTTGCCCGCGTTGTTGGGGCCGAGGAGCGCGGTGAAGCCTTCGCCAAATTGAATGGAGGCAGGATAGCGATCAGCAAAGCATCGATAGTTCCTAAGTGTTATTTCGTAAGATCTCATCGACAATGTTCCTACATTGGAGTGCCAATTGATGCGTCAAGAAGTTAGGGTAATCATCCGCAATCGATACAGTCCCGTTCAAATCGGGAACTTGAGTAGCCTGAAGGAGTAGGGGGCCCACTCGCTGCGCCCTCCACATCTTCGCAGTCAGCCAAGTTTTCCTAGCCTGCCTCCCCCTCTCCAACGACAATAGCAAACCAGGCGGAACCCGTTGGGCCCCGCCTGGTGGAATAATTAGCCGATTTGTGCCATCGGGAAGTTCGATTACCTCAAGCAAGCTCCCTCGGTCGTTTCACTTCCCTCGCTGCGCTCGGGACAGGCTCCTCGGGATGAGGAGCAAGGGAATGGGGCCTTTCCCATCTCCTATCTCCTATCTACTCTCTCCGCTCTTGCGGACTCACCCGCACTCCGAAAACCCGCACACATGGCACTTCATGCACCCCTCGGCCATTTCGAGCTGGCTGCCGCAGTCGGGGCAGGCGCCGGCGAGGGTGGGCTCGTTCATCTTGGACTCCATCTGGTAGGAGCCCATGATCACCGCCGGTGAGGTGGGCATGACGCCCGTCATCGCGGGAAATTCGCCGGTGTTGCTGGCCAGCAGGTCCTGCTGAATGCCCTGCTTTTCCTGCAGCCACTTCTCGATGGCAATGCCCACGGCATCCGGCACCGACAGCACCTTGTTCGGGCCGAGGCCCATGACGCGATCGGAGCTGATGCCGCGGAGCTGGCGGTGGATTTCCTTCATCGGAATCCCGGACCGCAGCGCCAGGCTGACCAGCCGGCCGATGGCCTCGACATCCGCCATCAGCGCGCCCCCGGCCTTGCCCAGGCTCATGAAGATCTCGAACGGCTGGCCCAGCTCGTCCTCGGTGATGGTCACGTACATCGTGCCCAGCGGGGTCTCGATGCGACGGGTCAGTCCCTTGAGGGCCTCGGGCCGCGAACGCTTCTGGCGCCGCTGCAGGTTCTCGGCTTCGAGCTCGTGCAGGGCCTTCTTGAGGCGGCTGTTCTCCGCCAGGACTTCGGCCAGCTCGCCGTGGAGGTCGGCCGTGGCCGTCTCGGGTTCGGCCGCGGCCACTCCTTCCTTGCCTTCCTTCACCTTCTTGGCGGTGGAGCCGGTGGACAACACCTGCATGTCCCGGCTGCCGTCGCGGTAGACGGTGACGCCCTTGCAGTTGAGCTTGTAGGCCAGCCGGTAGATCTCCTCGACGTACGCCTCCGAGGCGTCATTGGCGAAGTTGCAGGTCTTGGAGATGGCGCTGTCGTTGAACTCCTGGAACGCCGCCTGCATCCGGATGTGCCACTCGGGCTTGATCTGGTTGGCGGTGACGTACACCTGCTGCCAGCGGGCCGGGACCTCCGGGAGGTCGATGCTCCCCTTTTCGGCGATCCGCTTCATCAGGTCCTCGGAGTACCACCCCTCGGCCTTGGCGATGTCGATGAAGTCCTCGTTGACATCCGGCATGAGGGCGCCGGCCTGGTTGCGCATGAACGCCACGGCAAACAGCGGCTCGATGCCGGAGCTGCAGCCCGCGATGATCGAGATCGTGCCCGTGGGGGCCACGGTGGTCACGTTGCAGTTGCGCAGCCGGCGCATCGGGCGGATGCGGTTCCCCGCCTTGTCCCGGGCGCAGGTGGCATCCGGACCCCAGATGCTCCGCTCCCACTCCGGGAAGGTGCCGCGCTGACCGGCCAGCCGCTCCGACTCGACCTTGGACTCGTCGTCCACGAACTTCTGGATCCGGCGGCCCATCTCGACGCCGGCCTCGGAGTCGTAGGCAATGCCCAGGCGGATGAGCAGGTCGGCCAGACCCATGACGCCAAGCCCGATGCGGCGGATCCGGCGCGACAGGGCGTCGATCTCGGGCAGCGGGTAGTTGTTGGCGTCGATCACGTTCTCGAGGAAGTGGGTCGAGAGGTGAATGATCTGCCGCAGGTGCTCCCAGTCCACCTCGCCGCTCTTGACGAAGGCGCCGACGTTGATCGAGCCGAGGTTGCAGACGTCGTACGGCAGCAGGGGCTGCTCGCCGCAGGGGTTGGTGGCCTCGTAGGCGCCGATGTGCGGCACGGGGTTGTACTGGTTGGCCCGGTCGATGAAGAACACCCCCGGCTCGCCGGTCTTCCAGGCGCCGTGGATGATCCGGCTCCAGACCTCGCGGGCCATCAGCTGGCCCACCACCGCCTGGGTCTTGGGGTGGATCAGGTCGTACGGCTGGTCCGCCTCGACCGCGGCCATGAAGGCATCGGTGACGGCGACCGAGATGTTGAAATTGGTGATCTTGGTCGTGTCATCCTTGCAGGTGACGAAATCCATGATATCGGGATGATCGACCCGGAGGATGCCCATGTTGGCGCCGCGCCGGGTGCCGCCCTGCTTGACCACGTCGGTCGAGGCGTCATACAGCGTCATGAACGACACCGGCCCGCTGGCCACCCCCATGGTGGAGCGGACGATGTCGTTGGAGGGCCGGAGCCGGGAGAACGAGAAGCCGGTGCCGCCGCCCGACTGGTGCACCAGCGCCATGGAGCGCAGGGTATCGTAGATGCCGCTCTTGCCGTTGGAGAGGGTGTCCTCCACCGGCAGGACGAAGCAGGCCGAGAGCTGCCCCAGGGGCCGGCCGGCATTCATCAGGGTGGGGCTGTTCGGCATGAACAGCCGCTCGGCCATCATTCCATAGAAGGCGTCGGCCACAGCCTCGACGGCGCCCGGGGAGGCCCCGTACTTCTGGTCCGGGGCGGCGATGGTGCGGGAGACGCGAAGGAAGAGGTCCTGGACCTTCTCGGTCGGCTTCCCCTTCTCGTCCTTTATGAGGTAGCGCTTCTCCAGCACGGTCAGCGCATTGGGGGTCATCGTGAGCGGATGGGAATTTTCAGCAGCATTGGCCATGTGCCCGTCCCTGTCAGATAGGCGAGAGTACCGCAGTCGCGATGTCAGATTGAAAATAAATCGGGAAGCGGAGGACAAAAGTAGGGCAACCGGGCGGCGGGAACAATACACCGAAAAGTCGCGCAGCGGCGCGAAATTCTCGTTCGCACATCACAAACGTATCTCGGGGGGTCTCGAGGCTCCCGACCCCTCGATCCTTTCGTCACAAGCGGCTATCCTAGAAACTTGACGGCGAGCGGTGATAGGTAAGAGGTGAGAGGGCCCGCCAGGAAGGGAGCGGTGGACCGGCGGAGCGGCGGGTTCCTCACCACCTCATCCCGAGGGCGCGAAGCGACCGAGGGACCCAGCCCGGTGATCTTGGAGTAGGTCCCTCGCTGCGCTCGGGATGAGGTGGATTTGCAGTTTCGGCCCGCCTGCCCGCCTGCCCAGCCTACCGCCGAACTACAAGGGGGTACCGACCGCTTCGATGCGCCTTGGCTTGTTCAACATAATGCGACCAGGTCCCCGCGATCCGCCGGGCCAGCTCCGCATCCACCGGCCGCACCACCCGCCCCGGCACCCCCATCACCAGCGAACCGGCCGGCACCTCCATTCCCTCCGGCACCACGGCCCCTGCGGCGATCACGCTGCCCTTTCCGATATGACAGCGGTTGAGCAGGATGCTCCCCATCCCGATCAGGCACTCGTCCTCCACCGTGCAGCCGTGCAGGATGACCCGGTGCCCGACCCCGACCCGCTCCCCGATCGTGCAGGGCACCCCCTCGTCCACATGCACGATGGTGCCATCCTGGATGTTGGACCGCGCCCCGATCCGGATCGGCGCCATGTCCCCCCGGACGACGGCGGTGTACCAGATGCTCGACTCTTCGCCCAGAGTCACGTCCCCCATGACGACGGCGGTGGGGGCTACGAATGCGGTCGGGTGGATGTCGGGCATGGGCGGCTAGTGGGCTAGTTGGCTAGGCGGCAAGTGGGCAAGACGGCAAGTCCGTTCATGTGTCCTCATCCTGAGCGCGCCCGAGCGCAGCGAGGGCAAGCGAAGGATCGGCTGAGGCGTGGTAGCATCCCTGAAGCGATCCCTCGCGCGCTACCGCGCGCTCAGGATGAGGTGCTACTGTAGTTTCTGCCCGCCTGCCCGCCTGCCCGCCTACAACGGCTGTATCACCAGCTGTATCCACCCCGCCACCGCACTCCCCCCCTTGGTGGCCGGGGTCCATTCCATCGTCTGCACATACGCGGCAGCCAGGCGCTGGAACTCGGGATCGCTGGATGGGGTCCGCGCAATAGCATTGAGCGTATGCCCGTCCGCCGAAACCTTCACAACGAAGACGGGCGCGCTGGGCGTGACGGTGATGTCGGCTGGCACGGCAAGGCGCGTCGGCGAGGTGGGCCTCGGCGGGGCGTCATAGCAGTCCCGCCCGAAGCGGTTGAGCGGCCCGGGCACCTCGCAGTTCCGGGCCGCCGGCACATTGGCGCTCTGCGCGGTCTGCCCCACTCCGACCAGGGTCGGAGTCACCTGCAGCACCTCATCAGTCCGGACCACAACGGTGTCCTGGTAGAACTCGTGACCAGGCGCCGTGATGCCCAGGACATGCGCCCCGGAGGGCAGCTTGATGGTCGACTGCACCCTCGGCTGTTCGTCCACCATGACGATGCTGCCCGGCGGCAGGCCCATGACCCTGAGGCTCCCGGAATCGGGACCGGCCGGATGCGTCGCCGGTGGGATCGCGGGCACCCGGTGGGTGTCGACAGGAGCGCGGGCCGCGGTCCCGGCCGCCAGCAGCGAATCATTCAACCGCATGGTGTCGGGATCCGACGGGGTGACGGAGCTGGTGCTGGTGTCCGGCGCCGGCGGTGCCGGCTTGGGACTCGCGCTGCTGCCCCGGTTATGGAAGATCATCCACCCGCCGAGCAGCCCGAGCAGGATGATCACCGGCAGCAGCCACCCCCGGCTGCTCGGCTGATTGGCCGGGGAGCGCCGTACCACCGAACGCCGCGCCGAGTCCGACATCCCGGCGTTGCTGCCGCTCGGCGTGGGAACGCCCGGCATCGGGGCCGTGGGCTGCATCGACAAGCTGGCCCGTCGAGGTCCGCTGCCAATGGTGGCGGGGGGCCGCTGGGCCGACGACGTCATCGGCTGCCCCTCGAGCGCCCGGATCAGCTCGTCTGCGTCCTGGAACCGCTCGGCCGGATCCTTCATCAGCATCTTGCGGATCACTTCGAACAGCCGCCGCTCCTCCGCCGAGGCCAGCGTCGGGATCGGCACCGGGTCCATGATGTGCTTGTACCCGATGGCAAAGCTGTCTTCGCCGTCGAACGGCACCTGCCCGGTCAGGCACTGATACGCCACGACGCCGAGGCTGTAGATGTCGCTCCGGCCGTCGATGGCCTGGGCCCGCGCCTGCTCGGGACTCATGTAGTGCGGCGTGCCGATCGACATCCCGGTGCCGGTCAGCTTCTGGCCCGATGCCGCCTTGGCAATGCCGAAATCGGCCACCACGCACTGGCCGAATTCGTCGAACATGATGTTGTCGGGCTTGATGTCGCGGTGGACGATGCCGCGCCTGGCCGCGTAGCCCAGCGCGTTCCCCACCTCGGTGAGCAGCCGCTTGATCTCGCTGGGGGGAAGCCGGGGCCGCTCGCCGATGGTCCGGGAGAGCGAGCTCCCCCGGAGGAACTTCATGACGAAGAAGATGACCCGGCCGATGCGGCCGACCCGGTAGATCGGGATGATGTTGGGGTGTTCGAGCTGCGCCGCGGTGCGGGCCTCGCGCTGGAACCGCTCGACGAACTCGGCGTCGAACGCGAGGGAAAACGGCAGGACCTTGATGGCGACTTCGCGGTCGAGCTGGCGCTCGCGGGCACGGTAGACGATGGCCATGCCGCCCCGGCCCAGCTCCTCCAGGATCTCGTACTCGCCCCCGATGGCCTCGGTCACGACTTCGAGTTCCGTGACCTCCGCGCTCGCGATCGCTTGCGCGGGAGTCGTGACGCGCATGTCGAGCCCGCAGCTGGGACAAGTCGGTGTCCCATCTGGTGCCTCGGTCCCGCACCTGGAGCAGAACATTGCCCGAAGCTAGACAACTGCGAGGGGCAGATCAATG
>DATEHG010000192.1:0-16766 GCA_035279705.1 Gemmatimonadales bacterium
TACCCCGCGCAACCCTCCTCGCTTCAGCGCTGTCTAAGCCCCCGTCCGACAGGGGCTTTCCTCACGCCGGCCCACTGACGGCACAAGTTGAAACATGGTCGTCCCTGGTCCCGTACCAGCGGGACCGGCCTCGCGGCCGGTTCCCGTTGTCGAAACTCATGGCGCCTGAAGGGGATCCCGGCTCGAGCCCCCCGACAGCTGCCCGTTCACCGCAGACCCCGATCCGGAACTGCCGATGCGACACCTCAAGCTGGCGCTGCGCACGCTGTTCAAGACCCCGTTCGTCACCGGGATCGCCATCCTTTCTCTGGCCCTCGGCATCGGCGCCAACGCGGCGATCTACTCACTGTTCGATCAGATGCTGCTGCAGCCGCTGCCGGTGCCCAATCCCTACCAGCTGATCAATCTCGGCGCACCGGGCCCCAAGCCGGGCAGCCAGTCCTGCAGCCAGGCGGGTGACTGCGACGTCGTCTTCAGCTACCAGATGTTCCGCGACCTGGAACAGCGCCAGACCGTCCTCACCGGCCTTGCAGCCCACCGCGGCTTCGGCGCCTCGCTGTCGTACAAGGGCGAACCCTCGACCGGCAACGGGACGATGGTGTCCGGCTCCTACTTCTCGACTCTGCAGATCCAGCCGGCCATCGGGCGCCTGATCGGCCCCGAGGATGACGCGAAGATCGGCGGCGGCTTCGTTACCGTGCTGAGTTACGACTACTGGCTGACCCGCTTCGGCGGCGATCCCGGCGTGCTGGGCCAGACGCTGATCATCAACGGGCAATCGATGAACATCATCGGTGTCGCCCCCAAGGGATTCACCGGCACCACACTCGGCGGCGAGCCGAAGGTGTACGTGCCGCTCACCATGCACGGGCTGATCACGCCGGGGTGGACCGGCTTCGAGAACCGCCGGAGCTACTGGGCCTACCTCTTCGGCCGGATGAAGCCGGGCGTCACCCTGGTGCAGGCGAAGAGCGCGCTCGACGGGCTCTACCATCCCATCATCAACGACGTCGAAGTGCCGCTGCAGCAGGGCATGAGCGACACCCGGATGGCCCAGTTCAAGACCAAGTCGATCGACGTCACGCCCGGCTTCCAGGGCCAGAGCTCGGTCCACAAGGAAGCGAGGACGCCGCTCATTCTCCTGTTCGCGGTTACCGGCGTCGTGCTGCTCATCGCCTGCGCCAACATCGCCAACCTGCTCCTGGCCCGCGGCGCCGGCCGGGCCACCGAGATGGGCGTCCGCCTCGCGCTCGGCGCCAGCCGAGGCCAGCTGATGGTACAGCTGCTCACGGAATCGGTGCTGCTGGCGCTGATGGGCGGCGTGGCCAGCCTGTTCGTGGCCAAGTGGACGCTGAGCGGCATTGCCAGCCTCATGCCTGCGGACGGGATCCTGTCGGTCAATTTCGTGCTGCAGACGCCGGTGGTCGTATTCACCGGGGTGCTTTCGGTCGTGACCGGCGTTCTGTTCGGCATGTTCCCGGCGCTGCACAGCACCCGGGCCGACCTGATCACCTCGATCCGCTCCGGCGCCGGCCAGCTTTCGGCACATCGGGGCGCGGCTCGCTTCCGCGCGACCCTCGTCACCGTCCAGATCGGGCTGGCCACGGCGCTGCTCATTTCAGCCGGCCTCTTCATGAAGAGCCTGCTCAACGTGAGCCGGGTCAACCTCGGGGTGAAGATCGACGATGTCGTCACCTTCGGCATCTCCCCCGATCGCAGCGGCTACGACTCGATCCGGACCAAGCTGCTCTATGAACGGCTGGCCGAAACGCTCAGGCAGACCCCCGGCGTCACCGGGGTCACCGCTTCGCTGGTGGGGCTCATCGCGGGCAACAACTGGGGCACCGACGTGAACGTGCAGGGCTTCCCGGTGGGGCCGGACGTCGACAACAACTCCCGCTTCAACCAGGTGAGCGCCGGCTACTTCGGCATGCTGGGGATCCCGGTCCTGGCCGGCCGCGAATTCACCGAGGCGGACCGCCAGGGCACCGGCAGGGTGGCCATCGTCAACGAGACCTTTGCCAGGAAGTTCAACCTCGGCAAGGACGCCGTGGGCAAGTTCATGTCGATGAGCGGCCCCGACTCGCTCAACATCCAGATCGTGGGCCTGGTGCAGGACTCGAAGTACAGCGACGTGAAGGACACGATCCCGCCGGTCTTCTTCGTGCCCTGGGAGCAGTACACGGACGCCGGCTCCATTTCCTTCTACGTGCGGACCTCGGGACCCTCGGGCACGATCCTGCACGAGATCCCGACGATCATGAAGCGGCTCGATCCCGGCATTCCGGTCGAAGACCTGAGGACGATGCCGGACCAGATCAGGGACAACATCTTCCTGGACCGGATGATCAGCATGCTCTCGACCTGCTTTGCCACCCTGGCCACGCTGCTCGCCGCCATCGGCCTCTACGGCGTGCTGGCCTACACGGTCGAGCAGCGCACCCGCGAAATCGGGGTGCGGATGGCGCTGGGCGCGGATTCGGCCCAGGTCCAGGGCATGGTCATGCGCCAGGTGGGCGTGATGCTGGCCATTGGCGGCGCAGTGGGCATCTTCGGCGCCATCTTTGTGGGTATGGGAGCGAAGAAACTGCTCTATGGCCTCGAGGGCCACGATCCCGTGGTCTTTGCCCTGTCCTGCCTGGTGCTCGTAGTGGTGGCGGCGACTGCCGGATACCTGCCGGCACGCCGGGCCTCGAAGGTGGATCCGATGCACGCGCTGCGGTACGAATGAGGAACGCCTGAGGGGGAGCGGGAGCAGCAGACGCCGGCGGGGCCGCATCGTCCGCCGGCGTCGCTCGTTTCGCCGTCAGCCTGCCCCGCGCCCGCGCACTGGGGTAGATTCGACAGCACCCCCTCTTCCAGGAGGCTTCTCCATGTCGCTCCTCTGGTTCCTCATCATCGGTCTCCTCGCCGGCTGGCTGGCGGGCAAGCTCATGGGCGGCGGCGGATTCGGCCTGCTCGGCGACCTGGTCATCGGGGTTGTCGGCGCCGAACTGGGCGGGTTCGTGTTCGGCCTGCTGGGGCTTTCGGCGTACGGGCTGATCGGCTCGCTGATCGTGGCCACGATCGGCGCCATGCTGCTGCTCTACATCATCCGGCTGGTGAAGAAGGCGTGAGGAGCAGGTGAACGGGGAACAGTGAACGGTTAACGGTTCACTGTTCACTGTTCATTGTTCACCAAGCACTGCCCCCCCGGCCGCCTCTACTTCTCCAGCGGCTGATACGGCCAGATCGTTCCCTTGACCTTCCATGACATCGTCGTGGTGATCTCCACTTTGGCCCCGTCCTTGGTGGTCTTGATGGTGTTCGTGCTGGTGCCATCTTTGATGTAAAGCGTATTCTTGCGGATGGTCGTCGACAGTTTGTCGGTGGTATGATCCAGCACGTGCTGCTCCGCCACCTCGAGGCTGCCATCGGGATTGACGGCCAGGACCACCGAGGTGTGGTGACCCCGTTTCAAGGTCTCGGTCACGGCGCCGGGCTGAGTAAAGAGCCGGCCATCAGTCTGAGTCCCCTTGATTGAAATCTTGGTCGTAAGCACGATGACGTGGTCGCGGAACTGCAGCACGTCTCCGGGCTGGACGGCGCTCAAGGGGATCAGCTTGCCCCACTTGTAGTCGGCCGTCGTAGTGATCTTGCCGAAATCGTGCGCCGTCTTTGCCCCGCCCTCGGTGAGCATGATGTCGACCATCGCGTAGCATTCCCCGTCCCCGATGACGCGCTGGCCGACCAGCTTCTCGCCGCGCTCCTTCATCATGGCCCGCATGTCGAGCGCAGGAGGTGGCGGCACGGAGGTGTCCCGGGCCGAATCGATCGGGGCGGTGTTCCGGCCCACCGGTGAATCGGGGTGGGCCAGCGGCCGATCCGGTTTCCGGTCCTGCTTGATGGGTGCCGCGCCTTTGAAGGTCCCGATTCCGCCGGAGCCGGTGGGCGCCTTGGGGTTGACGGCCTTCCCCTTTCTCGAACTCCAGGGTCCGGTGGCCTTCTTGCCTTTGGGGGGTGCCATGCCGCTCCGCCTTCCTCGTCGGGGATGCGCCCTGCCTGCGCCTCGGATTCCAATTTCCGCGCGATTCCCCATCGGGGCAACTGTTGCGAATCGCGCCGCCTCGCAACCTTTCGGACCCCGGGTCCGTCTACCCCGGAGTCCCGGACCCATTTCATCCACCCGTCCAAGCCCAGGCCCCTGATGCCGCGCGCTTCTCTGCTGGTCACGCTATCCGCCGCCCTGCTGCCGGCCGCCGCCCCTTCCCTTGCCGCGCAGGCGCCGGTGTCCGCGCCGATCAGCAAGGTGCACTACGACCTGACCTTCGACAGCACCACCGCCGCGGCCCGGAACATCCGGATGGCGATGACCATGGACGTCGCCGGCACGGCCCCGGTCCTGCTCTCGATTCCGGCCTGGGCCCCGGGGCATTACGACCTGATCAACTTCGCCCGGCGGGTTTCCCATTTCGCCGCGACGATGGACGGCAAGCCCGTCCTCACCGACCGCTACGACTTCGACACCTGGCGCGTCCGTCCTGCCGGCAAGGGAACCGTCACCGTCACCTTCGATTTCCGGGCCGATACCCTGCAGACCTCGTCCTCCTGGTCGGCGCCGGATTTCCTGTTCGTCAACGGCACCAACGTCTTCCTCTTTCCGGAAGGCGGGCCCCTCGACTTCCCCGCCACGGTCACCGTGCACACCCAGCCGGGCTGGCGCATCGCGACCGGAATGCACCCGGCCGGCGCCGCCGGCACCTATGGCGAGAAGAACTATCACGATCTGGCCGACATGCCGTTCTACATCGGCCGATTCGATCTCGACAGCGCCCAGATCTCGGGAAAGTGGACCCGGATGGCTTCGTGGCCTGCGGGCCATCTCTCGGGCACCAACCGGGACGCGATGTGGGACGCGCTCAAGAAGGTGATCCCCGCCGAATCCGCCGTGTTCGGTGAAACACCGTGGGACAATTACACGGTCTTCCTGGGCTTTCCGCCGACGTTCGGCGGCGCCACGGCGCTCGAGCACCAGAGCTCCAACCTCGGCCTCTACTTTCGGGGGTTCGTGAGCTCGCCCGGGCTGGCCAACGTCGTCGCCCACGAAATCTTCCACGCCTGGAACGTGAAGCGGCTCCGCCCCGCCGACATGGTGCCCTACCGCTACAATCGCGAGAACCCCACCACGCTGCTCTGGGTGAGCGAGGGCTTCAGCGACTACTACGCCGACCTGGCCGAGGTGCGCGGCGGCGCGATCGACTCGACGGCGTGGGCGGACAACACCGTCGGGCACATCCTGACCTTCACCAACTCTCCGCCGGTCTCCGTCGAGGATGCCTCGCTCGCGGTCTGGGTGCATCCGCTGGACGGCACCGACATGCTCTACTACGACAAGGGCGCGATCGTCGGCCTGCTGCTCGATATCCAGATCCGTGATGCCAGCGACAACGCCGGCTCGCTCGACGGTGTCATGCGCTCGCTCTACCAGTCGACCTACAAGCAGGGGAAGGGGTTCACCAACGAGCAGTTCTGGGCGGCGGTGAGCCGGAACGCCGGCGGCCGCTCCTTCGCCGAGTTCAGCCGGCATTACGTCGAAGCGTCCGAGCCGCTGCCGCTCGATTCGGTGCTGGCCCTCGCCGGCCTCAAGCTCATCAGTGAAAAGAGCCGGGTGCCCAGGCTGGGTATCAACACGATGGGCGACACGACCGGCCTGAGAATCACCGGCGTGGTCGAGGGTGGTCCCTATGCCGCGGCCGGTGGGCAGGTGGGCGACACTGTTCTCGTCCTGGGCGGTGTGCCGTACAAGAACGACCTCAACATGAACACCTTCCGCCACACGTGGGCCGGCCGGGATGGCGAGTCATTCCCGGTCGAGATCCGCCGCGCCGGCCAGCCCATGACCCTCACCGTCAAGGTGATGCTGGTCGACCGGACCGATACTCGCCTGCTGTTCGACTCGACGGCCTCGGCCAGGGCGCTGCGGGTCCGGCAGGGACTGCTCCACGGCGGAGGCCGCTGAGCGGTCTTCGCAGTATCTTCCGGACCCTGCATGGAGGATTCGGTCGATGGTCGAACTCACCCCTGCCGCCGCGGCTCCCGGCCCATTCCAGGCCTACGTCGCTACCCTGTTCCAGGCGCTCGGCGACCGTGATCCGGTCGAATCGATGCGCGCCACCCCCGCGGCGCTGCGCAAGGCCGTGGCCGGACTCTCCCCGTCACAGATGGGCCGGGCGGAAGCGCCCGGGAAGTGGTCGGTGCGCCAGGTGGTACAGCACCTCGCCGACGCCGAGCTGGTCGGCGGCTTCCGGTTCCGCATGGTGCTGGCGCACGACGGGCCCCCGCTGCCGGGCTACGACCAGGATGCCTGGGCCAGCGGGCTCCACTACGAAGAAAGTGACTGGGAAGCGGCCGTCGAGGATTTCGCCCGGCTCCGCGCCGCCAATCTGCGGCTCATCGGCCGGGCCACCCCTGCCGACTTCGCACGGCACATGGTGCACTCGGAGCGCGGCAACGAGAGCCTCGGCTACATGATCCGCATGTACGGCGGCCATGACCTGGTGCACCTGGCGCAGATCGCGCGGATCCGTCGCGCCGTGGGGGCCCCGCTGTCATGACCGCCGTGCGCCTCACCTACATCGGGGGGCCCACCATCCTCCTCGAGCTGGCGGGCCTGAGGCTGCTTACCGACCCCACCTTCGATCCTGCCGGGGGCGAATACCACGGCCCGGCCTCGACGCTGTACAAGACGCAGGACCCCGCCGTCAGCGCCGAGCTGATCAACGCGATCGATGCCGTGCTGCTGAGTCACGATCATCACGCGGACAACTTCGACGCCGCCGGCCGCCTCTCCGCGACCGCGGCGAGCCGGATCATTACCACCGTCGCAGGAGCGGGCCGCCTCGGCGGCAGAGCGAAGGGACTCGAGGCGTGGCAGTCGGTGGCGCTGCAGGCGCCCCACCAGCCGCAGCTGCGAATCACGGCGACTCCCTGCCGTCACGGGCCCGCCGGCGGAGATCGAGGTCCGGTCATCGGCTTCCTGCTCAAGTGCGATGACCGCACGATCTATGTCTCCGGCGACACGGTGTGGTACGAAGGCGTCGAAGAGGTTGCCCGCCGGTTTGACCCGGACCTCGCGGTGCTGTTCATGGGGGCGGCGCGGGTGGCGGCGGCAGGCCCGGCCCATCTGACCATGACCGCGGAGGATGGAGTCAAGGCGGCGCGGGCGTTCCCCCGGGCTATGATTGTCCCGGTGCATTTCGAGGGGTGGCGCCACTTCTCGGAGTCCAGGGCCGATATCGAGAAGGGGTTTGCGGCCGCCGGGATGTCGGACCGGCTCCGCTGGCCCGTGCCAGGGAGGTCAGAGGAGGTGTAACGCCCGCGCCCCCCGCCGGATGCAACCTTGGAGGGTCCGGCACCGTCTAAGAGGACCAATACCTCCAAAGTAGACCACGTGATTGCAGCGGCACTGGGCCTGCTCGTGGCCCTGCAGGTCCCGGCGGCGCAGGACACCAGCACCCTCAGGCCCGTGGCCAGCGTGGCGCGGGCCGTTCGCGCCGAAACACCCCCCGTTCTGGATGGCCGGGACGACGATCCGGTCTGGAAGGCGGCGCCGGTCATCGGCGGTTTCCTCGTCGTCCGGCCGAAGGAGGGGGCGGACCCCCACTTCCGGACCGAGGGACGGGTGGCCTACGACGAGCACAACCTCTACGTCTTCATCCGCGCCTTCGATCCCCATCCCGACAGCATCGTCCGTCTCCTCTCCCGGCGGGACAACCAGACCGATTCCGACCAGTTGATCGTGATGATCGACGGGTTCCACGATCGCCGCACCGGCTACGAGTTCGCGGTGAATCCGGTGGGGGTGAAGGCCGACTACGCCATCTATCAGGACGGCAACGAGGATGGCGCCTGGGACGCGGTGTGGGACGTGAGCACCCAGGTCGACTCGCTGGGCTGGACCGCCGAGTACCGGATTCCCCTGTCGCAGCTCAAGTACTCCGCGGGATCGGGCACCGGCACCTTCGGCTTTGCGCTGTGGCGTTCGATCGAGCGCTTTACCGAAGCCTCGAGCTGGCCCCTGATCCGCCAGTCCAAGGTGGGATTCGTTTCGCAGTTCGGAGACCTGACCGGGCTGGACAGCCTGGCCAGCCCCCACCGCGCCGAGATCACGCCGTATGTCGTGGTCAAGAACGAAACCCGCCAGGAGGCGGACGGCAGCTACTCCCACCCGACCGACATCACCGCCGGTGGCGACGTCAAGTACGGCCTGTCCAGCAACCTCACGCTCAACGCGACGATCAATCCCGACTTCGGCCAGGTCGAAGCCGACCCGTCGGTGCTCAACCTCTCGGCCTTCGAGACCTTCTTCCCGGAGCGGCGCCCCTTCTTCGTCGAGGGCAAGGGCGTGTTCGACTGGGGTATCAACTGCAGTGCGGTCAACTGCAACGGCGAGAACATGTTCTACTCCCGCCGGATCGGGCGGGCGCCGCAGCTGTCCGATCACTATGGCGATGCATCCTCTCCGACCGCCACCACGATCCTGGGCGCCGCCAAGATCACCGGCCGGCTGCCGGGCGGCCTGGCCCTCGGCGTGCTGGACGCGGTCACGCAGCGGGAGACCGGGGTGAGCGGCGCCACGATCGAGCCCACCACGAACTACGCATTGGTGCGGCTGTCCCAGGAGGCGAAGGGCGGCGAAGGAGCGTTCGGGGCGATGGTGAGCGCGGTCAACCGCTCCCTCGACCAGTGGACCGATACCCTGCTCCGCCAGAGCGCCTACACCGCGGCAGCGGACTTCCGCCACCGGCTGTTCAAGGATCACTACGAGATCTCGGGCTCATTCGACCTGAGCCGCGTAGCCGGTACGCCCGAGGCCATCCTGCTGGCGCAGCAGGATCCGGTGCATCTCTACCAGCGGCCGGACGGTGTCCTCCGGGTCGACTCCACCGCCACGACCATGTCCGGCGACGCGGAGGAGATCCGCTTCGGCAAGGTGAGCGGCGATCGCACCCACTTCGAGACCTCGTACTCGCGCCGCTCCCCCGGCTTCGAAGTGAACGACATGGGCTTCCTGCTCCAGGCCGACCAGCAGAGCTGGAGCAACTGGTTCATGCTCAAGTGGCGCAAGCCCACCTCGCTGTACCAGAGCGTCCAGTGGAACTTCAACTGGTGGCAGTGGTGGTCCACGGCCGGCCTCCCTACCGAGCGGGCGTTCAACACCAACGTGCATGCCCAGTTCAACAATCGCTGGTGGCTCCACCTGGGCGGCACCCTGGGCCAGCTGGGCAGCACCTTCTGCGACCGCTGCGCCCGGGGCGGGCCGGCGATCCGCCAGGACCTCTATGCCTCTCCCTGGATGTTCATCGAGGGGGATGGGCGGCAGCGGCTGGTGCCGTTTATCGGATTCAACGGCTTCATCGGCGACGGTGGCCGGAGCCACAACTTCAACGTGAACCCGGAACTGGACTTCAAGATCTCGAGCCGGTTCAATACCTCCATCAGCGCCTCGTACAACAAGAACGTCAGTGATGCGCAGTGGTTCAACAACTACACCGACTCGCTCGACAATCTGCACTACACCTTTGCGCACCTCGATCAGCAGACCCTGAGCTTCACCTTCCGGCTGGATTACACCTTCTCCCGGACCGCCTCGCTGCAGATCTATGCCCAGCCGTACGTGTCCAAGGGCACCTACAGCAACATCCGGGAGCTCGACCAGCCCCGCGCCGACGCCTACGACGACCGCTACAAGGTGTATGGCGACACGGCGATCACCAACAACCCCGGCGGCTTCAACTTCAAGCAGTTCAATTCGAATGTGGTGTTCCGCTGGGAATACCGCCGCGGCTCCACTCTATTCCTGGTCTGGAACCAGGGGCGCAGCGACTTCACGACCATCGAAGGGGACAAGAATTTCGGGGGAAATTACCACGATCTCTTCCAGCTGCACCCGATGAACACCTTCCTGATCAAGGCGTCGTACTGGATTAACTGGTAAACCGCAGGAGAAAAGAGAAAGGCGAAAGGCGAAGGGGAATCACACCTTCCCCGCGAGCTTTCCCCTTTCTCTTTTCGCTTTTCTGCGCAGTTCAGCTACCGGCTAACGGCCGTTTTCCGTCTCACCACGCCTCCGCCGCCGCCTGCACCATTTCGGCCAGCGCCACCACGTCTTTCAGATCGACCACCTCGGCCGGCGAATGGCTGTACCGCAGCGGCCACCCCAGCGCTACATCCGGCACGCCGTAAGGCGCGAAGGTGGAGCCGTCGTTGCCGCCGTTGGTAGCCCCCACCTGCAGCGGAATGGTCCGGCTGCGGGCAATGATCCGGAGGGTATCGAGGTACGCCGGCGGTGTGGCGCTGCTGTTGTCCAGCGCCCTGGCCACCGCACCGAGCCCCAGCGGGGCCAAGCCGAAGTTGGGCAATTCCAGCGGGGAGTCGGCGGAAACAAAGGTGTCGACGGCGTGCACCCGGACGGGCTTCGTGCCGAGTGCCGCGGCGGCGACGCGGGCGCCATCGAGTCCCGTCTCCTCCCGCACCGAGAAGATGAACAGCACCTCGTGGCGCAGCCGCTTGGGATCGATGCGCCGCAACGCCAGCAGCAGGGCCGTACACCCGACCCGGTCGTCGAAGGACCGAGCCGTAGCCCGGCTGCCGGCCAGGCGCTGGTAGGACTTGGGCATCGTGACCGTGCTGCCTTCACGGATCCCCATCGCTTCGGTCGCGGCGCGGGAGGTCGTCCCGACATCCACCCGCAGCGGCGGCGGCGTCCGCTTCGCCCCCCGAGCGCGCTCCTCGGCGCTCGCGGAGGTGTCCGTATCCCTCGGGCGGAAGACGCCGGGCACGCTCCGCGCTCCCGTATGCACGAGGGCCGGGCGTCCTTCGTAGAGCGACGGGTAGAAGCCGCCCTGCCGCTCCACATCGAGAGAGCCATCCTCCCGCAGGGCCGTGACCCGGTAACCGATCTCGTCCATGTGCGCGACGAAGACAACCAGCGGATCCCCGGTGCCGGCGCGAATCAGCAGATTGCCGGCGGTATCGGTCTCTGCCTTGGCCCAGGCCGGCAGCAGGGATTGCACGAGGTCCCGCACCGGCCCCTCCATGCCCGAGACGCCGTAGCTCTCCACCAGCGAGGAGAGGATGGGCTCCGCTTCGGCGATCCGCTGAGCCGTCAGCGCCGCCGAGGGCGGCGGCGGAACCTGGGCGGCCAGGAGACCGGGAACGAGGGCCGCGCCCAGCGCGGCGAGAGCCGCACGCGTGCTCCTCATGGCTTCTTCTCCAGCAGGCCATCGATGCGCCCCGACAGGTTGACGACATCTTCCAGAGAAACCGTCTCCACCGGCGACCCCTGGTAGCGCACCGGCAGGTACCAGCGGGTCACGGCGCCCAGGGACGGGTTCCGGCTTGCCGTGTCGGTGGTGATGACGAGGCCCCGCGCCGGACTCGACACCGCACCGACCAGATAGGTCTGGGCGAACGGCCCCATCATGTTGCCGACGCTGAGCAGGCCCCGGCGGGTAAAGAGCTCCTCCACCGTGAAGGCCACCACGGTCTGACCGCTGACGTTGTGCGTGCGGATCGCCGAGGACGCGAGCGCCGCACAGGCCGCCCGGCGTCCCGCGCCGGGCGCCGCCAGCAGATCGGTCCCGTAACGGTGCGGCCGCTTGGTCAGCGCCACCGGGGCGAGCACCCCGATGCCCAGCTTGTCGACTTCCGACGGGCTGGCCGCCCCGACGTCGACATAGGCGCCATCGACGGAGAATGGATCGTCCGCCGAACTGCGGCCCCGGGCCAGGTGGGTCGAGCGCACCGCGACCACGCCGGGCACCGGGCCGCTCCGGCCGAACACCGTGATCCGCTGCCCCTCCAGCTGCTGATCCACCAGCGGATCGGAACTGAATGCCACCCGCTTGAGGGTGAGCCAGCCATCATCCCGCACGGCGCCGACGACGTACCCCGGTTCATCGACGCCGCACGCCACGAGCCGGCGCGGCTCGCCGCTGCCCAGCACCAGTACCACGTTGCCCGCACGGTCCCGCCTGGTTCCGGGAATCAGGCGAAGCAGCGAATCCGTGAGCGTCTGTTCGTAGCCGCTGACGGCCGTCATCGACGTCAGGCGCTCCACCAGCGCTCCGGGATCGCGCGCCTGGCCGGCGACCGGGCCGGCTGCGAGGAGAGCGGCGGCCAGTCCTGCGCCGGCCTGTCGCCTCCAGCTATTCTTCTGCATCCTGACTCCCGAGCCAATCATGCGGCGCATTCCTCTCTGCTTGGTAGTGCTGGCGCTCGCCGCGTGCGGCGGCGCGAAGGAAGACAAGAAGGCCTCAACGGGCCGTACGGAACGGGAAACGGACAGCGTGATCGCGAACTCCAAGGTACCCAATCACCAGGCGGTGGGTGCCGCGATGCGGGCGGCGGATTCGACAAGTCGCGAAGTGCGACGTGCGGACAGCACCGGGACTGAGCCATAAGCCTTAAGCTGTAAGCTTTAAGCTTACGGCCGACTGCTTATGGCTTACGGCTTATGGCTTATGGCCGCATCGATTTCGGCCAGATCTCCCTCGTTCAACCGCAGCGCCCCGCCGCCGGCCCACCCGTCCACCTGCTCGGCCGACCGCGCGCCGACGATCGCACCGGTCACACTCGGCACCTGCAGCACCCAGGCCAGCGCCACGGCGGCGACCGTGGCCCCATGGCGGGCCGCGATCGGCTTGAGCGCGTCCCGCAGCGCAATGTTGCGCTCCAGCTGCGGCGATTTGAAGTGCCCGCTGCTGCGCCGCCAGTCGTCGGAAGCCATCGCCTCGACCCGCGCCCTGGAGAAGCGGTCGGTGAGAATCCCCGCCTGCAGCGGGCTGTAGCAGATCACGCCGCTGCCATGATCATCGCACCAGGGCAGCAGCTCCTGCATCGCGTCCCGGCGGATCATCGAGAACGGGGGCTGCAGCGAGGTGACATGGCGCCGCTTCTCCACCCGGTCGAGCAGCGGTACATCGAAATTTGATACCCCGGCCCAGCGGATTTTCCCCTCGTGGATGAGCCGGGTCATCTCGTCCCAGCTGTCCTCGACAGGCGTGCCCGTCTGGTCGGGCCAGTGAAATTGATACAGGTCGATGCGCTCGACGCCCAGACGGCGGAGCGATGCCTCACATTCCTTGCGGATCGAGGCGGGCCGGAGCACCCGCTCCGCCGCCGCCATCCGGTTGGCATCGTCCCAGATCAGCCCGCACTTGGTGAATACCAGCGGCCGGTCGCCGGCCGGCAACTGCTTGAGAAACTGCCCGACCACCTTTTCGCTGTGGCCGAGGCCGTACACGGCGGCGGTATCGATCCAGGTGACGCCAAGCTCCACCGCACGGTGCATCGCCCGGATCGAATCGGCGTCGTCCTGCGGTCCCCAGCTGAAAGCCCAATCCCCGCCACCCGTGGCCCAGGCACCGAATCCAAGGGTGCTGATCATCGGGCCGTCTTTCCCCAGTGGACGGGTGGGCATCATCATCGGCTACTCGACCTCGATGGAAACGGTGGCAGCTTCGCCGCTGCGGGCCACGGCCCTGATCTGGTGGCGGC
Organism: Gemmatimonadales bacterium; assembly: GCA_035279705.1. Lineage (GTDB taxonomy): Bacteria > Gemmatimonadota > Gemmatimonadetes > Gemmatimonadales > GWC2-71-9 > DATEHG01. Next base: position 13,540 of record DATEHG010000192.1, read on the forward strand.
CCGAGGCCAGCACCCAGCGGGAACCGGAAAGTGGCTGGCCGTCGACGAGCCAGCGCACCTCGCCACTCCGGCCGCCGGCAGCCTTCAATCCCAGCGTCGCGTAGCGTGATTCGACCCCGGGGGGAATCCGGTAGAGGTCACCTGACTGAGGTGAGACGATTCGAAATTCGGCCGTCTCGTCCCGCCCGACGGTCGGGACGGGGGGGACAGGGGACAGAGGACCGGGCACCGGTTCATCCCTTCTCCCAGCCCAGTCCGCATACTCAACGGGAAGATGCACCCCGTCCTCCAGGTGCCAGTCGCAGAGCGTGGTCGGCGCGGTGCCGGCTTTGAACCATTCATCCGTCGCCGGGCACCGGCCGGTGGCCAGTTGTCCCGATACCCGGCAGATCCGCGCCCGAACCAGCCCTGCCTCGCTCGGGCTCGGCAAGGTTCCCGGTGCGTACCGCGCCGCGGTGACCAGCACGGCCCGGTGGAGCAATGGCCCGGCACCGGAAACACCGCTCACACCCTGCATGGGACGTCCGCTGAAGTCGCCCACCCACACCGCCACCGTGAACCGCTCGGTGACCCCGACCGCCCAGTTGTCCGTGAAGTGACGGCTCGTCCCGGTCTTGGCTGCGGTACGAAAGGGAAAATCGAACGGGGTGTTGAGGCCGAACCCCGGGATCCGCGCATCGGCATCGGCCAGGACATCGAGCACCTGGGCCGCTGACGCGGCCGAGATGACCCGAACCGGTGCGCCTGACGGGCCGGTGCCCGGCGCCTGGGCGTCCGTGGCATACGGATACCAGCTCCCTTCGTTGGCCAGCGCCCGGTAGCCATTGGCCAGCGCCAGCAGCGTCACATCGCCGTTGCCCAACGCGAGGCCGAGTCCGTAGAACTCGGCGCTGCGATCGAGCGAGGTGAATCCCGCCTGCCTGAGTCCATGAAGCAGGGTGCCGAAGCCGATCCGGTCGGCCAGCGCCACGGCCGGGAGATTGTAGGAACTGGCGAGCGCCTCCCGGGCCCGCACTGGACCATGGAATGACCGGTCGTAGTTGCGCGGATGGTACGGACCGCTGGCGGTCTGGTACGTCGTCGCCACATCGGCGAGCACGGTCGCCGGAGTGGCGCCGCGGTCGAACGCAAGCCCATAGAGGAAAGGCTTGAGCGCCGAGCCCGGCTGCCGAGGTGAAACCACCATGTCCACCTGGCCGGCCGTGTCAGCCCAGAAATCGGGGCTGCCCACCCACGCCAGCACCTCACCGCTCCGGTTGTCCAGCACCACCGCCGCGGCCTGCCGCCCGCCTTTGTCTCGCAGGAGGTCGACGGTATGCCGCACCTCGGCCTCGATGGCCTGCTGGAGATCGAGATCGACGGAAGTCCGCCAGACTCCGCGCCTGGGTGAAGCCGAAGTATCCTCGGCCTGCAGCAGCCAGCTGGTGAAGTGCGGCGCCAGGAATGGGTGGGCCGCATCGTGGGGAATCAGCGGCTCGGCGGCCGCGCGGCGGATCGTTTCCGGCAACGCATGACCGGCTGCTCCCAGCCGCGCCAGCGCCACGGCCCGGCGCCGCAGCGCCCTGCTCGGGGACACGAACGGATTGTCGCTCGACGGCGCGTGTGCGAGTCCGGCGAGGGTCGCGGCCTGCGCCAGGCTCAGCCGGTCGGGCGCCGCACCGAAGTACAGTGCCGAGGCGGCGGCAACGCCGCTGGTGCCCTGCCCCAGCGGCACCCGGTTCAGGTATTGCTCGAGGATCGCCGCCTTGGAAAGATGGGCTTCCAGCCGCAACGCCCACGCCGCCTGCTCGACTTTGCCGACGAAGCTCCGGTCGATCGGCACCAGCAACCGGGCCAGCTGCATGGTCAGCGTCGAGGCGCCTGAAACGATTGCGCCGTGGCGCACATTGTCCCACGCCGCGCGCCCGGCAGCCGCCCAGTCGATGCCGTGGTGCCGGAAGAATCGCCGGTCCTCGAGTTCGACGAACGCCGAGAGCAGGTCGGGATCCATCCGGTCGAGCGGGACCCAGGAGGCGAGACCGCCATCTCCCGACCGGGTGGAACGCAGCAGCACCCCGTGCCGGTCCGTCAGCGTGAGGCTCTGTTCCCGCGCCGGTACCAGGAGCGCCGGGTCGGGCGGCGTCGCAATCCAGGCGGCCAGGCCCAGCCCGCCGAGCAGCAGCGTCACGCCGGCGGCACGGAGCAGCGCGGAGCGTTTCACTTCTTCGTCACCGTGAACAGCCCGCCGTCCGACCGGCCGTGCACCGCGGGGTTGTACATCTCCTCCGCCTGTGCCGGAGGCCGGACGAACACACCCGGAGTCGTGGCTCTCGCCACGTAGCTGACCGAATAGGTGCCTTTCCAGAGTACGGTGGCGAAGTAGACCACCCGGTCGTCCCGGAGCTCACGATGATCGAACGGGCTCCACCAGCCGCCGTCCCACCAGCCGTAGTACCAGTAGCTCCCGTACTCCTCGTCACCCTCGTCCTCGCCGTTGCCGTAGCGCAGCCGCTCCTGGACGCCCGCGCCAGGTCCGGGCAGCGATCCTTCAGTGCGCAGCGAGAGGTCGATGGCCTCGAGTCCTGCCGGCAGCGCGTCGTCGAGCACGACGAAGTCCCGGTCGGCCGTCACGGTGACCCGGAGGCGGACCCGCACCAGTTCGCCTTCGGTGATACTGGTAACGGGCCTGGCATCGGTGTATCGCTCGTACCACCGCTCGACCTGGATGCCGGCGTCATCCGGCTTGACCGGCCGTTCCTTCGGGACCTGGCGGACCGTGAGATAGAAGTAGATCGGCGCGGCGGACCCGGCCCCGGCACTGACCCGCAGCGTGAGAGGGCGGACGCCATCCTTCTCACTGCCGATCAGTCCCGTGAGCGCCAGGGTCGAATCACGGCTCATGCTCCCGTTGTCGCTCGCCAGGAGGGTTTTGCCTGCGGCACCTACCATCACTCCGCGAGGAGGCTGGTTGCGCTGGAATTCGGCGAAGCGCGCCAGACCGCCGATCGCCGCCGCATAGTCCTGGGTGTTCCACCACCACCAGCCCGTGGTGGCGCGCCCCCGCTGCACCAGCGTCTCGACCAGCGGGCCGATGAGCGCGTTGGCGGAATCGATGGCGAGGGTCGCGGTGAGCAGGCGTGCGACCGGCCGGACCCGCGACTCGAAGTAGAACTCGCGCCCCAGCAGCGAATCGGGCAACACCGCCCGCCGCCCCTCCACACGCACCGTAGCCCAGAGGGGCTGCAGCA
>DATEHG010000193.1:0-12987 GCA_035279705.1 Gemmatimonadales bacterium
ACTCGCCAAAGAGATCGGGCCTGACCACGCGCTCGCTCAGGCGCTCTGGCAGTCCGGCTGGTACGAGGCCCGGATGCTCGCGGCGATGATCGACGAACCGGAGCTGGTCACCCCGGCGCAGATGGACCGGTGGTGCAAGGAGTTCGACAGCTGGGGGATCTGCGATACGGCATGCTTCGTCCTGTTCGATCGCGCGCCCAGGCGGTGGGCCATGGTGCCGAAGTGGGCGGCCCGCAAAGCCGAATTCGAAAAGCGTACCGCCTTTGCCCTGCTCTGGAGCCTCTCGGTGCACGACAAGGCGGCGCCCGATGCCGCCTTTCTCAAGGGACTGCGGCTCATCGAGCGGGCCGCCACCGACGAGCGCCATTTCGTCAAGAAGGCGGTCAACATGGCCCTCCGCGCCATCGGCAAGCGCAACGCGGCCCTGCACCAGGCGGCACTGGCTGTCGCGACTCGGCTGGCGCAATCGGAGGATGCTACCGCAAGGTGGGTCGGGAAGGATGCGATCCGGGAACTGACCAGCGCGTCGGTGCGGCAGCGGTTGAAGCGCCAGTCTGCCTGAACTGCTGGCCGCGGAAACGCGCGGAAGTACGCGGATCGGCCCGACCCTTACCGGCCCTTCGTCACCCCAGGCAGGGCACCATGAGGGGCAACTGCACGCCGGCGTCGAGTTCAGATTCCTCGCTTTTCCGCGTGCTTCCGCGCAGTGCTCCGCGTAGTTCCGCGGCTTACCGAACCAGAATCTTCCAATCAGTCCACGATGAACAACCGCGCGCCGTCCGGCGCCGACGAGCGGTGGGGGGCGTCGTGGTCCGCCACCTGGTAGCTCATCCCTGGCGTCAGCACGAATCGCCGGCCATCCGCCAGCTCGGTGTGCAGCGATCCTGAGAGGCAGAGCAGGATGTGGCCCTTCTCGCACCAGTGGTCGGCCGCGTAGCCCGGCGAGTACTCGACCATCCGGATGCGGATCGGGCCTCGCTGGAGGGTGCGCCAGGTCGCCGAACCGGTGGTGCCGGCGTGTTCGGTCGGTGGCAATGAAGTCCAGTCGGTGGTCTCGAACGGAATGTCCCTGAGCTCCACGGTCGCTCCTCCTTCGGGTGCCCTCTCTGCAATGCAGCCTCACGCTGAACCTGGAGAAAAGTATGCGATCCGAAACGCTCAGCCGACACTGGCAGGGCCACTGTCGGGTCAGGCCTGGCTTTCTCGATTGATGGAGTGAGGACCGGCGGGTGCGTGTTGCGCCAGGGAACGCCCGGGACTCGAGACCCGACACCAGGCAGGACCCGATGAAACAGCGCCCGCACCACAAATTGACGCCGACCCGTCTGCTGATGGCGGATACCACGCTGCCCCGGCTCACCGCTGAGGAATTCTCCGAGCTGCAGGGAGGTTCCATTGCCGCCCAGCCCCGGAAGTCCGGCGGCGAGGCTTCCCCTCGCCGGCAGAGCCGGCCACACCATGGCCTCTGGGGGGAGTAACCACCTCCCCCCGCAGGCGCTCGGCGTCGGACCAGTTCCTGCTTACAGCTTACAGCTTACAGCTTACAGCTTATGGCTTAAGGCTTAGAACTCACCGCCACCTGCATGTGATAGGTGGCCCCGCTCCCCTCGAGCTGCACCACGCCTGAAACGGCGGCAGCCCCCACATCCGCTCCCGCACCCGGTCCGCGCAGCACCTTGCAGGTCGCGACACAGTCGAGCGAGTTCCAGGTCACCTTCCCGTTCACATTGCTGATCACCAGCGTCGCCGAGCCAAGCAGGTGGGCGCCCCGGGACGTGAGCCCGGAGAGTGCGGCGGTCACCACGTCGGTGGTCGCCCCCTTGCTGGCGAGCTGGAGCGAGGCGCTGGTTGCCGTGGCGCTCTCATCGGCGAGGGCATCGTGGTCTTCGAGCACGGAGAGGAGGACCTTCACGTTCTCGCCCGGTTTGAGTTCGAGCGTCGTGATGGGGGTCTGGCCGAGGGCCTGGTCCTGGTGGATTGTCCAGTGGCCTGTGGCCGGGAGTTTCGAGCCCTGGCCCGCCGGTCCATTCGCTATGGAGACGAGGAGGTAAGGCGCGTCCGTCTCTGCCCCGGAGGGGCGGGGGGAGATGAGTGCCGCGGCGTGGAGAGTGGCGAGGTCGAGGGACACCTTGGCCGGGGCGGCGGGGCGGGGCGGGTGAGTGAGCGCCGCCGCGGCGATGGCCGCGAGGGGCAGGGACGAGAGCAGCAAGTTGGGCATGGGGGCGCGGGGTGAATGGTCCAGTCTGAAACTCGGCGGATGTCCGGAAACTGCTGGGGGACGATGGCGGGGCGGGGATTGTGACTGAGAGGCGGCCTTTGGCCGTTAGCCGTTAGCAGGAACGGCGTGAACAGTGAACGGTGAACAGTGAACCGTACCGAGGTTCACACCTCCTGTTCACTGTTCACGGTCAACTGTTCACGATTCACCTGTCCGCCCTGCCCGCCCTGTCCGTCTACCCGTCTACCCGTCTACCCGTCTACCCGTCTACCTGCCTAGCCGTCTAGCCGAGATTCTCCTGAATGAACCGGGGGCTCAGATGCACATCCAGCTGCCGGAGCGGCGACTCGCCGGTATTCACGAAGGTGTGAATCTCCCCCGCCTTGATGACCAGGATGTCTCCGGGGCCGACATCGTGGTGCTCGCCATTGATCGTCCAGCGGCCCCGGCCTTCCTGCACGAAGACGATCTTGTCGTACGGGTGGCGGTGCAGCGGCGGGCTCCTGCCGGGCGGCGCGTTGACGAAGTAGGACGAGACGGGGGAGTCGTGGTCGGCACCGATGAACTGGTGGGACATGCCGACGAACGGGAGCGACGCGATCGAGGTACGGTGCATGGCGGACTAGGAGAAAGGCGAGAGGAGAAAGGAGAGAGGAACCGCGTTTCTCGGCTGTTTGCTTATGGCTTACGGCTTACGGCTTAGGGCTTGTGGCCACTTTCGACGCGCCAATCTTCCCGCAGAGCCACTGCAACCCGGACAGGTGCTGCTGGTCGTGACTGCAGAGATAGTGGATCAGGCTCCTCAGGGTGAGCGTCCCGTAGCCGCCGAATTCCCCGGTCCGCTCGAGCTGCGCCGGGGTGAGGCCATGAATCAGTTCCAGCGTCTTGAGCCTGGCCTTCCGGATTTCGGCGAGGACCTGTTCAGGCCTTGCCTTGGAGTACGCCCGCTCCACGGCAAGCCGTTCCCCGTCGAGGGACACCAGGGTGGGGTGCTCCTCGTCCCGGACCCGCCGGATCCGCTCGTGATACCCGTCCACCTCGATGTCCCGCACATGGCACAGCTGTTCCACCGCCGTGAACTGCTCGCTGGGCATCCCGTCCCAGCTTTGCGGCTTCCAGCTCCGGTATTCGACGGGAATCAGGGCAAAATGGGCGGCGAGCTGGCCCGGAAAATCGGCCAGGGCGCGCAGCGTGGTCTGGTCCATGGCCGAGAGCATGGCATCGGCCGGGAGCTCGTAGCGGATGACGCCGGGTCCGGAGCCGCCACCGACGAGCCGGAAGCCGCAGCGCTCCAGCACGCCGATCGACCCCAGCAGCTCCGGCATCGTCTCGGCGATCACGTGCTTCGTGCCGGGGTGGGCGAGGGCGCGATCCACCAGCCCGCGCGCGACCTCGGTGGCGTACCCGCGCCGCCGCTCCCCGGGCACGATGCCGTAGCCGATCTCGATGGTGCCGTCGGCATCCGGGGGCCCCTTGTAGCCGCCGCTCCCGATCAGCTTGGGCTCCTGCCCCTCCTCGATGCGCACGACGAAGTACATCCACCACCCGTTTTCCGCGGGCCGGGCGCTCAGCCGATTGCGGGTGAAGCCCAGGGCCTGGTCGTCGAGGTACTCCGGCGGCCAGTCATCCGGGACCTCGGCGCGAAGGGCATCGGCCAGCGCCTGGGGCCCGAGCATGGCGGCGTCGAGCAGTTCGATGGTGGCGGGGCGGAGGAGCAGCCGGGGAGTGGAAATCATGCGGGGAATCTAACTACGGCCATAAGCCATCAGCCTTAAGCCGTAAGCAGGACTACATGTCGCAGCCATCTACCCCTTCGGCGGCGGGCCAAGGAACTGGTACCCGTACTCCGCCGCGATGGCGCCGATCTCGTTCGGCGGCGGCGGGCCGTTGGCGAACAGTTCGGCGCACCGGGCGTAGAACGCCTCGAACCCGCTCGGCGCCGTCAGCACCCAGTGACGGCTCGGAGCCGAACCAGTGTTGCGGAACGTATGGGGCACGCCACGAGGGAGAAACACCACCGTGCCCGCGGTCGCCGAGACGGGGCCATCGGGGGTTTGAAAGCTCAGCTCCCCCTCGATCACGATGAAGAGTTCGTCGTCCTGCTGGTGCACGTGCAGCGGCGGGCCGACGCCCGGCGGAGTCGTCGCGATGCCAAGGCAGAGCGCTCCGCCGGTGTCCTTGCCCTCGAGCTTGAAGTCGATGGCGCTGCCGAAGGCGGTAACGGTGTGGGCTGCGCCCGGAGGGATGATGAGTGGGCGGGTCATGAGTCGCTGGCCATCGGTCGTTGGTCATCCATTTGCTGTTCTCCTTTCGCCACCTGTTCCCGGTTCACCGTTCACCGTTCACCGTTCACGCGGTACTCGCTCTGTACCAGCCCGCTCGGAAAACTCCGGGTCGCGACGTGCCGCAGCGGGATATCGCGCCCGGTCTCGCCGAAGAGCGGAATTCCCTGACCGATCAGGACCGGGATCGTGGTAACCGTGAGGTCATCGATCAACCCGGCACGCAGGAAGCGCTGGATGGTGATGCCGCCATCGACGTACGCGCGCTTGAAGCCTCGCTGGTCGAGCCAGCGCACGAGGTCCTGCGGGTCACCCGACAGTCGCTCGACAATGGCACCGGACGGCGCCGGCCGCAGCGGGTTGCGGCTCAGCACGAACACGGGCTTCGAACCGTAGGCCCACTCCCCGAATCCGAGCACCGTCTCATACGTCCCGCGACCGACGATGAGGAGGTCCACCGAATCGAAGAAGGCGGTGTAGCCGTGCTCTTCCGGCGCCTGGGGCAGCCAGTCGAGGCCGCCGTCGGGGCGGGCGATGAATCCGTCGAGGCTCACACCACAGAACACGGAGCAGCGCATGGACTCAAAGACTTTCAGACGGGAAGACGGACAGACGGATAGAAACAATCGTCATACAATCCCCACATGGTCCAATCCTCCCATCGTTAATCCCACCAGCAGTAAAGCATGTGGCTGCTCTGGAGTTCGCGGGCAAGGTCTTCCACGCTTCCGGTGCCCTGGGTCACGACGTCCGGGCACACCGCGTTGAGGGTAACGGCGAGAGAATCGAAGTTCACGTGGTCCGTTGGCAAGGCGCCCTCCACCCAGTCGTCGCCGGCGCCCTGGATCCGGAAGCCGAGCCGCCGGGACCAGTCGCTCACCAGCACGACGACGCTGTCGTTGTCGATGTCGTAGTTCCCGCCGCTGGTACCGCGGATCCGGACGATCTCGGCCGGGTCGGTGGTGCTCACGATGCCGACCGAGTCCGGGTGCCGGTCGAAGCCGTCATAGGTCCGGAACACGGTGAACTTCGGGCCGAGTTGCTGGCGGAGGGCGGCCACCGCATGGCCCCGCTGGCCGGGGTCGACGGCAAAGGCGAATCCGCGGATGGCCCCCGGGTCCCCCAGCGAATCCACCTCGCGCAGCGGCGCCAGCTCCACCCCGCTCGCCCGCTTGATCAGGGCGACCGCCGAGTCGGCCAGGCCGAGCTCACGACCCAGCGCAAGCTCGGCCGCGGTCGGAGGCAGCGTGGGAGGGCGCTCGCCGCGACAGGCGGCGATGGCCGTGACGGCCAGGATCACGCTGAGGCGGATCATGCCGGAATATAGGGCGGGGTGAGCAGTGAGGGGGCAGACGGGCAGACGGGCAGACGGGCAGACGGGCGGACGGGCGGACGGGCGGACGGGCGGAAAATACGTGAACTGTTGACAGTGAACAGTGAACGGTGAAGCGGAGCTCCACGGCTACGGTTCACTGTTCACACTTCACTCGGTTCCAGCTAACGGCCAACGGCTGGATCCAGGTGCTCAACCGTAATTCTTCCCCGCTTCCGCACTTCCTCGATGATCAGACTCCGGTGACAATGCTCCGGACTGGCCTCCAGGCACAGGAGACATGCCCGCCGCTTCGAACGCACAATCTCGTCGAGGATCTCGAGATCGTCCCTCGCCTCGAGCGTCTTGAGTTGCGTCCGGTAGATCCGGTGCATCTCCTCGTGGCGTCCTTTGCGCGCCGCCGCGCGACCGTCGGCCGGAGTGCCCAGCCCGCGCAGGTGCAGATACTCTATCCCCGCCTCGGCGCAGGCGGCGGTGAGCGCCTTCTTGGAGAAGCCGGGACGACGCGAATTGGGCACGGCGCGCACGTCGACGAGGAGATCGACCCGGGCCTTCTTGAGCGCCCGGATCAGGGTCGCGGGGGTCGCGAGTTCGTAGCCGATGGAAGCGAGGTAGGGCATGGTGTCTGGAGACGAGAGACAAGAGACGAGAGACGTGAAAGGTGAACGGAGAACGGGGAACGGGGAACAGAACTGCTTGCTCCCTTCTTCTCGCTTGCTAACGGCTAAAGGCTAACGGCTAACGGCCCAGCTGGCGGCTTGTACTCCACGATCTCCCCCTCCGCCACGAAGCCCAGCCGTGTATAGATGCCGACACCATCCGGCGCGGCCTGGAGCACCGCCCGATGGTACCCCGACGCTCGCACGGCGTTCAAGGCGGACGCAGTCATGGCGGTGCCGATGCCCCGGCGGCGACTGTCGGCGCGCGTGCTGATACCGTACAGCCCGGCGGTCGAGCCGGAGCCGGCGAATTCGGCAGTCGCGACCGGTTGCCCCTCGAAGACGCCAAGGAACAGCTGGCGCGGAAAATCCGGAGCGAGAAACCGTGAACCCGCGGTGCGGTAGAACCGGCGCACGTGGCGGTCCGGGGGATCCCAGTTGGCGGCGCTGAGCATGGCAAAGGCCTCGAGGTCGGCCGCCGTCGTCACCCGGCGGATGTCGAGTCCGGCAACCGGCTCGGCAGGGGCCGGCTCGCCGAGGCCCATACTCATCGCCACCTCGGATTCCGCCGGGGCCAGCCCCGCTTCCACCAGCGCATCCGGCAGTTCGGCGGGTGTGTACCCCGGCATGAGCCACCAGGACCACGGGTGACCCGTCACCCGGAAGAATGCGATCGCCTCGGCCACCCGCATCCTCGCCGTCGCCGAGGTGAAGCGGGCGCGACAGACGATGTTGAACGTGTCGCAGGGCAGCCCGGAATCCACCAGCACGAGGTCGGGCGCGACTACCACCCGCGCCTCGGGGAAGGCATCGAGTCCCTGGGTGGCCTTGGCGGCGAGATTGTCGTCGGCGGAGAGCATGGAGTGCGAAAGGTGAACGGGGAACGGGGAACGGGGAACGGGGAACGGGACGCGCAAGCCGTGAACAGGTTTTCCCGGCAAATAGCAGCTAAGTACCCAACTTTTCCCCAGCGGATACGGTAACTCCCGACCCCGCGGCTGCCAGAACCGAATCGGGAGCGCCCAGGAAGACTTCGCCGAGTACGGGCCCAAAGAGACTGCGGAAGTCGCCGGCAATGGAATGACTCGCCACACCCCAGAGTGGCCAGCGCGGGTGCTCGACCCGGTATTCGAGAGTCGAGCCGTCACGCTGCCGAGTGTATCCCCAGTAATGCTCGGTGATGAATTCGGCGAGGGAACCGGCCGTCGGTTCCTCCAGGCGGCCGTCGACCGTCGCCCGCATCCCGAACGGCTGGCCGCGATAGCGCCAGAGATACTCCAGTTCACCACCGCGACCGGTATCCACGAGACTACGGCGGCTCATCGGAACCGCAAGATAGGGCTCATTGTAGACCTGCCGCGCAACGAGCGCGATGGCGCGCCTCGGTACCAGCTCCCGGATGAACACCACTGCGCGACGGACTTGCCCCGCCACCTCACGGCGCACGTAGAAGCGCAGGTTGACCTCTTCGAAGTGGCGGTGGCCGGGAATGGGGAAGCCCATCACGCGAGTGTCGCCGAAGTGAAAGCCGACGAGGGAGAGATACGTCTGCCCCTGCCAGGGGTCGAGGATCGTGCCGTCAGGTACCAGCGGTTCGAGTACCTCAGCCGGACACCGGTAGCTCAGAAAGAGCAACTCTTCCCAGCGCGCGGTGAGGAAGGGACGGGTCATGGCGCAATATAGGAGCTGGTTGGAGGGTGGGAGCAGGGAGCAGGGAGCAGGGAGCAGGGAGCAGGGAGCGGGACGCTCCGCCGGCGGATCGGTTTCGCTGATGGCTTATGGCTTACGGCTTAAGGCTTGAGTTCGCAGCCTGCCGGCGAGACGCTCCCTGACCACAGGCCAGTCCTCCGCGAGCAGGGCGAAGTACACCATGTCCCGCTTCCTTCCCGAATCGGCAATCAGGTGCTGGCGAAAGGTGCCTTCCTCTTTCGCACCCAGGCGGAGGATTGCTGCTCGCGATTGAGTATTGAGCCTTTCCGTCTTGAGCACCACCCGGTTGACCCCCAGCACTTCAAAGGCGTGGGTGAGGAGGAGGAGCTTGGCCTCGGAGTTGGCCGCGGTGCGCTGCCAGGCCGGGGCGAGCCAGGTGGCGCCGATCTCGAGCCGGCGGTGCTCCAGCGCGATGTCCATGTACCGGGTGCTGCCGATCACCCGGCCGCTCTGCTGCTCGATGATGGCGAACGGAAGCGACACCCCGCGCGCCTGGTCCGCCAGCGCCGCTTCCACGTAACGGCGCATGTCAGCAGCGGAGTCGATTGGCGCCGGCTGGAGCGCCCAGAGCTCGGGAACGAGCCCGACCTCCGCGAGTCCCGCGACGTGACCGAGCGTCAGCGGGTCGAGGCGGACGTGGCGACCGGGGAGGGTGAGCGGGGTGAGCATGGAGGCAGGAGACGGGAGACGCGAGACGGGTAAGGTGAACGGGGAACGGGGAACGGGGAACGGGAAAGCTGAACAGTGGGTGCGATTCGCGACTCGTGACTCGTGACTCGTGACTCGCGACCTACCCCAGATTCATCTTCTTCAACAAGGCCGTGAACCGCGGATGCGAACGGAGCTCCGTAAACAGGAAACTCCCCTTGATCCCGTATACGCTGCCGCCCCGCTCGTTGAAGGCGCGCTCGAGGCAATCCATCGCCCGGTCGTACTCCTTGAGTCCGGTATAGACGTACGCCAGGTGATACGGCGAGACGTAGCGGTGCGTGGCCGCGGCCTCGAGCTGGCGGAGCATCTCGCGGGCGTCCTGCTCCCGCCCCACCATGCCGTACGCCTGGCCCAGCTGGGCCATGAACATGGTGTGGCCGGGGACGACTCTCGAAGCATGCTCCAGGTTCTCGACCCCCTCCTCGTACCTGCCCAGCTTGATGTAGGCCCAGCCCAGGTTGGACCGCGCCCGCACGTACTCGGGATCGAACTCGACGGCCTGGATCGCCGCGGCGAGGGCCTCGTCGAAGCGGCCCGCGCGGAGCAGCGTGGCGGCGACGTCGGAGCGGTGCGCCAGCGGGTCGAGCTCCTGGGCGCGGATCGAGAGTTCCAGCGCCTCGTCGTAGCGCTCCACGGCACCGCAGAGCCAGCCGTAGTGGTCGTAGATATCCGCGGCCCCCGGTGCGAGCTGCAGCGCGATCTTGAATTCGGCCTCCGCGCCGACCCAGTCGTAGTCGTGGGAGAACTTGAGCAGCGCCAGCACAGAGTGGGCCTCGCCCAGCTCATTGTCGATCCTGAGCGCCTTGCGGGTGTGTTCCATGGCCAGGTCGTACGCCACCCGCGGCTCGATCCTCCCCCCGCCCTGGCCCGCGGCCAGCTCGGCGTAGGCCATGGCCATCCCGACGTGCGCCAGGGCGTAGTTGGGGTCGGCGGCGATGGCCTCACGGAAGAAGTCGAGCCCTTTCTCCATCGTTTCTTCGGTGTAGCGGGTGTAGAGATGCCTCCCCTGCAGGTACGCCTTGTAGGCCTGGAGATTGTCGGTCGGCTTGCGGCGGATCCGGGCCTGCTCCTGCGGCAGCAGCTCCGCCTCCAGCGCGTTGGCGATCTGCACCGCCACGTCACTCTGGATCGCGAAGATGTCGGTGAGCTGCCGGTCGTAGGTCTCGCCCCAGAGCGACTGGTCCGCCACCGCATCGATGAGCTGCGCGACGATCCGTACCCGGTCTCCCGCCCGGCGCACGCTGGCATCGAGCAGGGTGCGCACTCCCAGTGCCTGGCCGATCTCGCCGAGGTTGCGGTCGCGTTCGCGGAAGCGCATGGCGGAGGAGCGGGAAATGACTTTGAGCGAGCGGATCTTGGAGAGCTGCGCGATGACGTCCTCCGCCACGCCGTCCCCGAAGAATTCGTTGTCGGGATCGGCGCTCAGATTGATGAACGGCAGCACGGCCACCGACGGCATCGCCTCGGCACTCTCCGGCGGTTTGCTCAGCGCCGCCGCAAAGGCGCCGCAGCTGGCGAAGCGGTTGGCGGGCTCGCGGGCCATCCCTTTCTTCAGCGCCGTCTCGACATGGGGCGGCACGGTGGCCCGCAGCCGGCGGACCGACGGCGCGGTATCGACAAACCGGCGGGCAATCACCGCCTGCGCCGACATACCCGAGAAGGGTGGCTCGCCGCTGAGCAGCTCGTAGAGCACGCAGGCGAGGGAGTAGACATCGCTCCGGGCGTCGAGCACCGGCTCGCCCGACGCCTGCTCGGGACTCATGTAGTGCGGCGTGCCGAGGGCCATTCCGACGCTGGTGAGCCGGTCGCCCGGGCCGCCGCGCGAGGCCAGCGCGATGCCGAAGTCCGCCACCATCGCCTCGCCCTGGTAGAGCAGGATGTTTTCCGGCTTGATGTCCCGGTGGATCAGCTGCTGGGCGTGGGCGTAGTCGAGGGCGGCGGCCACCTGGCGGACGATGGTAAGCGCGGCTTCGACGCCGAGCTGCTTTTCGCGGTCGAGGCGCTGGCGCAGCGACTCCCCTTCGATGAAGGGCATGACGTAGAACAGGTGGCCGTCCGCGGCCCCCGAGTCGTACAGCGCCACGATGTGGGGGTGGTTGAGCCGGGCGGCGATGGCGATTTCGCGGGTGAAGCGGTCAGGCCCCATGACGCTGGCCAGCTCGGGGCGGAGGATCTTCACCGCCACCTGCCGGCCATGCCTCAGGTCCTCGGCGAGATAGACCGTGGCCATCCCCCCGCGTCCCAGCTCGCGCTGGAGGCGGTACCGGCCCGCGAGGGCGGTGTTGAGGGTGGCGACGGGTTCGGACACAGGACCAAGGCTCGGTGATCGAGAGCAGAATCTAGTGGAGAAAGGTCGGGATGGGGGGTGGAGCCCTTCATCCATTAATCGAATTCACGAGTGCCGACCCGCCACGAATCCACCAATCCGGCGGAATGTCCCGCACTGCGGGATACACGGCGCGAGGAGAATGACGATCGCGACGGCCGGCGGGGGAATCTCGTTGCCGCTCACTTTTCGCCTTTCTCCTTTCTCCCTTCTCCTTTCGGCTTGATCAACCGCCGCATCACGAAGTCGAAGACCTTGCCGTAGGGAGGCTGGAGCAGGCCGGCGCCGTTGATCCGGGATTGCCGGAAGATGGCCTTCTGGTGGCTGAACTGCCGGAATCCTTCGACGCCATGGTAGCGGCCCATCCCGCTGGCGCCGATGCCGCCGAAGGGGAGCGCATCCTGGAAGTAGTGCAGCGCGACGTCGTTGACCGTGACTCCGCCGGAGCGGGTGTGGGACAGGATGTCCCGCTGGCGCTGCCGGTCGTGCCCGAAGTAGTAGACGGCCAGCGGGCTCGGCCGGAGGTTGATGTAGGACACGACTTCTTCCAGCGTACGATAGGTCCGCACCGGCAGGATCGGCCCGAAGATCTCGTCCTGCATCACGGTCATCTCGTCCGTCACCTTGAGCAGCACCGTGGGCGGGAACTTGCGGCCGGTGCGCCCCGTGGTTGCCGGCTTGGCGCCCACCTCGAGCACTCGCGCCCCTTTGGTGAGGGCGTCATCCACCAGTTTCCAGAGCCGGTCCAGGTGCTTCTGGCTGATCACCGCGGCGTAATCGGGGTTGCTCCACCACTCGGGGTACATCGCGTTGGCCCGGGCCATGAACCGGTCTACGAACGCCTGGGCCTCCTTCTCCGGCACCAGCGCGTAGTCCGGGGCAAGGCAGGTCTGCCCGGCATTGAACAGCTTGCCGAACGCAATGCTCTTTGCCGCCTTGTCGAGGGAATAGCCGCTGTCCACGATGGCGGGAGATTTTCCGCCGAGCTCGAGCAGCACCGGCACCAGGTGTTCGCTCGCCGCTTTCATCACCGACCGCCCCACCGAGGTGCTCCCGGTGAAGCAGAGCAGGTCGAACGGCAGCGCGGCAAAGGCGGCGCCCACCGCGGCATCCCCGGTGACCACCGCCACCAGGTCGTCCGGGAACAGCTTCGCCAGCATCTCGGCCATCAGGGCGGAGGTCGCGGGCGTGAACTCCGACGGCTTGAGCATGACGCGGTTGCCGGCGGCGAGGGCCGTCGCCACGGGGATCAGCGCCAGGCTGAGCGGGTAGTTCCATGGCGCGATGACCCCCACCACGCCGAGCGGCTGGTACTCCACCCAGGCCTGACCGGGGCGGAAGAGCTGGCGGACGGGACGCGACTCGGGCCGCATCCAGCGGCCCAGGTGGCGGCTCAGGTGGTCGATGGCGGCGATGGTGGGAAAGAGATCGCCCAGCTGCGACTCCTGACGGGCCCGGTTGCTGAAATCCAGGGAGATGGCAGCCGCGATCGCTTCCTGGCGCTCCAGCAGCCCTTCGCGAAGGCGCGCCAGCAGCTCCCGCCGGCGAGTGGCCGTGGGAATGGCCTCCCGGAGGTAGGCGGCCCGGAGGCGCTCCAAGATGGCGCTCGGATCCATGCCTCAAAGGAGAAGGAGGAAGGCGGAAAGCGGAAGGGGTATGCTGGCGGGAGACGGGAGAGGGGAACGGGGAACGGGGAGCCGGAGCGGCGAAGCCGCGGAGGCGAGCGAGGGCGCGAAGCGCCCGCAGCT
>DATEHG010000194.1:0-5679 GCA_035279705.1 Gemmatimonadales bacterium
GCCGATCCCCTTGACCCGGATCAACCGCTCCACGACCGCCTCGTCAGACAGGCGGCTCAAGCCACGAAGCCCGCCGGCCTCCGTGAAGCGCGCCAGATCACGCACGGCCTGCGCCTTGGCCCGAGAGAGCCCGACGGACTGGAGCCGGGGAAGCCTTGCTGTGGCCAGGACCGCGGACGTCGTGCCGACGCTGGTGCGCAGCCGCCCCAGGATCGCATCCGCCGCCTTGCCGGAGATCTGCTGGCTCGCGATGGCGTCCACCAATGCCGGAAACGCCCGCCGGCTCGAGAGCGAGGCGGGACCGTGCCGGGCGCAGAGGCCGGCCATCGTGGGATCGGCGAGGAGCGGTGGGTGCATTTCGGCGTCGAGGGAGCAGCAATTGTAATCGGGGGCGGCCCGACTTGACACACCCCGTCGCGGGCTGGTATTGTATTTTTATGCAGATGCATTCGGGCTTCGGGTTCTTCTTTACCGGTGCCGGCGCGGCGCGAGCCACGTCGGGATCGGCGTAAGCACAGCCCTTCCCGACCACTCGACGCCCCGCCGGCTTCAAGCCGGCGGGGTTTTTGTTTTTCAGCCATCGGAGAGCGTATGCGCGTTGCAATCCAGGGAACTGTTGGAGCCTTCAGCGAAGCCGCCGCCCGGCAGCGCTGGCCCGACCTCGAGCTGGTGCCTTGCCGGGAGGTGGGCGACGTGGCCGCCGCGGTGCGCGAAGGCCGGGCCGACGCCGGCTGCCTGGCCATCGAGAATTCACTCGTCGGCTCGGTGACACCGACCTACGACCTCCTGCACACAGCCTTCGGCGACGGCACGCTCTGCCTCGACTCCGAAGTCCTGCTGCCGATGCACCACGCCCTCATGGCCGTCCCGGGCGCCAGGATCGCCGAGATCAGGCGGGTGCTCTCGCACCCGGTGGCGCTGGGTCAGTGCCGGATCTGGCTCGGCCGGCACCTGAACAGCGCGGAACATGTGAGCGCGTGGGACACGGCCGGCAGCGCGGAGATCGTGGCGAAGGCGGGGGACCCCACCCAGGCCGCCATCGGCCCGGCGCACGCGGCCGCGGCCTACGGCCTCACGATCCTCGAGGAGCGGATCGAGGACGACCCGACCAACCAGACGCGCTTCCTGACCTTCACCCGCGAGCCGGACACCGACGCCCCGGCGGACGCGCCGAGGAAGACGTCGCTGATCGTCTGGCTGGACCACAGGCCGGGCATGCTGGCGGCGGTGCTGCAGGCCTTCGCCGCGCGAGGGGTCAATCTCACGGCGCTGCAATCCCGGCCGGAGCGGTCGGCGCCGTGGACGTACCGGTTCTACATCGATGTCGAAGGCACCCCGGCGGATCCCCGCCTCGCGGAAGGCCTCGAATCGATCGAGGCGCTTGCTGCGCGGATCGTGGTGCTCGGCAGCTATCGCGCATGGACCGGTGAGGGCGCGGTGGCCAGCGCGCCGCAGCCGGCCGCCCCCAACCACCGCCCCAAGCCGGACATGCCGCTCTTCGATCGGCGGCAGCGGCCCGAGGGCACGGTGATCCGGATCGGCGACCTCGAGATCGGCGGCGAACGGCCGCTGATCATCGCGGGCCCCTGCTCCGTCGAGAGCGAAGAGATGCTGATGGAAACGGCCCTGAGTGTCGCCGCCGCCGGCGCCGACATGCTGCGCGGCGGCGCCTTCAAGCCCCGCACCAGCCCCTACGATTTCCAGGGACTCGGCGTGCGCGGGCTCAAGTTCCTCGCCGAGGCGAGGGAAAAGACGGGGCTGCCGGTGGTGACGGAGGTGATGAGCTGGGAGGAGGTGCCGGTCGTTGCCCGCTACGCCGACGTGCTGCAGATCGGCGCCCGCAACATGCAGAACTTTGCCCTGCTCCGCGCCGCCGGCCGGAGCGGCAAACCGATCCTGCTCAAGCGCGGAGCCGGCGCAACGATCGAGGAGTGGCTGCACGCGGCCGAATACGTGCTGGCGCATGGCAACCCGCACGTGATGCTGTGCGAGCGGGGCATCCGCACCTTCGAGCGCGCCACCCGACACACGCTCGACCTCAATGCGGTGGCGCTGGTCCGGGAGCGGACCCACCTCCCGGTCATCGCCGATCCGAGCCACGCGGCCGGGATGCGGTCGATCGTGGGGGCGCTCACCCTGGCGTCGCTGGCCGCGGGGGCGCATGGCGTCATCGTCGAGGTGCACCCGCACCCCGACCAGGCCATGAGCGATGGCCCGCAGAGTCTCGATCTGGCTGGATTCGGTGAACTGGCAGGAAAAATCAGGGGCCACGCTGCCGTGGCCCCGTAGGCACTGCTATCTGGGCTGGCCTGGATTGGGTCGGGGTTCTCCCCGGCCCACCCGGCCGGTCACGACTTCCTTCTTCTTCATCCGCATGATTTCGAACTTGATCTCCTCGCCCTGCTCGTAGCTCTGCAGGATGCGGAGGAGATGGGCCGGGTTCTCGGACTCGCGCCCGTCCACCGTGAGCACCACGTCCCCGCCCTTGAGGTTGAGCCGGGAATCTTCGGGCACATCGATCACCAGGACGCCGTCGGTCACCCCGAAGTAGCGGCCCAGGTCGGCATTGACCGGCGCCAGCTCGAGATCCGCCAGGTCGGGGACGAAGGTGAACGCCGTGCCGAAGCGCAGCTCGCCCATGTGATCCGGCGTGCGATTGAACATATCGGGCCGGACCCGGGCCATTTCGCCGGCGCCCATCGGCATGTCCTCTTCCTTCATCCGGATGGTGTAGCTCGCCTCATCTCCCGTGACCAGCTGCGTGGTACGCCGGTCGGTGCCGCGGCGGTATTCGACGGCCACGGTGTCGTTGGGCGGCAGCTTGGCGGCCAGCTCGATGAGCTTGAGCCCCGGCACCGACTGGTCGGGATTGGTATTGCTGCCTCCTCCGGTCAGCCCCTTGCCGTCGAGGCGGACGATGATGTCACCAGAGCGGAGGCCCGCCTTCGACGCGGGTCCGTTCGGCGTGACGCTCAGCAGGTAGGCGCCGATCGAATCCGTCTCCTTCGCCCGCATGTTGACGCTCACGCCGAGGCGGGCGCGGCGCGGCATGTACCAGCCGAGCTGCTCGGAGGGGACCTCCTGGCCATTCACCCAGAGGCGGGTTTCGGACGGCGCCGGGGTACGAATGGGGGGCGTCGGCTCCTGACCTGCGGCTACGATTGGAAGCGCGAGGAGCGGAACGAGGGCGGTCGTGAACGCCCTGAGAGACGGCTTAAAGCCCAACATTGGTTGCCCTGGTCACGTGGACATCGACCAGCGCATCGAGCAGCCCGATCCGTTCCTGCCAGAGATTGAGCATCATCTGCTGCTGCTGATCGGCCTTGGTAACAAGCTGGGCCGCCTGGATCTGCTGGTCGATGACGCCGATCCGGTCTTCCAGCCGCTGCGCCACGCCCGCGGTGAGTCCGTCCACCACCCGCTCATCGGCGTGGTAGCGCTCGAGGGTCCGCTCCAGCGTGTGCGAGCGGTCCATGGCCTGGGCAATGGCTTCCGAGGCATCCGCCTTGTGCGGGCGGGCCAGGTCCTTCACAACGACAAGAGCCGCGATCGACGCGGCGAGCCCCAGTCCCGCAATCGCGACATACCGCCTGCGGCGCTGCCGCTTTTCGGCGTCGAGCCGGGCGGCCACCGCGCCCCACTGGCTGCGGGCGGGACGGAGCGCAGGCAGAGCCCGGAGCCGCGCGGCCCGCTGGTGCAGCGCCTCGAGCTCGGCCTGGCAGGCGGGGCAGTCGTTGAGATGCGCCCGGGCCTCGACCAGACCGGCATCCTGCGTCGGCTCGCGGAGACCGACCAGCTGCTCCATGGAGAGGTGCGTCATGCCTTGGGCACCTCTCCCAGCCAGGTCCTGAGCCGCGTGTGCGCGCGGGCCAGCTGGGACTTGGAGAAGCTCACGGTCTTCCCCATCATCCCGGCGATCTCTTCGTGGGTGTACCCCTCGACATCGTGCAGCCAGACCACCGCGCGGGACGTCTCGGGCAGCCGCTCGAGCGCGGCTTCGAGATCCATCCGCAGGTGATAGTCCTGGCGGCCGGCGCCGGACATCGGCGCATCGTCCTCGAGCTCGTCGGTGTCCCGGTAGCGGTTGCGGCGCAGGCGCATGAGCGCCTTGCTCGCCGCGATGGTGCGGACCCAGCCCCAGAGACTGCCGTCGCCCCGGTAGCGGCCGATGCTGCGGCAGACCTCGAAGAAGGTCTCCTGTAGCACATCCTCGGCGTCTTCGGCGGTCCGGCAGATCCGGCGGGCCAGGTTGTACACCGGCGACTCGAATGCCCGGTAGAGGGCTTCGAGTGCGGCGGCATCACCCGTCTGGGCCCGGGTTACGAGAGTGTCAGCAGATGTGAGCAGATAGGCGTCCATGGCTGTGGTTTAAGATGCCTCGGCATGCCTGCGGGTCGCAACACGGTGAAAAGCGAAAAACGAAAAGCGAAAGGGAAATGGCCCAATTCAGGAGGGGGTCCGGATTGCCAGGAATCCCGGACTCCGGGATCCACCAGGAGTGCCAGCGTAAGCTATTGGCAAAGAAAGAGTTGGGATCATCGCCGAGTACATCGCTTTTCTCCTTTCGCCCTTCGCTTTTCGCGTCTGTCGCCGCTTACCGCTGGCGCCTCGTCGGATTAGCTTCGGGGCCATGACCGCGACACCCAAGGCGCCAGCGCCAGCTGCCCCTACTCCCGCACCCCATCTCTGGATTCACCACCTCGAGGACGAGGCGGATGCCGCGTTTCTGTACCGGGAGCTGGCGGCGGCGGAAACGGACGCCAAGCGGGCGGGGATCTACCGGGAGCTGGCGGGGGTCGAGGACCGGCACGTCTCGATGTGGCAGAAGCTGATGGTGGACAATGGCCATGCGGTGCCGCCGGTGCGGCCCTCGAGCCGGGCCAAGACCATGGCGTTCCTGGCCCGCCGGTTCGGGCCGGGATTCCTGCTGCCGCTGCTGCTCGAAGAGGAGGGGCGGGAGGTGAAGGGGTACCTCGATCTCCACCGGGCCTCTCCCGCCGGCGCGATGGCGGATACTGCGCTCACCCTGGCGCAGGAATCGGCCCATCACGCCGAGTCGCTGGCCAGCATTTCGGGCGGGGCGAGAGAGCCGTGGCACAAGACCGGGGCCGGCGGACTGCTCCGCAACCTGGTCTACGGCTTCAACGACGGCCTCACCGCCAACTTCGGCCTGGTCGCGGGGATGATCGGCGCCCAGGGCAACCTGGCGATCAGCGGGCATGCCATCATCGTCGCCGGTGTGGCGGGCGCCGTGGCCGACGCGCTCTCGATGGGTGCCTCCGGCTACCTGGCCGCCAAGAGCGAGCGGGAGGTGCAGGAGTACGAGATCGCGATGGAGAAGGAGGAGCTCCGGCTCATGCCCGATCTCGAGCGGGAAGAGCTGGCGCTGATCTACCAGGCCAAGGGCATTCCGAAGGAGGAGTCCGAGCGGCTCGCCGGCCAGGTGATGTCCGATCCCGCGCGGGCGCTGCAGGAGAAGGTGCGCGAGGAGCTGGGCTTCGGGGAGCCGAGCACGACACCGTTCCGGGAAGCGTGGATCACGGGGAGTGCGACCGCCGTCGGCGCGTTCATTCCCGTGGCGCCGTTCCTGTTCTCATCCGGTCCCTGGGCCATCTGGACCAGCTTCGCGCTGTCGATGGCGACCCACTTCGGCGTCGGCGCGGCGCGGAGTTTCTTCAC
>DATEHG010000195.1:0-10050 GCA_035279705.1 Gemmatimonadales bacterium
TGCGCCAACATTCCGACCGACAACGCGGCGGCGCGCCGGGTCGCCGAAAAAGTCGGCATGAAACTGATCGGCCGGCTCTGGGACGAGGAGATCGACGAAGTGCTGGTGTATGCGGCGGGGAATGTGAGCGAAACCCCGCAACACTTCCCCGACATGCCGAAGGCGGCCGCGGGCAAGGAGGCGGCAGACTTGGAACACGCCCGGATCTATACCCGCACCGGTGACAAGGGAGAGACCGGCCTCTTCGGCGGCGGACGCGTGCCCAAGGATCACCCTCGCGTCTCGGCGTACGGGGACGTGGACGAGCTCAACAGCGCCATCGGTGTCGCGAGAGCCGCCGCGCCGGCCGCCTTCTTCGACGAGCTGCTGCAATCGATCCAGCGAGACCTGTTCTCGATTGGCGGTCATCTGGCCACGCCGGACCCGGACAAGGTGAAAAAGGCGCTGGAGAAGGCCGAGCTTTCCGCGGGGCGGATCGACGAGTTCGAACGCGCGATGGACGCCGCCGACCGCGAGCTCCCGCCCCTGCGCGCCTTCGTACTGCCGGCCGGCACGGCCAAGGCCGCGGCGCTCCACCTGGCCCGCACCATCTGCCGTCGCGCGGAACGGAACCTGGTGCGACTGTCGCATGAGACGGTGGTGCCGGAGCTGTTCGTGATTTATCTCAACCGGCTCTCGGATCTGCTTTTCACGCTCGCCCGCCTCGCGAACCATCGGGCGGGAAGCGGGGATGTGACCTGGTAGGAAACAGGAGAGAGGAGAGAGGAATTCCGCCGATCGATGAGTTCCTCTCTCCTCTCTGCTCTCTCCGCAGTTCCTGCCCCCGGCTCCCTGCTTACTGCGCACTGCCCCCCTGCCCCCCTGCCCAGCGCCGTTTAAGCTTCCCTCATGCCCATCATCACTGTCCGCCACTCCCAGGGTGAATACCAGGTCCACGTCGAGGCCGGGCTCCTGCTTTCACTCCACTCGCTCCTGGTGGAGCCGTTGGCGGGGCGGCGGCTGGCGCTGATCACCGATGACACGGTTGCCGCCCGCTACGACGAGTGGACCAGCGCCACGGCCTCCCATCGCGAGCTCGGCGCCCGAGCCAGCGATGCCGGTATCCGGCTCAAGCCCAAGTTGCGGCTCACCTTCCCTCCCGGTGAGGCCTCCAAGACCCGCGAGACCTGGAGCCGCCTCTCCGACCAGCTGCTGGCAGCAGGCTTCGACCGCAACAGCGCCATCGTGGCGCTGGGTGGCGGCGTGGTGGGAGATCTCGCCGGGTTCGTCGCGGCCACCTATCTCCGCGGTCTGCCCTACGCGCAGGTTCCTACCAGCCTGGTTGCGATGCTCGACGCGTCAGTGGGCGGCAAGGTCGCGGTGGATACCGAACAGGGAAAGAACCTGATCGGCGCCTTTCACCCGCCGGCCGTCGTGGTGGCGGATCCGCTCACCCTGCTCACGCTGCCTGAGCGCGAATACCGCGGCGGCATGGCGGAGGCCGTGAAACACGGTCTCATCGCCGATGCGGGGTACTTCACCTGGATCGAAGGGAGTGTCCGGCAGCTGGGCGCCCGCGATCTGCGCACTCTCGAGCGGCTCATCGTGCGCAGCATCGAGATCAAGGCCACGGTGGTCGAGGCCGACGAGCGGGAGCGCGGCCGACGGGCAGTGCTCAACGCCGGTCATACGGTGGCCCACGCCATCGAGCAGGTGAGCCGCTTCGTGGTCAGCCACGGCGAAGCGGTGGCCATCGGCCTGGTCGCCGAGTGCCGGCTCTCGGAACGGATCGGCCTGCTGGCCGCCGGTTCCTCCGATCGCGTGGCGCAGCTGCTGCTCCGACTCGGCCTCCCGGTCGCGCTCCACTCGACCCTGCCGATCGAGCAGTTGCTCACCGTCATGGCCAGCGACAAGAAGAACCGCCTGGGCCAGATCCGCTTTGCCCTCCCCGGCTCCATCGGCTCCGTCCCGCCCGGGGACGGCCACTGGACGACGGCGGTGCCCTCGGACCAGCTCGGACCCGTCCTGCAGTCGATCGGAGCCAGTTAACTCGTTACTGCATAATTAGTTACATAATTAGACACCGGTTTCACTTTCCCACAGAAAATGTGGAAGGTGGAGAACGGCTCCAATCGCATTAGCTGCAACAATTTGTGATGTGGATAATGAAATTTGCTTGACCGCTTTTCCAGCTTTTCCTATATTCGCCACTCCTCGCGCGGCTCCTGCGCGCATCTTTCCCAAGTCAATTCGGGTGGTTCGGCTCCTTCCAACGGGGTGGACATGGCTGCCACACAAGGGTCCAAGAGCAAGGCCTTTTTCCGCCCCACCGCCTCCGGCTCATTCGATCAGTACCTGCTCGACATTCAGAAGTTGCCCATGATCACCGACATTCACGAGGAGCGCCGCCTCGCCCGCCTGGCCCAGAAGGGCGATCCGAAGGCGGCGGAGCGGCTGGTTACCGCCAATCTCCGCTTCGTCATCTCCTACGTGAAGAAATACCAGGGCCATGGCCTTGAACTCTCCGAGCTGGTGGCCATCGGGAACGAAGGGTTGCTCAAGGCGGTGAGGAAGTTCGATCCGGACCACGGTGTCAAGTTCATTTCCTACGCCGTGTGGTGGGTGCGCCAGGCGGTGCTCAAGGCGCTCGCCGAGCAGACGCGCAGCGTCCGGATTCCTCTCAATCAGAACAGCGCGCTGATCAAGATGTCCAAGGCGGAGTCGTTCCTGTCCCAGGAGCTGGGCCGGGAGCCCACCGACGCCGAGATCGCCGTGGCGCTGAACGACAGCGTGGAAAACATCCGCGCCGCCCGCCGCATGACCACCGCCGAGATGTCCCTGGACGCGCCGGTGGAGCGGAGCGACCGGAACAGTGGCAACCTGGGCGAGCGGGTCGCGGGCGTGGCCGGCCACGACATCGAAGACCGGACCGATGCCCGGCTGACGCGGGAGTTCATCGACCGCCTCTTCGAGCGCTACCTCACCCCGCGCGAGCGCAAGATTCTCTACCTCTATTACGGTCTCGAGGAGGGCTCGGAGGCGCTTACCCTCGAGCGGATCGGCGAGCTCCTGGGCGTGACCCGCGAGCGGATCCGCCAGATCCGGGAGCGGGCCTTCGAAAAGCTGCGGCAATCTCCCGACGTGAAGGGACTCAACGGCTCCTGGATCGCCGCCTGAATCGCGGGGGGGCCACGGGTATATTGCCCGCATGGCCCCCCCTGCTCCGCTCGCCATCTTTCCGCTCGACGTCGTACTCTTCCCCGGTGCGCTCCTCCCCTTCCACATTTTCGAACCGCGCTACCGCCAGATGCTGGCGGATTGCCTCGCCGGCGATCTCCCGTTCGGCCTGGTCCAGCCGGCTCCCGACGGCGAGCGCCCTCCTCCGGGGGTGACGGGCTCGCTGGCCCGGGTCAAGCACCACGAGCAGCTCCCCGATGGCCGGAGTCACATCATCGTCCAGGGCATCGGACGCTTCCGTCTCACCCGCTACACCGAAACCGACCGGCTCTACTCGATGGGCGAGATCGAGGGCATCATCGACGCCCCGGATTCTCTTCCTTCCCCCGAGGACCTGGCCGAGCTGGGCAAACTGGGCGAGCGCTACCGCCAGGCGGCCGCGCTGCTGCACGACGTGGATGCCGGCGCCCCCGGCTGGTCCGAGGATGCCGAACTGCTTTCCTTTCAGGTGGCCGCGGAACTGGAACTGAGCCGATCCACCCAATGGCGGGTGCTGACGCTGGCGCGGACCGATCTCCGCGTGGCACTCCTGCTCGAGCTGCTGCCCAGCCTTGTGGACGACGTGGGCGCCCGCGCGCTGATCCACGTGGGGGCGCGGAGCAACGGCAAAGGCCCCCACGGCCCTCCGCCCGGGGCGGTATGACGAACGGGGAGCTGGCCGAGTCGCTCGCCCGCATCGTCGGTCCCCGCTGGGTCCGGACTCGACGGGCGGAGCTGGCCACGTTCCAGGCCGACGGATTGCCGACCCACGAATCGATGCCGGGCCTGGTGGTCCTCCCCGGCACACGCAATGAGGTGATCGAGGTCATCCGCCTGCTCCATCGCGAGGGGGCGCCGTTTGTGGCGCGGGGTGCCGGCACCGGGCTTTCCGGTGGCGCACTGGCCGATGAGCGCGCTGTGCTGGTGGCGCTGACCCGGCTCAACCGGATCCTCCGGGTCGATGCGGTGAACCGCCGCGCGACGGTGGAACCCGGCGTGATCAACGCCCGGCTGTCGGATGCGGTTGCGCCGCACGGGCTGTTCTACGCACCCGATCCGTCGAGCCAGACCGCCTGCACTCTTGGCGGCAACGTCGCCGAGAATGCCGGTGGCCCGCACTGCCTCAAGTACGGCGTGACGACCAACCACGTCGTGGCACTCGAGGTCATCCTTCCCGATGGCACGCTGCTCAGGCTCGGATCCGGACACGGCGAGGCCTGGGGTCCCGATCTGGTGGGGCTCTTCGTGGGAAGCGAGGGCATGTTCGGTGTGGCGCTGGAAATCACCGTGCGCCTGGAGCCGCTCCCGGCCGACGTGCGCACCATCGCGGCCGACTTCATGACGCTCCGGGGCGCGAGCGAGGCCGTCTCCGCGATCATCGCATCCGGCATCGTGCCCGCGGCGCTGGAGATGATGGACCAGTCCTGCATGAAGGCGGTCGAGGCATCGATCTACGCCACCGGCGCGCCGACCGACGCCGCGGCGCGGCTGCTGGTGGAAGTGGATGGGCCGGCGGAATCGGTCGCGGCGGAGGCGGAGCAGATCCGGAACATTCTGGCTCGTCACGGGGCCCGCACGCCGCGGGTGGCCGCCGATCCGCAGGAACGCGCCAGACTCTGGCAGGGACGGAAGAAGGCGTTCGGCGCCCTGGGGCGGCTGGCGCCGGACCTGGTCGTGCAGGATGCCGTCGTGCCGCGCTCGAAGCTGCCGGAGATTCTCGACCGGATCGCGGCCATCCGGGACCGCCTCGGGCTGCAGATCAGCAACGTGTTCCACGCCGGTGACGGCAATCTCCACCCCTGCATCTGCTTCGACCGGCGGGACAGCGATCTTGTCGAGCGGGTAGAGCGCGCCAGCCGGGAGATCATGGAGGCGTGCCTGGCGGCGGGCGGCAGCGTGACCGGCGAGCACGGCGTCGGCGCCGACAAGATGGCGTACATGCCCGCCGCCTTTTCGGCGGCGACGCTGCACGCCATGCTCGATGTCCGCCGGGCCTTCGATCCCGATGGCAGGGCCAATCCCGGCAAGGTATTTCCTCTCCACGTCTGCCGCGAATGGCGGCGGGGGAACGCGGCATGAGCGACGCGATCCTGGAACGACTGAGCGAACTCGCCGGCAGCGCTGCCGTCGAGCGGGATCCGCACGGCCTGCCGCGGGTCGCTCCCGATTCCGAGGAGGCGGTGGCGCGAGTCTGCCGCGAGGCCCACGCCGAAGGTTGGCGCGTGCGCGTCGAGGGCCGGGGCAGCTGGCTCGCTCCCGATGCACCGGCCGACTTCGCGCTCACCACCCGCGCGCTCGACCGGATCCTTTCCCTCAGCGCCGCCGACCTGGTGGCGACGGTGCAGACCGGCGTTCCGCTCGATCATCTGCGACGATTGCTGGGCGAGGCCGGCCTGTGGCTCGCGCTCGATCCGCCGGGCCACCCCGAGCGGACGGTGGGATCCGTGATCGCGAGCGGCACCTCCGGCCCCCTCCGCCAGGGCTTCGGCCCGGTGCGTGATCACGTCCTCGGTGTCACCGTCGTCACGGGCGACGGACGCATCCTCACCACCGGCGGCCAGGTGGTGAAGAATGTCGCCGGATATGATCTGACCAAACTCCAGGTCGGCGGCTTTGGCGCCTTCGGCGTCATCACGTCGGTGCATCTCCGCCTGCGGGGCCAGGTCCAGAGCGATGCCACGCTGCTGCTCTCCGGCGAACGCGACCGGCTCACCCACCTGGCCCGCGACATGGTGGCAGGGGGTCGCCCGATGGCCGCGCTCGAACTCTTCTCGCCCGCGCTCGCGGCCGGCGCCGAGTGGACCCTGGCGCTCCGGCTGGCCGGTGCCGAGGAGGCGGTCGAAAGCGAGTGCGCCAACCTCCTCGGCCAGACGGATCCGGATTGGCAGCGTCTCTCGCCGGACAAGGCAGGCAGCTTCTGGAGCCAGGCGGCCCGGGGAGCCCTGGGCGGCGCCGTCGCGCTGAGGCTCGGGAGCGTGCTCAACGGACTCGATGAACTGCTCGATCTGCTGCACCAGGAAGTGGGTGAAGGACTGGTGTCGGCCGGGGCGGGCACCGGTAGCGTGCGCTGGGCCGGCACGGCGGGGGCGGAGCGGATCCGCGAGCTGCGCCGTCTCACGGCGGCGCGGGAAATCCCGCTCACGCTCGAGCGCGCACCGTGGGATTTGCGGCGGCGCCTGGGCCACTTCGGTGCCTACCGGGAAGGCGTGGGCCAGCTCGTGGGCCGACTCCGCGAATCGTTCGATCCCACCACCCGGCTGCAAGTGGCCATCGAGGGGGCCGATGGCGACTGAAGCCGGCGCGGCGCGGGGGTTCCGCGCCCTTGACTCGTGCGTGCACTGCGGCTTCTGTCTCCCGGCCTGCCCCACCTACCTGGCCACGGGAGACGAAGCCGACAGCCCGCGAGGCCGCATCGTCCTGATGCGCGCGCTCGAGCGGGGCGAACTCCCCGACGACGATCCCGCCCTCAACGAGCATCTCGACGCCTGCCTCGGCTGCCGCGGCTGCGAACCGGTGTGCCCGGCGGGTGTGGGTTATGGCGAAGGGCTGGAGGCGGCTCGCACCCGGCTGGCCGCGAAGCGGGGGCTCCCGCTCAAGGCGCGACTGGTTCTGGCAATGTTCCGACACGAGTGGCTCTGGCGGCCACTCTTCACTGCGCTCCGCTGGCTGCGCAATGCCGGCATGGCACGAGGACTGGCCGGCTCCAGCCGGATCGGGTTCGGCATGGGAATGATCGCGGCGACCCGTGGGCCGATGCACCCGCAAGGCGCAGCCTCCCGGATCCACGCCTCCGGCCTTGGAACTGTTCCATCAGTGGCCCTGTTTACCGGCTGTGTCATGGACGGCCTCTTCCGTCACGTACACGAAGCCACCCGCCGCACGCTCGAAGCCAATGGGTACCAGGTGAAGGAAGTAGCGGGGCAGGTCTGCTGCGGCGCCCTCCACGCCCATGCCGGCGATCATGCAGGGGCTGCGGCGCTGGCGCGGCTCAATGTGAAGGCACTGGCCAACAGCGCCGACTTCATCGTGATCAACAGCGCTGGATGCGGAGCACTGCTCAAGGAATACGGCCATCTGCTTGGGGAGCCGGCCGCTGCCGAAGTAGCGGCCCGGGTGCGCGATGTGACCGAACTGCTGGCCGCGCGGGGGCCACGCCAGGGCGGACGCCTCGAGCTCGAAGTCGCCTACGACTCTCCCTGCCACCTGCAGCACGCCCAGCACGTGCTGGCGCAGCCCCTCGCGGTGTTGAGCGCGATTCCGGGACTCAATCACCGGATGCTTCCCGGCGCCGACCGGTGCTGCGGCAGCGCAGGCATCTACTCGCTGCTCCAGCCTGGCCTCTCGCGCGAGGTGCTGCGCGACAAGCTGGAGACACTCGCCACTGCGGCGCCGCGGCCGGCGATTGTGGTCACCGGTAACCCCGGCTGCCTGATGCAGATCGGCGCGGGGCTGATTGCGGAAGGCCTCGCCATCGAGGTGCGGCATCCGGTGGAGCTGCTGGATGAGTCGTATCGGCGGGGAGGATTCTATGGTGAGCTGTGAGCAGGGAGCAGGAAGCCGAAAGTAGGGAAAGGGAGAAAGGAGAAAGGAGAAAGCAGGAAGGAGGAAGGGGAAGGGCTTATGGCTTATGGCTTACGGCTTAAGGCTATCTTACACCCATGCTCCCCGAACCAACGTCACTCTCCCCCGCCGCTCTCCGCCGCCTCCGCCGTGATGCGGTTGTCGTCCAGGCCGACCTCACGCCGTTCCGGATCACCGGCCCGAAGGCGCTCGACTGCCTGCAAGGACTGCTCACCAACGATCTGATCAAGCCCGGTGAAGAGAGCCTCACCTATGGGGCCCTCCTGACCAGCAAGGGGATGCTCGTGGTCGACGCGTGGGTCGTGCGCCACGGCGGCGAGTTCCTCTGGCTGACACCCGCGGCACATTCAGCTCCGACACTCGAGATCTTCCGGCGGTCGCTGCCGCCGCGCCTGGCCAGGGCGGAAGACGAACGCGCCAATCGGATCGTGCTGTCGGTGCACGGCGCCCGCACCGCCGATCTCATGGCCGAAGCGGGGCTCGGCCCCGTGCCCGAAAAGGGACGGGTGGTGGAGCGGTCGTTCGGCGGATGGCCCCTGCTGCTGGCGCGCCCCAGCTCGGCCCCATTCGAACTGCTCATCGTCGTGGGCCGGGATGAATCGGAGCCGCTCGTCCAGCAGCTGCTCCGCTCGGGAGCCGCCTCCGGCGATGGCGAGGCTTCCGAGGCGGCACGGATCCTGGCCGGCTGGCCCGGCCTCGGCCGGGAAATCGACGAGAGGACGCTGCCGCAGGAAGTCCGTTACGATGACATCAACGGCGTCTCCTACTCGAAGGGCTGCTACGTCGGGCAGGAAACCGTCGCCCGTCTCCACTTCCGGGGCCATGCCAATCGCGAGCTGCGGGGGCTGGTATGGATCGGGGCCGGGCCTGAATCCGAGACGGTACTGCGGCAGGACGGCAAGACGGCGGGCGAGATCTCTTCGCTGCTTCGGCTCACGGACCGGACGCTGGGACTGGTGAAGATCAGGCGTGAGGTGCTGGAGGAGGGCGCGACGCACGTCTCCGCGGGTGGCAACCCGGCCCAACTGGTTTCCCTCCCCTTCGCCCCGGACCTGATCGGCGGATGATCTTCGTCACCGGCGGCACGGGGCTGGTCGGCCGCCACCTGCTCGAAGCGCTCCGCAGTCGAGGCACACCGGCCCGCGCGCTGGTCCGGAGCGCCGCCTCCGCCCGCGCGGTCTCGGCGCTCGGCGCGGAGCCGGTGGAGGGCCGGGTGGAGGACCCTGCGCTGTGGGCCCGGATCGGTGACTGCGCCGCCGTTGTGCACGCCGCCGCGATGGTCACCGCCCGCGCGTCGTGGAGCGCCTACCAGGCGGTGAACGTCGAGAGCGCCCGGTTCGCCGCGGCCCGTGGCCGGAGCCTGGGCATACCCGTGGTGCTGATCTCTTCGGTTGCGGTGTACGGCTCGACTGGCGACGCGGGTGGGGCTGAGTCGGTCACGGAGGAGTTCCCGTTCGGCCCGCTCAACGATGCCAACATCTACGCGCGCTCCAAGCGCCTTGGCGAACGGGCCTTCTGGGAGGGCGCCGCCGGCGGCCGGGCGGTGGCCTTCCGGCCTTGCGTGATCTATGGTGCGGGAGACCGCCAATTCCTTCCCCGCGTGATCCGGACCGCCCGGCTGGGCTTCCTCCCCATGTTCGGATCGGACCCGCAACCGCTGGCGCTGGTTCACTCCCGCCACATCGCCCAGGCAATCCTGGCGGCGCTGGACCGGAACATCGGCTGGGGGCGAGCGTACAATCTCGTCGACCCCTGGGAGATGCGGGCGCCCGAGTTCATCACGGCGATCGGAGAGGGCCTCGGACGGAGGGTCAGGACGGTCTCGATTCCGCCTCGCGCCGCCCGGCTCGCTGCGGCGATCGGGGATGCGGCGCTGGGCCTGCTGCCCGGCGCTTTTCCCTCAAAGCTCGACGGCGTGATCCGTTACTGGCGGGGCGCCAACCCGTATTCGGCGAAGGCCGCCAGGGAGCAGCTCGGGTGGGCTCCCGACGTGCCGCCCCGGGCCGGGATTCCGCAAGCGGTGCGCTCGCTGGTGGCGGAGGGCCTGGCCTGAAAACAACAAGGGCCCCGGCATCGCCGGAGCCCCCGCTGAGCCGGTCACGGCTCGGTTACATCTTCTTGGCGGTGTCGCGCGCCATGGTGCTGTCGGCCTTCATCGCGGGCGCCGTCGAATCGTGCGACATCGTCATCGCCGAATCATGCTTCATGGCGGTGGTGTCGGCAGCAGGCGCTTCGGCCTTCTTCTCTCCGCAGGCGGTGAGGGCCAGCACGAGA
>DATEHG010000196.1:0-9209 GCA_035279705.1 Gemmatimonadales bacterium
AATCGATGGCGAGGGTCGCGGTGAGCAGGCGTGCGACCGGCCGGACCCGCGACTCGAAGTAGAACTCGCGCCCCAGCAGCGAATCGGGCAACACCGCCCGCCGCCCCTCCACACGCACCGTAGCCCAGAGGGGCTGCAGCAAACCAGTGGCCGCCTTGACCGCCCCGCGCCGCGCCAGCACCTCGGCCAGGCGGAGCCGGTCCTCGAAGGCGAGCTGCGCCGCCTGCCGGAGCAACTCGTTCTCCGCCGGAAGATCCGGCTTGCCCAGGCGGCTCAGGAAGTCCACCGCCGCCACCCGGTCGCTGAGGTGCACCTGCAGCGCATCGTACCAGCCGATGACCGGCGCGCGGATCGTCTCTTCCCGCTTGAGGCTCTGGGACAGGTAGCGCCCCAGCCGCGCCAGCACGGAATCGTCCACCGCAATCCCGGCCGCGCGCGCATCGAGGAGCGCGGTGCCGGCGTAGCCGCTGAGCCACGGTGTGGTCCAGTCGCTCGCGCTCCAGTAGCCGATGCCGCCGTCCGCCCGCTGTCGCCCGCTGAGGATCGCTACCGCGCGTGCCAGTTCCGCCGCAGGATTGCCCTTGAGGAGAGGCACCGTCCCGGCGGCCCTCTGGGCCCGGAGCAGCGCGCTGATCGGCGCGGCCGCACTCGAGACCTGCTCGCTGCAGCCGTAGGGATAGACCTCGAGTTCCCAATCGAGTGCCCGGATCACGCTGAGCGGCGAGCTGCCGAGGCTCAGCACCAGCCTCGAAGCCGCGGGATCGATGTCGGCCGGGAGCTGGAAGGTGACCGTCGCCGTGTCGGTCACGGTCCCCGCCTCGGTCACGGCCAGCGGCCGGATCGCGGCCTGCACCGGGATCTTCTTCTCGACGGCGTCGGCGTCGCCCGCGCCACTCACCCGGAACCGGAAGGCCGAGCTGTCACCCGGTTGCCCCTCCGGCTGGCGGAAGTCGAACCGCATCTCGCGGCCCCGCCCTGCTTCGAGCGCGGCCTGCTGTTTGGATGAACTGGTCAATTCGGTACCGGTGACTTCCGCGGCCAGCGATACCGTCGGTGTTCCACCCGCCCGCTGGTTGACCACCACCCCGGCGGTGAACTTGTCCCCCGGCCGCACGAACCGCGGCAGCGCCGGCCGGGCCAGGAGCGGGCGGGTGACGAGCAGCGGCGATGCCCCGCTGCCGAATCGATCCGCCACGGTGACCGCGACGGCCATCACCCGGAACGTGGTGAGGTTGTCGGGCAGCTTCGACCTGGCCACCGCCCGGCCGCTGCTGTCCGTGATCACGCTGCCGAGGAAGAAGGCCGTGGTCTTGAAGCGGGAGCGGAGGATGTCGCTCTCGCCCTGGCCGCCGCCGCCTCCGGGCGAGCGGCCGCCCTTCTCGCCCTCCGGCACCTGCGGCGCGACGGTGGTGAGATTGCTCGCCAGCCGGAGGCCGAGGCCACGAGGCTGATATAGCAGGTCGAGCGGATCCGGAGTCTGGTAGCCGGTGAGCGAGAGCACCCCCTCGTCCACCGCCCACAGCGTGACTTCGGTGCGCTGGCCCTTGCCGGTCACATCCTTCACGGTGACGGCCACCTGGGCCGTGTCCCCCGGCCGGTATTCGGACTTGCCCGGCTCCACGGCCACCTTGAGCCGTTTGACTTCCGGTGTCACCCGCAACTCGGCGTAACCCACCCGCAGCGTGGGGCGGCCGGGATCGTCGAGCGGGCCAGGCTTGGCGCTCCTGCCGCGCGCCACCACGATGCCGACGAACACGTTCGGCGCGTAGGCCTCCGTCACCGGGAGCCGGATCGTGGTGGTTCCCGAGGTGATCCTGAGGCGCCGCTGCTCGATCAGCCCTTCCCGCTCCACCGTGATCCACGCCTCGGCGCCGGTGAACGGCGAGGCGAAGAGAATCGTGGCCGAATCGCCCACCGAGTAACGGGGCTTGTCGGCGATGACATCCATCTTGAACTGGCTCTCGTCACTCCACGGCACCCAGTCGCTGCCCGTGGCCCAGCGATCGAAGCTGGCGATGACCGGCCGGCCTTTCGAATCCACGGCGCTGAACCGGATCACGTAGCTCCCGCCTGCGGACGGTGTGAAGGTGCAGCTCCCGGATTCGGCGGAGGTCGAGAGCGAGCAGCGATTGACCGTGTCGCTCACCCATTCACCGACCGTCTCGCCGTACCCATCACGGTCCCGGTGGACCTGGTGCCATTCCTTGCGCACCAGCACGCCCTCGACCTTCACGCCGGCCACCGGCGTTCCATCGGGACGGACCGCCGCGACCCTGATCGTTTCCGCGGTGCCCGCCGTCCAGAAATAGCTCTTGCCCGCCGGCTTGAGCGCGAGATAGAAATCGGAGGGATGCACCACCGCGGAGACCGACGCGGAGACACTCTGCCGGTTCACATCGGTGATCGTCGCCTGCAGCGTGGCCCGCGCACCCACCCCAGGCGCGGACTCCCGCAGCGCCACGGCCACCCGGCCCACTCCCGACGGATCGAGGGTATCGCTGCCCGAGGCCAGCTGCTCCTCCCGCGGGCCGCGGTTGGAGCCGTCCCAGCTGCTCCAGTCGTTCTCGCCGATGAACCAGTCGTCGAGTCCAGGAATCCGCAGGGCCCAGCTTTCCATCGGCGTGAGCCTGGCACTCCAGCTGTAAGCCGCTCTCCCCATCGGCGCGCCGAAGAGGTACCGCGCCTGGAGGCGGGCCACGAGCGAATCGCCGGGAAACCGGGGCGCCGAGTCGGTCGTGGCGTCGACCAGGAATTCGGGCGGCCGGTACTCGGCCACGCGGTAGTACGCCTCGGCCAGCTGCAGCCAGTTCGCGCCCTTCTTGTACTCGACCTTGACCGAGTACTGGCCCAGCGGAACCGCGTCCCCCAGCACCAGCGAATCGCTGGCGGTGCCGAAGCGGGACAGCGTCACGCTGCGCTGCCGGAGGGTACCCCCTTCCCGGTCGGAGAAGGTCCAGCGCAGCGAAGCACCGGCGGCGGGCGCCTTGAGCGCTCCCAGCGCGCCGTCGCGGATGATGGCCTTGGCAAAGATCGTTTCGCCGGGGCGGTAGATGCCACGCTCGGTGAAGACCGCCCCCGCCGCGGCCTCGCGCTCCACGTCCCACGCGGACCGCACGTTGAACTGCCAGGGGGAGAGATCGGGATCCCACTGGCTCACGACCGTGATGGCGCGGTCATTCCCCAGCACCGCAGCCACGTAACCCTCGAACCCGCCGCCCCGCTCGCCCACCGTATCCGGCACGAACCCGCGGAGCCTCACCAGGCCGTCCGCGCCGGTGACGCCTGAGGCGCGAACCCGGCCCCTCGTGTCGTACAGCGTCACCCTGGCGCCCGGCCGCGCCTTGCCGTCGCTGGCGCCGGTAACCCACACCACGCCCTCGCGAAGCCCGACCTTGGCGTGGACGCCCAGGTCGGTGACCTGCAGGATCGATACGGGCTCGGCCCGATTGTAGGCGGTGTCGAGTCCCGGACTCCGCACCCGCACCAGCAGCAGCGTGGCTCCGCCGCGCTGCGCCGGATTCCGCTCCGGGAGCTTGAGTCCGTAGACCTGCACCCGGTCCTTCGCCGGCGTCAGCCCGATCCGCCGGCGCTCGGCCGCGGGACTGCGGAGCAGCGAGTCCATCAGGTCGTTCGACTCGTTGGACCACCGGTTGTACTGCAGCACCCTGGACTCCAGCGCCGCCGGCACCGGGGCAATCACGGCGTCCAGCGTGTCGACGTTGACATGCTTGATCATGAGGGTGCGGAACCCGGCGGCCTCGACCGACAGGCGGCCGTACGGGTACTCGACCAGCGGCGCGAACCCGGTGGTCTTGAATCCGACGGCCGGATTGCCGGTGAGCCGCTGGCCGAAGACGTCACGGATCGCCGTGTCGGCGACGACGGCGTAGCCGGTGTTCGGGGTGAGCTGCGCCTCCAGGTACCAGTTGTCCGACTCATTGGTGCTGTCGGCGATGGTGAACGCTGTGGTCGGCAGGACACTGATCCGGCGCAGCACTTCGCTGCCCCGCACCGGCGCGGTGAAGGTCAGCCGGATCCCGCCGCTCGGGCAGAAGCGGCCGCCGGTGCACCTTGCCTCGACGAGGCTGAGGGGCCCGTACGTCCGGAAACCCCAGCGGAGGAAGGGACTGGTGCCCTCCGGGTCGACCGCGGAGGGGAGCACGAGGTCGCCGCCGCAATCCAGGGGCAGCGCGCGCTCGGGAACGAACTCCACCAGGCGGCGCAGGCCATCCGCCTCGCGATCCCGCTCGTATCCCCCCGCCTCGCGGAGCTGCCAGGGCTCCTTGTCGCCGAGCGGCCGTTGCGTGGCTGCCTTGAGCCGGATGATGCCCGGAGTGCGGCAGGCCTGGTTGAAATCGAGATAGGCGAGCGAGGAGACCCGCCCCAGGTCCACCGGTGTACTGAACACCACCGTGAAGCGCTGATCGGGCTTGAGGTACTTCGGCCGGTTGTCTGCGCCGACTGGCAGGCCCGTCAGGACCTTGGGCCCGGACACGGTGAAGGTGAAGGTGAACGGATCCTTGAGGCGGGAGCCGTCCATCGCGGTGAAGGAGTTGGAGATCGTGACGGTGTAGCTCGAACCCGGCTGGAGCGTCGCGGCCGGCGTGAACCGGACGGTGACCGGGTCCCGCCATTCGAGCTTGCCGGCAACTGCGGGGGTGATGGTGAAGAGGGAGGCCGGATCCACACTGTGGTCGAGCGAACCCGCCACGGGCCGGTCGAACACAACGGTGACGCGCGCCGCCGGGGAGGCATCGCTGGTCGGCGAGTACCGGAGGACCTGGAGTACGGGAGCGGAATTCGCCAGCAGCGCGGTGAGCGCTGCGGCGGCGGTGGCGCGTGTGGCTGAGAACATCGGCGGTACTCGAGGGGGAGTGTGACCGCCGAAGTATGCAAGACCCGTGACAGCGGAGAAAGGCGCCCGCGAGGGGCGGTTACGCCCCCAGCATCCGGCGCAGCATCATCATCTGCCCGCCATGATAGAGATCATGGGCCGCGGCGCCCTGGATCTCCTCCGACCACGTCCAGGAGGACTTGGGGCGCTTGCGGTCGAGCTTTCCCGCCGGAAAGGCGAGGACCGCCTCCCGGAGCAGGTCGTGTTCGAGGTCGAGAAGCTTGAGGTCTGCGGCCCAGCGATCGTTCTCCGGCCAGGTCGGTGCCAGCGGAAAATTGGCGCCTTCCCTCGGAAACTTGAGACTCCGGTCCCCCGTGATCCGCCGGCGGACGGTGTACTTCCAGTAGGCCACGTGCAGGGCCAGTTCCCAGATCGAATGCCGCCCCGGCACCGCGTGGCGGTGGGCCAGCTCGGCGGGAATGCCCTTGAGCACATTCCGCACGACGGGCCCATGCCAGCCGCGTTTGAGATAGGCGGCGTCGAGACCCTGAACCAGCAGCGCAATCCGGGGATCGAGACGGCGGCGGGACATGGGATGCTCCTTGGCGGAAGGCCTCAGGCTTCCTGCGCCTGCGCGCTGATCGGGTGCTCTCCGGAAGGAGAGGCCGCCGGGGATGCGCGCCGGCCGGTGATGATGAGGGCGACGCCGATGATGATCACCAGCGAGGCCACCAGCGAACGGGTGGTGAGCTCTTCTCCGTGGAACGCCCAGCCCAGAAAGACCGCGACCATCGGATTGACGTAGCCGGCGGTACTCACCTTGGCCGGCGTGCTGACCCGGAGCAGCCAGGCAAAGCAGGTGAAGGCCACCAGCGAGCCGAACACGATGAGATAGAGGAAGGCAGCCACGGATGCGCCGCTGACCCGGATCTCCCCGAGTCGCCCCACCTCGCCGCTCACCAGGGCGAGGAGCGTCAGGGCCACACCGCCCGCGAGCATTTCGGCTCCGGCGATCATGCTGGTTTCCGCCGGCAACCGCGCGCCCCGACTCAGCACACTCGCCAGCGCCCAGCAGAAGGTCGAGAAGGCGAGCAGCGAGGCCTCGAGGACCGGCACCGAAGTCGCCCCTTCGCCGGGGATCAGCAGGAGCGCGGCGCCCGCGAAACCGAGCACGATGCCCAGCCCCACGGCGGCGGTCGGCGGCTCCCCGCCGGGCCGGAGCCATTCGATCACCGCCGTCCACGCGGACACCATCGCCACCAGCAGCGCCGTCAGGCCGCTCGAGACCCGCTGTTCGACGAACACCACCACCCCGTTCCCCACCAGGAAGAACATGGTGCCGAGCAGGAACGCCCACTTCCACTGTTCCCGCGTCGGATTGGGGGCGCCCCGGCTCCTGGCGTAGAGGTACATCGCGCCGCCTGCCACGAGGAATCGGGCCGCCGCCAGGACAAAGGGCGGAATCGTCTCGATGCCGATCGCGATGGCCAGGTAGGTGGAGCCCCAGATGATCCAGATCGCGGCAAAGGCGAGCGCCACCCGGAGCCGGGCCGCACGGGCGGCAGCCGGGGTCATGCCGGTGTCTCCTCAGCGGCAACTTCCGGCAGCGGCAGGGTCGTCGATTCCTTGACCGACGACAGTACGATGGTGGTCCGGGTGGTGCGGACCTGGGGAATGGCCCCGAAACTGTCGCGCAGGATCCGGCCCAGGGCCTCCGTCCCTTCCGCCCGGAGCTTGACGAGGTAACAATCCTCTCCGGCCACGTGATGCACCTCGAGCACCTCGGGGATCGCGGCCAGCCGCTGGCCGGCGCTTTCATCACCTACCCGCTCGTCGGCCCGCACGAACACGAACGCCAGCAGACCGAGCCCCAGCGTTTCCGGAGCGAGGCGCACCTCGTAGCCCTGAATCACGCCGCGGCTCTCGAGCTTCCGGATCCGCTCCAGCACCGCCGACGGCGCCATATCCACCTGCCGGGCCACCTCGGCGTTAGAAATGCGGCCGTTGGTCTGCAGGATTTCGATGATTCTGGCGTCCATGGCGTCGATCATACTGCCAAGCTATGGATTGGACGAATAATCGTCAATAGGATTCAATTTGATACGAACAATCGGAGGCTGGCCTGCTGGCCTCGACTCCCGGCCCCTGACCCCTGACCCCCGACCACTGGATCATGACTGACTCCCCCGCACCCGTCACCTACGCCCGCCGCCTCGGCCTCTTCTCCGGCACGATGACCGTGATCGGCGGCATCATCGGTTCGGGCATATTCATGAACAGCGCCATCGTGGCGCAAAGGGTGGGGTCCAGTGAACTCACGCTCGCCGCGTGGGTCCTGGGCGGCGCGATCGCGCTGGTGGGGGCGCTCTGCTTCGCCGAGCTCGGCGCCAGGATGCCGCGCGCGGGCGGCGGATACTCCTACCTCCGCAGCGCGTTCGGGCCGCTCCCCGGATTCCTCTACGGCTGGGCCCTGCTCCTCGTCATGGCGACGGGAGCGATGGCCGCCGTGGCCGTCACCTTTGCCAGCTACGCCACCGCGCTCCTCGGCCTCTCCCCGTCGTTCACCAATCCGATCGCGATCGGCGCGATCGTCCTCCTCTCCTTCATCAATATCGTCGGCGTCGAGCCCGGCGCCGTCACCCAGAACCTGTTCACCGTGCTCAAGCTCGCAGCGCTCGCTGCCCTGATCGGGGCCGGCCTC
Source organism: Gemmatimonadales bacterium (assembly GCA_035279705.1). Lineage (GTDB taxonomy): Bacteria > Gemmatimonadota > Gemmatimonadetes > Gemmatimonadales > GWC2-71-9 > DATEHG01. Next base: position 7,536 of record DATEHG010000196.1, read on the forward strand.
TTCCTGCACCCGGGCACCGTCGAGCAGGTGCAGGCGGCCGCCGTGCCGGTAGCGGCGCCCTCGGGATGGGCCATGGTGGTGGGGATGGGAACGGCGCTGGTGCCGGTGCTCTTTGCCTGCGGGGGGTGGCAGCAGACCAACTTCATCGCCGAGGAGATCATCGAGCCGGAAAAGAATCTCCCGCGGGCGCTGATCCTCGGCGTGCTCACGGTGGTCGCGGTCTACGTGCTCGCCAACGTGACCTATCTCAAGGCGCTGGGGCCAGTCGGGCTCGCCGCGAGCAAGGCGCCGGCCGCCGACGCCATGCGCATCCTGGTCGGACCTGGCGGGGCCACGCTGATCAGCGCGGGTATCGCCCTCTCGACCTTCGGCTTCCTTGGCCTCGTCATCCTGGTGACCCCCCGCGTCTACCAGGCGATGGCGGCGGACGGACTCTTCTTCGCTGGCTTCGCGCAGCTCCACCCGAAGTTCCGGACACCGGTCACTGCCATCGTCTTCCAGAGCGTCTGGGCCGTGATCCTGCTGGAAACGGGAAGCTACGGTGAGCTGCTCGACTACGTGGTGTTCTGCGACTGGATCTTCTTCGGGCTCGCGGTGGCGACGCTCTTCGTTTTCCGGAAGCGCGATCCCGCCGACAAGGGTTCCGGGTTCCGCGTTCCGGGTTACCCCGTTGTGCCGATCCTGTTCATACTCGCCGCGATCTACGTGGTCCTCGGTTCTGTCGCGTCGAACCTCCACAACGCCATCCGCGGCGTCATTCTCCTTGCCCTCGGCGTGCCGGTGTGCCTGTTCTGGCAGCGGCGCAATCGGATGCAGGGCATGGGGGCCGGCCGCTAGCGCCTGGGCTTGAAGGTCCCGGCCACGATGTACGTGCGCCCGGAATGGAAGCCGTTCACCATGCTCCAGGCGGAGGTCACCAGGAAATCGGTGATCCCGTCCCCGTCGATATCTCCCACGCCGACGGCGTCGAAGCCAAGCGTCTCACCTGGCACCTTGCCGGTAATCGTCTGCAGCGATCTGCCATCCCGGCTGGAGAGCACGTCGACCCGGCCGCCGGACCAGGCCGCACCTCCGTACTGCCATGATCCTACGACCAGGTCGGCTTTTCCGTCGCCGTCGAGATCGCCGGCACGGGCAGCCCCGATGCCGAACCCGCCGCCCGCGGCCTGGCCCGTGAAGGTCTTGAGGAGCGCCCCGGTCTTGCCGGAGTAGATGTAGACCCTGCCCGTGGCCCGGCCCCTGGCCTGATTCGGGTAGTCGGTGGCGTAGATGTCCGGAACACCATCACCATCCACATCGCCGAGCACCGACAGGAACATCGCGCCGAAGGCGATGCCGGTCGAATCGGCTTCGGCGGCGAATGCCGGTGCCGGCTTGCCGCGGCGGTAGACGTAGATCTTTCCTGCCTTCCGTTGTCCCGCTCCCGAAGCGCCCACGATCAACGTGCCGCCCGCACCACCCACGGCCGAACCGAATCCATCGCCCTGGTGTTCGCCGTCGAGCGTCTCGATGCGATGACCGTCCTTCCCCGAGAAGATGTAGACCCGGCCGGTTCCCTGGTGGCTCGAGGGCGAGCCGCCGGCGATGTCGGGACGGCCGTCGCCATCCACGTCGCCGACGCCGGCGGTCGAAACCCCCAGGTCTCCGTCGGCGGAATCGCCCTTGAGCGTGAGC
>DATEHG010000197.1:0-3418 GCA_035279705.1 Gemmatimonadales bacterium
CGCGGGCGCAGCTTCCGTCGACCGACCTCGTCCGGTTCGACGCGCAGCACCTCCCCTTCGGCGACCGCACGCTCGACGTCGTGCTGATGCTGGAGATGATCTATTACCTGCAGGATCAGCCCGCCGCCTTCGCCGAGGCGCGTCGCGCGCTGCGGCCGGGCGGCGCGCTCATGGTCTGCGTGCCGAACCCGGAGCGACCTGACTTCAACCCCAGCCCGTTCAGCATCAGGTACCCGAACGCGCGCGATCTGGCGGGCCTGCTGGGGGGTGCGGGGTTCGCACCGAAGGTCTACGGCGCCTTCGCGGTCGAGGCCGCGTCATCGCGCGACCGCGTGCTCACGCCATTGCGCCATTTCGCGGTGCGCTATCACCTCATCCCCAGCTCGATGCGCGCGAAGGCGCTGGTCAAGCGCGCCCTCTACGGACGGCTGCCGAAGCTGGGCGCGGTGAACGAGGCGATGTCCACGGCGGAGCAGCCGGTCGAGCTGTCCGTTTTGCGCGGCCCCGTCCAGGAATTCAAGAACCTGTATGCGATAGGGAGGCTAGAGTAGTTTGCGAATGCCCTCGGAACCAGAAGCGCGAAAGGCCGAAGAGGCCGAGTTCCACGACAAGCTGCGGGCGCTTTACGAGAAAGACCCCGAGCAGTACGCCTACTTCACATCGAACAAAAAGTTCTACGCCGTCGTGCAGTCGAGCAACAGGTTCTACTTCGACTGGCTGCGCGCCAACGCGACGAATAAGCGCGTGCTCGACTTCGGGTGCGGCAACGGGATGAACAGCCTCGACGTGGCGCGCCTGGCCAAGCACGTGACGGGCATCGACATCTCACCGGACTCGGTGCGAGTCGCGACCGAGAACGCCGCCGAGGCCGGGCTGTCGGACAAGGCCACCTTCACAGTGATGGATGGGGAGAACATGACCTTCGCGCCCGGCTCGTTCGACGTGGTCAGCGTGGCGGGCGTGCTGCACCACATGGACCTCGAGGCGGCGCTGGGCCAGATCCGCAAGGTGCTGGTGCCGCAGGGCAAGGCGATCTTCCTCGAGGCACTGGCCAACAACCCGATCATCCACGCCTACCGGCGCCGCACACCGCACCTGCGCACGGCGTGGGAGACGGAACACATCCTTCGCTACGAGGACGCGGCGCGGATGCGCAGGTTCTTCAAGAAAGTGGAGGTGCGCTCCTTCCACCTGGCGGTGCTCGGCGCGGTGCCGCTGCGCAAGACTCCGCTGTTCGGCGCCGCGCGCGCCGTCCTCGACGGGGTGGACTCCGTCATCCTCCGCGCCCCCGGCCTGCGCGCGCAGGGCTGGATGGCGTGCTTTCTGCTGAGCGACCCTATCGCGCCCTAGGGTGCCGCGCTAGGAGCAGGGGCCGGCGAGCTGCGCCCCGACAGTGGACATCCAGGACCAGGCGCCGCCGGCGTAGATCACGATGCCCTGGCCGACCGCGTACCAGATGCCGTGGCTGTCGGCGATCGGGGTGCCGTAGGGAAACGGACCGCCATATCCGTTGTAGGCCAGCGCGGTGGGACCGCCTGCGTTGAAGGCGAGCCAGATCACCTGGCCGTTGTTGTAGTTCGCCAGGATGACGGGATCGCCCGCCGCGTCGAAGCCGACGACGTTGCTCTGTGCACCCAGCTCTGAGAACTGCCTGGTGACCACGCCGCGCTTCACGTCGAGCCTCGTGATGGTGTTCGCCACGCCAGGCGGTACGGCTGACGTTTCGGTCCCGTAGGCGGCGTGGTTTGATTCGGCCTGCCAGAAGCCCGCGGCGCTGATCTCGGTCGTGCCGCCCCCGTAGGCGAGCAGCCACAGGCCGGGCTGGTTGGGAACGATCACGTACACACCCTCCGGCTGGACGGAGAGCACCGCGTAGCTGTGCCCGGCGCCGAGCTCGGACTGGGTTCCGTTCGCGAGGTCCTGCACGTAGATGTCGCCGCCGGCGGGATAGGCGTACCTGGAGCCGTCGGGTGACACCCACGTCCATGGAACGGGCAGCCACTTCGAGTAGGCGGCGTCGTAGGTGAGGCCCCACCACCCCGCCTGGCCCGGCCCGCCGTAGGACGGTGCCGGCGACGGCCATCCACCGGGCGGTGCCGGTGCGGTGACCGCGCTTCGCGGATCGGCGATGAAGTTGCCGCCCGGGAAGACGATGAATCCTCCGCTGCCCGGGGGCCCGGCGTACACAGGTAGGCGGCAGCTGAGCGCGATCTGGGGGGCGGAGAGGCCAGATGTGGAGCTCGGGAAGGGCGGGTACTCGCCGGAAGCGAGGTTGGTGCCGGGAGGGTAGTAGGACTCCGAGGCGCCCGGGTTGTAGGGCGGATAGGCCGAGACACCGGGGTCGTAGGGCGGGTTGCTCGACGTGTTGGGCGCAGCGGGCGGGGTGTACTGGACGGGGCTCTGGACGGGGCTGGGAGATGGGAACGAGCTGGGCGACCCCAGGCGCGCAACCGGCCTGGCGTTGCAGATCGAGCTGCCCTTGCCGAGCAGGGTTCCACAGCCGGCCGGGGTGGTGGCGAGCACCACGACGCCGACGAGGCCGAGCGTGATCGCCGTGATCACCACCACGGGGACGAGCCACCGGGAGCGGACGGCGGCGATTAGAAACCCCAATGGCCCCTCGGACATGCCTGTGAATCGCAGCGGGCGGTCATTGGGTTACGCGAATGATGGACCACCCCGCTTGGTCTTCCCCGCCTGGGCGGGGAAGTACCGGCCGAAGGCCCGGGATGGGGCCAGGTTTCCCTCATCCTTTCAGCCGCCGAACTCGGCGAGCAGCGCTTGGTTGGCTGGATCGAACCGATCCAGCTCGACCGCCTGGCGCGCCGCCTCCTTCGCCTCGAGAGCCAGGCCGAGATTGCGATCCGCGAGCGCGAGGTTCCGGTAGACGAGCGGGTTGAAGGTGCCCAGCCGCGCGGCGTCCTGGTAGGCGACGCGCGCCGCCGACCACTGGTGCTGCTCGAATGCGATGTTCCCCACCTCGGTCGCGTAGACGCTCTCCTCCGGCGCCTCCGCCCTCGCGCGCGACGCGTAGGGCGCCGCCGCTTCCGGCCGACCGGCGAAGTCCGTGTCCACGGCCTGGCGCAGGGTTGCGTCGGCCAGGAGCGGTAGGACCCCGCCCAGCGCGACCGTGGCCAGGCACAAGCAGGCAGCGGCCGAGCCCACCGCCCACGCGAGCACGGGGTTGGCCAACCTGAGCTCGACCTCGCGCGTCGCGTCACCCCACGACACGACCGCCGCGGCGGCGAAGATCCAGAAGGGCAGCGCCGAGCCGAGCGCCGTGAAGTTGACCTGAAGGCTGAGCTCGTACGCCAGCCACGCTCCGAAGACGAAGCCCGCACCCTCGAGCCGGCGTCCCAGCCAGAAGCGGCGCACGAAAGCCGCCCAGCAGGACGAGGTATGCCAGCAGACCCACCAC
>DATEHG010000198.1:0-3969 GCA_035279705.1 Gemmatimonadales bacterium
AGCCGGAGCAGCGCGGTGGTGGCGCCCCGAACCTTGAAGGCGCCGACCGGCTGCAGGAATTCGCACTTGAGCCGGACTTCGGCTCCGGCCACCCTGGAGAGCGCGGGGGCCTCGATCAGCGGCGTGACCCGGGCGTGTCCCCGGATCTCGGCGGCCGCGCGCCGCACATCCTCGAAGGTAACGGGGTGCAGGGGTGGCTACTCCTCGTCGCCACCGCCGGCCGGAGCGCCCGCATCGTCCTCGGCGCCCTCGGAACCCGCTTCATCTTCGTTCACCACGCGCGCCACGTCCACCACCGCGTCTCCCGCGTCGAGATTCATGACCTTGACGCCCTGGGTGTTGCGCCCGATGACGCGGATGCCGTCGACCGGCAGGCGGATGATCACGCCGTGGCGGGTGATCAGCATCAGCTCATCCCGGGGCTGCACTTCATGCAGGGCCACGATGGCTCCGGTCTTGTCCGTCTTCTTGAGGGTGATGATGCCCTTGCCGCCGCGCTTCTGCACCCGGTACTCGGACAGCTCGGAGCGCTTGCCGTATCCTTTTTCGGAGACGACGAGGAGCGTCGCATCGCGACGAACTACGACCATTCCGATGACCCGGTCGCCCTTTTCGAGCTCGATGCCCTTGACCCCGGTGGCCACCCGGCCCATCTCGCGCACGTCGCCGGAGTGGAAGCGGATGCTCATCCCGTCCGAGGTGCAGAGTACGATGTCGCTGCTTTCGTCGCAGATCTGGACGTCGATCAACTCGTCCTTGTCCTCTACGTTGATCGCATTAATGCCGTTGCTCCGGACATTGCTGTAGGCGGAGAGGGCCGTCTTCTTGGTGGTGCCCAGCCGAGTGGCGAAGATCAGGGAGCGGTCCTCGGAGAATTCCCGGACCGCCACCACCGCCGCGATCGTCTCGTCCGCCTTGATGGCGATGCAGTTGACCACCGGCTTGCCGCGGCTGGCGCGGCCGCCCTGCGGAATTTCGTGCACCTTGAGCCAGTAGAGCTGGCCCTGGTTGGTGAAGAAGAGCAGGTAGTCGTGGGTCGAGGCGATGAACAGGTGTTCGACCCAATCATCTTCCTTGGTGCCCATGGCCGTGAGGCCGCGGCCACCCCGGCGCTGCCGGCGGTAGGTGCTCACCGCCATCCGCTTGATGTAGCCGGTATGGCTGATGGTGATGACCATGTCCTCTTCGGCGATCAGGTCCTCGACCGAGAAGTCGCTCTGGTCGGCCAGGATCTCGGTGCGCCGCTCGTCGCCGAACTGCTTGGCCACCTCGGCGAGTTCCTCCTTGAGGATGGCCATCCGCTTGGGCTTCGAGGCCAGGATGCCCTTGAGCTCCTTGATCGTGGCCCGGACTTCCTTCAGCTCGGCTTCCAGCTTCTCGATTTCGAGGCCGGTGAGCCGGGCCAGACGCATGTTGAGGATCGCGTCGGTCTGCTTCTCGCTCAGGGAGAAGCGCTTGCGGAGCCTGGCGTCCGCGTCCGGCACGTCCTTCGATTTCTTGATGATCTCGACGACTTCATCGATGTTGTCGACCGCGATCTTGAGCCCTTCCAGGATGTGCTCCCGGGCCTGGGCGGCGTCGAGGTCGAACTGGGTGCGGCGGACGATGATGGCGTGGCGGTGCTCGATGAAGTGCTCGAGCAGCTCCTTCAGGTTCATCACCTTGGGGGCCCCGTTGACCAGGGCCAGGTTGATGACGCCGAAGGTGGACTGCATGGCGGTGTGCTTGTAGAGCGCGTTCAGCACCACGTTGGGAATGCAGTCCCGCTTGAGCTCGACGACGATCCGCATGCCGTCCTTGCCGGATTCGTCATTCACCCCCGTGATGCCCTCGATCTTCTTCTCCATCGCGAGCTCGGCGATGGAGCGGACCAGGTTTTCCTTGTTGACCTGGTAGGGGATCTCGGTGACCACGATGCGGGACTTCCCGGTCGATTCCTTTTCCTCGATCTGGGCCCGGGCGCGCATGATGATCCGGCCGCGGCCCGTCTCGTACGCCTCCTTGATGCCGTCGCGGCCGTAGATGAAGCCCGCGGTCGGGAAGTCCGGCCCCTTGATGTGCTTGCGGAGGTCGGAGATCGTGGCTTCGGGGTTGTCGACCAGCGCCTCGACCGCCTTGGCCACCTCGCGGAGGTTGTGGGGCGGCATGTTGGTGGCCATGCCGACCGCGATACCGCTCGAGCCGTTGACGAGGAGGTTGGGGATCTTCGAGGGGAGAACCGTCGGTTCCTGCAGCCGGTCGTCGAAATTGGGCTGGGAATCGACCGTGTTCTTGTCGATGTCCTCCAGCATGGCCACGGCCACCGCGGTGAGCCGGGCTTCGGTGTAGCGGTAGGCCGCGGCGGGATCGCCGTCGACGCTGCCGAAGTTGCCCTGGCCGTCCACCAGCGGATAGCGCAGCGAGAAATCCTGCACCATGCGCACCAGCGCGTCGTACACCGAGCTGTCGCCGTGCGGGTGGTACTTGCCGAGCACATCGCCCACGACCGTGGCGGACTTCTTGTAGGCGCGCCCGGGAACCAGGCCCAGCTCGTTCATCGCGTACAGGATCCGGCGGTGCACCGGCTTCAGGCCGTCGCGCACGTCGGGCAGCGCGCGCGAGACGATGACGCTCATCGAATAGTTGATGAACGACTGCTGCATTTCCTGTTCGATGAGACGCGGAAGGATTCTTTCGCGCGAATTCGGGGCGGTCATGAGCGTCCGAGCTGGGGGTGCTGCGAGCGGAAATCGGAAGCCGGGAATATAGCCCCTTCGGTCCCGGAAGCCAACCGGGGGAGGCTAAGCCAAGCGGTTGTGAGCCAACGAGTTATGGGATGGAGAGATGGGGGGATGGGGGGATGTGCCGCAGGGCGGAAATCGCCGCGTGGACGGGGCTCCTGCTACGGGGAACGGGGAATTGGGAACAGGGAGCAGGGAGCAGGGAGCAGGGAGCAGGGAGCGGGGAGCGGGGAGCGGGAAACACATGAATGGATCCGGCTCGTGTGACCACAACAGACCTTCTCCGCGCTCCTCCGCGCCCTCCGCGCCTCCGCGCTATCGGCAGTTGTGGGTCAACGACTTACGTTGCCGGGTGAAGGGCGAAAAGCGAAAGGCGAAAAGGAGGGAACGGGGAACAGGGAACAGGGAACGGGGAGCAGGGAGCAGGGAGCGGGGAGCGGGAAACACATGAATGGATCCGGCTCATGTGACCACAACAGGCCTTCTCCGCGCTCCTCCGCGCCCTCCGCGTCTCCGCGTTATCAGTTGCAGTTGCAGTTGCAGTTAAGGTCGCGGTTCGGCGATCAGCCCGAGCGGCACCTTCCGCCAGGCCCGCCAGACCGCCGAGCTGTCGGCTGTGCGCACCAACAGCTGGCCCGAGATCCCGCCATCCAGCGCCACCGCGCTCCGGCAACCCAGCGCCCCCATCAGCGCCGCCGTTTCGCCGACGGTGAGGCCAAACGGAATGCCGTCGAGCTGACCGCCCAAACCATCGAATCGGGTCAGCAGGAGCAGCAGCCGGTTGTCCCGGGTCAGCCCGATCGCCAGGCGGGAATCGCGGTGGTCGAGATCGAGCAGCGGCTGGGGCACGCCGAAGGCGGGCGGGATGGCGCCATCGCCGACGAGGAGTGCGGGGTAGGTCTGGAATGCCTCGTAGATCGCGCCGCCCGGCTCGGCCACGGCCGAGGTGCTGTCGTCGAGAAAGGAGAGGTGGCCCAGCGAGTCGAAGGCCACCGTCTGCGCCAGCGGCCCCCGCCCCCGGGGCCTGATCTCGCGACCCTTGTGCACCACCCATCCCCAGGGCGCCGCGCCGGCAAACTGGCCCGCATTGAAGGCCAGCTGCGCCAGGCTCCCGGCGGAATCGACCGACCATTCCGGCTGGGTGGCGCCATGACTAAGCGCGGTGGCGAGGCGAAAGCGGAAACGCGAGGGGTCCAATCGTACCACGATGCCCCGGATCCGCCACGCTTCGCCGGCGCCGGAGAGCTGC
>DATEHG010000199.1:0-16213 GCA_035279705.1 Gemmatimonadales bacterium
ATTCCGGCGGTTCCGGTCCTCGTCACCAGTGAGGACGTGATCCGGGGCAAGCCGGACCCCGAGGGCTATCACTTCGCCGCGCAACGGCTCGGCGTTGAGGCCTCGGCGTGTGTCGTGTTCGAGGATGCGCCGCCGGGGATCTCGGCCGGCCTCGCGGCGGGAGCCAGAGTCGTGGCTCTCTCGACCACCCAACCCCTGGCCCGACTGGCTGGAGCGACGGTCATCATCCAGGACCTGCGGATGGTTCGCGCCGCTCGCACCGGTGCGGGCTGGCAACTGACGATCGGCTGATTCCCGACCTCTACCCCATCACGCTGATGCCCAGAACTCGCAGCGTCACCACAATTTCTCTTGACGGCGCCAGACTCCTTGTCGCCGCCGCCGAGGCCGAGGCGCTCAAGCGCGGCTGGACGGTGGCCATGGCCGTCGTCGATCCCGATGGCGGATTGATTCTCTTCCAGTCGATTGACGGTACCCAGCCTGCCAGCCAGGACATCGCCATTGCCAAGGCACGCACCGCGGCCCGGTTCAAGCGCCCGACCAAGGTCATGGAGGACGGGCTGGCAGCAGGGCGCCAGGCGCTGCTGACCGTACCCGGTGCCCTGATGCTCGAGGGCGGAGTCCCGGTCAAGCTGGAGGGCCTGGTGGTCGGCGCCATCGGAGTGAGCGGGATGACCTCCGCCGAGGATGGGGTGATTGCCGCGGCGGCGCTGGCAGCCTGGGAGGGGGGCCGGGACTGAAGATTTGTCCGGTCAATGGGCCGATATCAGGCCCGAAATTCTTCCACTCTGAACCCTACCAGCGCTGGTAGTTGTGCAATCCGTGGCTCCGGGCACACTATATCCCAGCCGACCTGACGAGATCGTTTCCGTGGCACTCGAATATTCCATCGACACTGGCCTCAGGCTGGTCACCCTCACGGGTGTCCAGGTTCCTGATTTCGACGAATGGCGCCGGGCCATGCTGAAGATCCTGTCGCACCCCGATTTCCGGCCGGGATTCAACTTCCTGACCGATCGCCGCGATGCCCAGCAGGCGCCGACCACCGACTACCTGCGCCAGGTGGTTGAATTTCTCGAAAATCATCGCGCCGAACTGGCCCACTGCCGCTGGGCCCTCGTGGTGTCGACGCCGGCCGGATTCGGCATGGGCCGGATGGCCATGGCCCTCTGCGAAGGGCTGACCCTCCGCGTCCAGGTGTTCACCAATCTCCGCGATGCCCGCGTCTGGCTTGGAGTCCGCGGACTTCCCACGCCGGTTTGAAACCCGGGGCTAACCCTCTGCCTCCCAGTCTTGTGCCCCCTGTCACTGCCGGGACGTGAACCGGCGGTTACGTTTGCCTTGCGGGCTCGTGCCGCCGCATCAATCCCTGACCCCAACTCTGATGACTGTACCGTCGCCCCAACCCGACCGGTTCCTGGGTATTTGGCAACTGGTGCCTGAGCTCTGCCTCTACGAATTCGGGCCCTTGCCGACGAGCGGCGAATACCGCATCGGGCGTCTGGGCAAGGTGCTCGAGCTCTCGATCGCGTGGACCATGGCGGACGGCGTCCCGCGAACCATGTCGTTTACCGCCCCCGACGACGGCAGCTGGCAACCCTACGAAGGCCCGGGTGCCGAGGCGGTTACGCTCAGCCGGATCGACGAGTGCACCCTGGACTCCGCCGCATTCCGGGCCGGGAGGAGCATCGGCTATGCCCGGCGGGTGGCCTCGAAGGACGGAGGGTTGCTGGTGGTGGTGCAGGACGGGGCCAAGGACGACGGGGAGAAGTTCCGCAACTTCCAGGTCTACCGCAGGATCGGCTAGCCGTTGCTGATGGCGGTGGGCTTTCCCGTGGTGGCCTCCTCGTAGGTGCGCCCCCGCCATTCGATCCGCTTCCCGCCGCGCCAGGTGGAGCGGAGCAGGATGTAGAGCGCCATCACGCTCCCCGCGGGGTAGGCCAGCACGAAAATCAGCGGAATCCGCATTGCACCTACCACACCGGTCCAGAACAGCAGGCAGACGACCGTGGCCGCAAGCGCCGCATTGAGCAGCGCCGGCACGGCCACGAGGGCGGCGACCAGCGCCAACGGCGGGATAAGCCAGAACACCATCGCAATCGACAGCGAGAGCGGCACCAGCGCCTGCAGCAGGGGCTGATCGGGAAACGACCGGCGCCCGCCGAGGTACAGGTTCTTCGACCACCCCTCGATCATCGGTCCGAGCCCGTCGTACATCCGGGTTTCCATCAGGTCCTCGGCGAAGGCAAACCAGACCCGCTGCCCCTTCCCGTGCGCGGTCTGGGCCAGCGCCAGGTCCTCGGCCACCTCTCCCTTCACTGCTTCGTGGGTGCCGATCGCCTGGTAGGTTTCCCTCTTGAGCAGGATGAACTGCCCGTTGGCGATGATGTCGCGGCTCCTGGTGGCGTGATTGACCCGGGCCGGGTGGTAGCGGATGCCCAGCAGCACCCAGACCTGCGGCATGACCACCCGCTCCCAGAACGTGAGGCAAAGCTGTCGCGGGGCTACGGTCAGCAGGCCGGGCCGTTCGGCGACGAGGGCGGAGAGCGCGCGGCCGATCAGTGTGGGGTGGTGACGGGTGTCGGCGTCGGTAAAGAGGAGATACTTGCCGGTCGAGGCGCGGGCACCCTGCAGGCAGGCCCAGGGCTTCCCGTACCATCCGGCCGGCAGGTCGGCGCCCGGAACGAGGCGGATTCGGGAGTCCTTCGCCGCATATCGGGCCACGATCTCCCCGGTCGCGTCGGTAGACCGGTCATCCACCACCACGATTTCGAGCTCCGGGTACTCCGAGGCTGTCACCGCTTCGAGCACCGTGGCGATATTCCCGGCCTCGTTGCGCGCGGGGATGATGACGCTGAGCTTCCCGTCCGCGGCGGGCGGGTAGTCGTTGAGGTCGGGCTTGCGGCGGGAAGCGGGCAGCGCCGGCAGGAATGGCGCGGCCCAGATCAGGGACCAGAAGGGGGAGATCAAAGCGACTGGTTGAGCCCGGCCAGCTCCTGCTCCAGGTGCTCGAGCTGCCGCTCGATGTCTCCCAGGTCGAGATTGGTGTCGGGCGCCGGCACGCCGTTGCGCGCGAAGATCGTGGCGACCAGCGCGTCGGTGTAACTCACTACCGCGGTGGCGCATCCCTGGTCCAGCACGGTGTTGAGCCGGATGATGATGGCCATGGCCTGGCGGTTCCGCATCCGCACCAGGACCGGCGCCAGGTTGCGAATCAGCAGGATTCTGAGGAACATCACCTCTTCGACCACCTCGCCGGAGGCGAGGCCCCGGGCCGCGGCCAGCCGGCCGAAGTGCTCGAAGGTGCGGGTCCAGAGTTCCTTGACCTCGCGGCGCATCGGGCCGACGGTCTGGTCCAGGACGCCGAGGATGAGTTTGAGTTCGCGCTCGACGACGGGGCGGGGGATGGCGCTCGAGGCGGTCATCCGGTCGCCGAGCCAGTCGGCCCACTCGGTGATGATCGAGTCGCCGATTACCGCCAGGTGGCGGACAGTCACGATGGAAGGGTCGGAAGCACGCACGCGGTGGGACTCCCAGGCGGCAACGGAGCCAAAGATACTGGAGGCGCGTGATGGGGTCAAAGGAGATCGTTCGCCCCCCTCGGCTGGTGCCGGGCAGCCGGGTCGGCCTGCTGGCACCGGCGGGGCCGCTGCTCGAGCGCGATGACATCACCCGCGGCCTCGAACTCTGTCGCGCGCTCGACTGGGATCCGGTGCTCCTGCCCCACGCGGGCGGCCGCCACGGCTACCTCGCCGGCAGCGACGCGGAGCGGCTGGCGGATCTCAACCGGGCGCTGCGCGACCCGGCGCTCGACGCGATCTGGTGCCTCCGCGGCGGCTACGGTGTGACCCGGATCCTCGATCAGGTGGAGTTCGAAGCCCTGCACCAGCGCCCCCGCGCCATTATCGGATTCAGCGACATCACGGCGCTGCTGCTCGCCGCCCATCACCACACCGGGCTGGTCACCTTCCACGGCCCCATGGCGCGGGCGCCCCTGACCCGATTCAGCCGCGAGCATCAAACCCGGGTCCTGGTCCGCCAGGAACGGGCCGGCAAGCTGGGGCGGCTTGCCCCGCCGGCGGATGTGCTGGTGCCGCGGAGCCCCCGCATCGTCCCGATCCGCGGCGGCAAGGCCGAAGGCCCCCTCCTCGGCGGAAACCTGACCCTGATCCAGTGCCTGATCGGCACCCGTCACCTCCCGGACTTCGAGGGCGCCATTCTGTTCATCGAGGATGTCGGCGAGGAGCTGTACCGCATCGACCGGATGCTGGCCCATCTCCGGATGGCCGGGATTCTCGACAAGGTCGCCGGAGTGGCGGTGGGGCAATTCACCGAAACCACCAGGCGCGGCGCCGACGGGGCCATGGGCTTCGACGAGATCTTGGCCACCTACCTCGAACCCCTTGGCGTGCCGGTCGCCTTTGGGTTTCCGATCGGCCACGTGGATGACCAGTGGACGCTGCCGATCGGCGTGCGGGCGCGGCTGGATGCGGGGGCGGGGGAGCTCGAGATTCTTGAAGCGGCGGTGAGTTGAGGCGGGGCAGCGGGGCAGACACTGCGAGCGAGCAGTGAGCAGAAACAGCGTGAACCGAGAACAGTGAACCGTGAACTTTTCACCGTTAACTGTTCACAGTTCACTCTTAACGACTATTGACCGCGGGCCTTCAGCTTAAGGCTTAAGGCTTATGGCTTATGGCTTAAGGCTCTCCATGGCCACCCCAACCCTCAGCAAACACCAGATTCCCGGCGCGCTCGGGCCGATCCTGGTCGACGTCCGCGCCGGCGGCCGGGATCGCCCGCGGCCCGCGGTCGTGATCGTGCATGGGTTCAAGGGATTCAAGGACTGGGGCATGTTCCCGGTTCTCGCCGAGCGGCTGGCGCGGGCGGGATTCGTGGCGGTGTCGCTGAACGTGAGCGGCAGCGGAATGGATGACAGCGGCAACGGTGCGTGGCCGGAGCGGTTCGGCCACAACACGTTCAGCGCCGAAGTCGCTGACCTGGGCCGGGTCCTGGCCGAGCTGCGTGCCGGCCGCCTCGGTGTCCTGGCTCCCGCCAGCCTCGGATTGCTCGGCCATTCGCGCGGCGGTGGCACCGCGATCCTCACGGCTGAAGCGGACGGCAGGATAGCTTCGCTGGTGACCTGGGCCTCGATCTCGCACGTCGACCGCTGGCCCGGCCGGGAGGAAGAGTGGCGGCGCGAGGGGCACATCATCATCGAGAACAGCCGCACCGGCGAGAAGTGGCCGATGTACACTGATGTGCTCGACGACGTGGCGAAACACCGGCTCGGCTCGCTCGATATCCGGGCCGCGGCCGCCCGCATCGAGTCGCCGTGGCTGATCATTCACGGGTCGGCGGATGCTTCCGTGCCGCTGGAAGAAGCCGAGGCGCTCGCGGGAGCCAACGGGCGCCGCACCACCGAGTTGCTCACCATCAGGGGAGCCGGCCACACCTTCGGCGCGGTGCACCCGTGGGCCGGCGAGACCCCCGAGATCCGGCACGTGATGGACCGGACTGTCGGGTGGTTCGGGAGAACGCTGGACACTTAGCCGGCCGGCGGCCGCCCTTGACCGCCCGCCGGCTCCCTCGCCAGACTCAAGCCATGCCCATCTACGAATATCTCTGCCAGGCGTGCGACTCCGGCTTCGAGCTGCTGGTCCGCAGCGACACCACGATCGCCTGCCCCAGGTGCGGCGGCCGCAAGGTCGAGCGAACCATGTCGCTCCCCGCCCGCCACGGCGGCGCCTCGAGTTCCAGCCAGGACTTCAGCCCGATCGGTCCGCCCAGGGGCGGCGGGGGCTGCCACGGTGGAGGATGCGGCTGCCACTGAGTACGCTGGAGCGCCGGCTGCGCCGGCGAGTGAAGCAGTTGCCCGAACCCGGCGGTGACACGGCAGAGGTAACGGCCGCAGTCGCCGCCGTTCTCGTTCCCGCCCCCGACGCCCTGCTCATCATCCGCCGCGCCGAACGCACCGGCGATCCCTGGTCGGGGCAGATGGCACTGCCGGGCGGCCGTCGCGATCGCGGGGATGCCGACCCGCGGGACACCGCCATCCGGGAATCGCGGGAAGAGGTCGGCGTGGTGCTCACCGCCGCTCATTACCTCGCCACGCTGCCGGACATTGCGCCCAAGACCCCGATGCTGCCGCCCGTCGTGGTGCGCCCGTACCTCTTCATCCTTCCCGAACGGCCCATTCTTACGCCCAACAATGAAGTCGCCGAAGCCCGCTGGGTGCGGCTCGATGCTCTCAAGGACCCCGCCATCTACCGACCCTACTCCCTCGAACTCCGCGGCGAGATGCGCACCTTTCCCGCCTACCACCTGGGGGAGTCGGTGATCTGGGGAATGACCGAGCGGATTCTGAGTTCCCTGTTACCGCTGCTGCCGTAACCGAGTCGAGAGTCGAGGGACGAGAGTCGAGATGCCGATCGGCGCAGACGGGCGCCTGAGCGAGCTGGCCCAGGTCTTCCTCAAGCTCGGCACCACCGCCTTCGGCGGTCCCGCCGCCCACATCGCGATGATGGAGGAGGAGGTAGTAGTCCGCCGCCAGTGGCTCACCCGCGAAGACTTCCTCGATTACCTCGGTGCCACGAACCTGATTCCAGGGCCCAACAGCACCGAACTCGCGATCCACGTGGGCCAGGCGCGGGCCGGGTGGCCGGGGCTGCTGGTGGCCGGCGCCTGCTTCATTCTGCCGGCGGCGTTGATCGTGGGCGCATTGGGATGGGCCTACGTGAGGTACGGCTCGCTCCCGGCCGTCGAGGGCCTCCTATACGGGATCAAGCCGGTGGTCATCGCCATCGTGCTGCAGGCGCTCCTCCGGCTCACGCACTCCGCGGTAAAGTCGTGGCAACTGGCATTGATTGGACTCGCCGCGGTGGCTGCGGTGCTGTCCGGCGTGAACGATTTGCTGGTCCTGGCGCTGGCCGCGGCAATCGCACGCCTTGCGCTGGTGAAGGGTCGCCGCGGTGAGGGCACGGTCCTCGCGGTCGTGCCCGGACTCGCGGCCGCCGCTGCACCCCTCACGTTCGGTCTCTGGCCGCTCTTCCTGGTGTTCCTCAAAATCGGCTCGGTCCTGTTCGGCAGCGGGTACGTCCTGCTCGCATTCCTCCGTGCCGACTTCGTCGAGCGACTCGGCTGGCTGACCGAGCGGCAGCTCCTCGATGCCATTGCCGTCGGCCAGATGACGCCCGGTCCCGTCTTCACGACCGCGACGTTCGTCGGCTACCTGCTGGGAGGTGGAACCGGAGCTGTCGTCGCCACCGCGGGAATCTTTCTGCCGGCATTTTTCTTCGTCGCCTTGAGCGCACGCATCCTCCCTCGCCTGCAGGGCTCCGCGGTGGCGCGCGCGGCCCTGGACGGCATCAACGTCGCTTCGCTCGCGCTGATGGCCGTCGTCACCTGGCAACTCTCCATGGCTGCCCTCGTCGACTGGCCCACCCGCATCATCGCCATTGCCAGCGCTGTGATCCTGCTGCGCTTTCGGCTGAACTCCGCGTGGCTGGTACTTGCCGGCGCAGGGATTGGCCTGGTTGCCCACGGCTGATCGGCGGGAAGACAGGAAGACAGGAGACGGGCGAGCGTGAACTGCAAACAGGGAACGGGGAAGGGGGGACAGGGCACAGGGGACCAGTTGTAAGGCGCCCCACCCCGGCTTAGGAGTCCCGCATTGACAACTTAGGCATGCCTAAATTACTATTTAGGCCATGCTGACCAGCCACTCCGCCCCCGAATCCCTGACCCGTTCGGTCGAGGACTACCTGAAGGCGATCTATCGCCTTTCGGAGCAGGGGCAGCACGCCACCACCAGCGAGATCGCCCACCACCTGGGCCTCTCGGCACCCTCCGTTACGGGCATGGTCAAGCGGCTGTCGGAGCAGGGACTCGTCACCTACGAGCCCTACAAGGGCGTCAGCCTCACCGCCGAGGGGCGCCGGGGTGCCCTGCGGGTGCTGCGGCGCCACCGGCTCATCGAGGCCTACCTCGTGGCCTTCCTCGGCTATGGCTGGGAAACGGTCCACGACGAAGCCGAGCGGCTCGAGCACGCGGTGTCGGATGCGCTCATCGACCGGATGGCCGCCGCCCTCGGCAACCCCGTGGTCGATCCGCACGGCGATCCGATTCCCGGCGCCGACGGCTCCATCGACACCGCACGCTATCTCCCGCTCACCGAACTCAAGGCCGGCGAAACCGCCGACATCCGGCAGGTTGCCACCCACGAACCCGAGCGGCTGCGCTACCTCGGCACCCTGGGTCTCCTGCCCGGTACCCGGATCACGATCGAGCGCTGCGAGCCCTTCGAAGGGCCGATCAGCGTGCGGGCCGGTTCCATGCCCCAGGTACTGGGCCACGAGATTGCCCAGGTGCTGCTCTGCGCGCGGGTGGAGGACCGCGCATGAGCGCCGCCTCCATCCCTCCGATCGAGGAGCTGACCGGCTGGCGCTACCGCCGCCGCAATCCGCCTCTTCCCGAGTCGTATCAGAGTGTCACGGTTCCAGCGGGCGCCACGACCTTCCGCCGGATGCTCGCCTTTGCGGGGCCGGGATACATGGTGGCCGTCGGCTACATGGACCCGGGCAATTGGGCCACCGACCTGGCCGGGGGCGCGCGCTTCGGCTACACCCTGCTTTCAGTCGTCCTGGTTTCCAACCTGATGGCCATCCTGCTGCAGGCACTGACCGTCAAGCTCGGCATCGTGACCGGGCGGGACCTGGCCCAGGCGTGCCGGGACCACTACAGCCGGCCGGTGAGTTTCGCCCTCTGGGTGCTCTGCGAAATCGCCATTGCCGCCTGCGACCTCGCCGAGGTCATCGGTTCGGCCATTGCGCTCAACCTGATCTTCGGGATCCCGCTGCTCTGGGGCGTCTGCCTCACCGCGCTCGACGTGCTGCTGATCCTGCTGCTGCAGAACCGCGGGTTCCGGGTGCTCGAGGCCTTCGTCATCGCCCTCGTGGCCACCGTCGCGGTCTGCTTCGGCGTGGAGCTGCTGCTGGCCCGGCCCGACTTCGCCGCGATCGTCAGTGGCCTGGTGCCGACCACGCAGATCATCACCGACCGGGACATGCTGTACATCGCCATCAGCATCCTCGGCGCCACCGTGATGCCGCACAACCTCTATCTGCACTCCGCCATCGTGCAGACCCGGAAGGTGGGAGACTCCCCCGCCGAGAAGCGCCAGGCCATCAAGTACGCGACGGTGGATTCCACGGTGGCGCTGCTATTCGCGTTTTTCATCAATGCGGCCATCCTGATCCTGGCGGCGGCCACGTTCCATCAGACCGGCCACCAGGATGTGGCCGAGATCAGCGAGGCCCACCGGCTGCTGGCGCCGCTGCTGGGGACCGCGGCCGCGAGCACCTTGTTCGCGCTGGCGCTGCTGGCTTCCGGTCAGAATTCGTCGGTGACGGGAACGCTGGCGGGGCAGATCGTGATGGAAGGGTTCCTCGACATCCGGCTGCCGCCCTGGCTGCGGCGGCTCATCACCCGCCTGATCGCCATCATTCCGGCGGTGATCGTGACGGCGCTCTACGGGGCCCGGGGAACCAGCGCGCTGCTCATCCTGAGCCAGGTCATCCTGAGCCTGCAGCTCTCGTTCGCGGTGGTCCCGCTGGTGCTCTTTACCGGCGAGAAGGCCAAGATGGGGGAGTTTGCCAACGGGCGGGTGCTGACGGCCACCGCCTGGTCCGTGGCGGTGGTGATCATGGGGCTCAATGCCTGGCTGCTGACGCTGACGGTAAGGGGGTGGCTGGGGTAGCAGTCGAGAGTCACGAGATGAGAGACAAGAGTCCAAGCCCCTCCGGTTTACAACCCAGTCTCCAATCAGTGCAGGTCGAGCCGGGTGAGTCTCACGACGCACCAGGACTCGTGGCGCCCACCGGCAGCGCGAAGCGCAGGTGCCGACGTTCATCGTCGGCTGGACCTCCTTCGGTGGCAACCGAAGCATTCAGCTTTGGACCCAGCTCGGAAAATGCGCCGGCGCGAGGGCGACGCGCACCGAAGTAGCCCGTCGCCAGGGCCGCGATGAACCCCGTAAATGTCACCGCCCAGGTGAGCACATTGGCCCCGCCGCTGTGAATCCCGGCAAGATCGAAAATGAAGAGGACGGCCTGTCCGGCCCCGAGGGCGATGAGCAGCGTGCGGGTCAGCCCTGCATGCAGCCGATTCGAGATCAGGATTCCGGCGCCCAGGGCGATGAGCATGCCGAGGGTGCGGACCGGAGACGAGAGATTAAGCCGGATGACGGGAAGGAGAATGCCCTCAAGGACCACCCAGAATGCGCCGAAAGCCAACAGATTCTGCACCGCGGCCCGTCCAACCGAACGAAGTGTCGGTCGGGCCTCGTTGACCTCAGCCTCTCGAACGGCGGCGTCGAACGCGGCAGGGCTGATTCCGGCCTCCGTCGAGGCGGTGCGCAGTTCCTGGAGAGTCACGGCTGACCCAAGCCGGGCATCGAGCTCCACCGCCCTGGCAAGCAGGCGGCGCGCGGCGTCTTCGGTGAGCGGTCTCTCCGGGTCATTCATTGGCGGCTCCATTCGAGAGTCCAGGCGGGTCCGGCGCAGGTCTTGACTCTCGTCTCTTGTCTCTCGTCTCAAGACTCTAGATCTCCGTCGGTCCCCCCAGCTCAATCTTTCGCGCCACCAGCAGGTGCTGCAGCCGCCGGTCCCGCTCCTCGCGGGCGATCGGCGTTGCCTCGGGATAGGCCTTTTCCACCAAGCGGATCAGCCGCTTCTGGTCTTCGATCGGGAGCTTCTGCCAGGTGGCCATCTCGTGCCAGATGTTCTCGAACTCCGCCAGCGCCTCCGAAATCACCACGTCGATCGAGGCTTTCTTCCCGGCCAGGATGAGGGAGCCGAACATCCCCGCACTGGCGTAGCGCAGCGCGAGGCCATCGGCCAGCAGCCGGTCCACGTCGTCCGCGTCGAGCACCCCCTCGAGCACCAGCTGGACGGTCTCGCGGAACACGGCGGCGCGGATGCGCCGGGTGGCGTCTCCGATGACTTCCTTCTTCAGCACGATCGGCGTCCGGCCGAGGAGGCTCAGCCAGAACCGCACATCTTCGACGCACGCGCCGTCGGTGGCCGGCCCCGGCACCACCTCGACCACCGGGATGAACTCCACCGGCATGTGGGAATGCAGGGCCAGCAGGCGCTCCGGCCGGCGCATCCGGCCGGCCAGCTGGCTGGTGGGGTCCCGCGGGGAACAGCTGGTGATCACCGCCGCCATCCGGCAGACCTGCTCGATCTGCTCCAGCAGCCGCTGCTTGGTGTGGAGGTCCGCGGGGCCCGCCTCGATGATCCAGTCGGCTTCGCCGATGGCTTCGAGCAGGCTTCGACCCTGGCGCAGCGAAGAGAGGCCCCGTTCGGCCAGCTTCGGGTGGGCCCAGTCGAGGTCGAGCAGCTGCTCGACCCGGCCCGGGATGGCCTCGATCGCCTGCTGCAGGTGGGAGGAGTCGGGATCGTACAGCGTCACCCCCCAGCCGGCGGCCACGATCATGGTCGTCCATCCTGCGCCCACCGGGCCGGCGCCAACTACCGCAACCTTGGGCTGCTCGAAACGGCTCATCGTCGCTCCTTGGGACGGATGCTGCCGAGGGGACTGTTGGTACGATACTATTCGCCCGACTTTGCGGCCATACGCAGAATATCCAACCCATTTCCCGGACTTCTCATGCGAGTGCTGCCCCTCCTCCCCCCTGCGACTGAGCGGCATCAGGGCGCAGCAGTTTGCGCCCTCGCCGCGGTGAAGTCGTTTAGGGTCCCCCTGCTGTTCCTGACCCTGATTTGTCTGGGGGCTCCAGCGCTCGCTTCCGCCCAATCAATCGGCGCCTACACTCCACCCCGAACCTGGCCCGAGCGGCCCCGCCGCTTCGACCTGATCCACCAGAAGATCGCCATTGCCATCGACTGGTCCCACCGCCAGGTCACCGGCGACGTCGAAACCACGGTCATCGTCACGACGGCGGGAGACACGGTCCGGCTCGACGCCGCCAACATCACCATCCTGGCCGCCACCTCGGCCACCGGAAAGAAACTCAAGTTCACCACCGATTCGACCCATGTGACCGTGAAGCTCCCGAAGAAGGCCAGCCCGGGAGACACCGTCCGCTTCTCGCTCCACTACACCGCGGTGCCGGAACGCGGCCTCTACTTCGTGCCCCGGCGTCACATTGCCTGGAGCCAGGGCGAGGCCATCGAGACCCGGAGCTGGATCCCGACCTACGACTTTCCCAACGACAAGACGACCTGGGAATTCCTGGTTACCACCGACACCGGCCAGTCGGTGCTGTCCAACGGCCGCCTGGCCGGGGTGACGAAGACCGCCGATGGCCGCCAGCAGGTCTGGCACTGGGTGCAGGACGACCCCGCTTCGACCTATCTCTACTCGGTGGTGATCGGCCCGCTCACGGTGCTGCGCGACCAGTGGCGCGGCCGCCCGGTCGAGTACTGGGTCTCGGGAGATACGGTGGACGCCGCCTGGCGCAGCTTCGGCGAGACGCCGACCATGATCGAGATCTATTCCGAGGTCCTGGGCGTGAATTATCCCTGGCCCAAGTATGCCCAGTCGATCATTCCCGACTTCACCTACGGCGGGATGGAAAACGTCTCCGCCACCACGCAGACCGATCTCGCGCTGCATCCCGCCGGCGCCGAGCCGAGGCAGAGCAGCCGCGGGCTCGACGCCCATGAGCTGGCGCACCAGTGGTTCGGTGATCTCACCACGACGGCCACCTGGTCCCACGCCTGGCTCAACGAAGGGCTCACCACCTACATGGAGTCGGTGGAGAACGAGAAGAGCCGGGGCTGGGACGCCGGCCAGTGGTCGTGGTGGAACCAGCAGCAGCAGGCCATGGACGCCGACCTCAACCAGGCCCGGCCGCTCGTCTACGGCGACACCGTCGGCGACCCGATCTTCCTCTTCTTCAGCGGCCACATCTATCCCAAGGGCGCGCAGGTCGCTCACCAGCTGCGCCGCCTGCTCGGCGATTCGCTGTTCTGGGCCGGGATGCGCCGCTTCCTGACCGACAACGCGCACAAGCCGGTGCTGACCCAGGACCTGGCGATCGCGTTCGAGAAGACGACCAACCGGGATCTCGACTGGTTCTTCGACCAGTGGTGCTACGGCATCGGCTATCCGAAGGTGAGTGTCACCCGGAAGTGGGATGCGGCCACGAAGTCGCTGGCAGTCACCGTCAGCCAGACGCAGACCATCGACTCGACCCATCCGCTGTTCCGCTTCCCGGTCACCATCCGGCTGATCACCGCCAATGAGGTGGTCCGCCGCGAAATCATGGTCACCAAGCAGCAGGAAACCTTTAATCTGTCCCTGCCTGCGGAGCCGCTCTCCTTCCGCTTCGACGAAGGTGCCTGGCTCCTCGGCACCGTGAACACCGACCAGACCTCGGCCGAGCTGGCCGACATGGCGAAGCACGACGTGGAGTTCGGTGCCCGCAACTGGGCCCTCCGCGCGCTCGCCAAGACCACCGATTCGACGGCCCAGGCGGCCCGCCGCTTCATCGTGCTCAACGAGCGGGATCCGATCCTGCGGGAAGAGGCGCTGAACCAGATCGGCCACAACAAGGAGACCGCGAGCCTGGCGGTGGCCCGCTCGGCACTGCGCGATCAGTCGGGCCCCGTTCGTGCCGCCGCGCTCACTGCGGTAGCCGTGTTCGATTCGGCCGGCGCCCAGGCCCTTGCCCTCGACCTGCTGGTGAACGACCCCTTCGAAGGGGTGCGGCAGGAGGCGGCCGGTCTCCTCGATCCTGCCAACCCCAAGGCGTTCGAGCTGCTGCTGGCCCGCAGTGCCGCCGGCTGGCCGCACGGCCTGCGCACTGCGGCAGTCTTCCAGATCAGCAAGGTCAACGACCCGCGGGTGGTGCAGGCCCTCGTGGCCATGGCCGATCCGTCGGAGCCGCGCAACCTCCGCCAGTCGGCGCTCGGCTACCTGGCCGGCCGCAGCGACAAGAGCGATGCCGTCACGTTGGCAACGAAGTACCTCACCGACCCCGACCCGCTGTTCGCCTCGTCAGCGGTGCGGACCCTGGCGCAGGTGGGAGGAGACGCGGGACGAAGCACCCTGACGGCGGCGCTCAAGACGGAAAAGCGCGTCACGGTGCACTCGGTCCTCGAAGGGGTGCTCAAGCCGAAGAGCTGAGACCGCCCTCAGAAGGCCGGGTAGCGCGGATGCTGTTTGAGGTCGATGATCTGGTGGGTATGACGGGCGCAGTGCGCGGCGCTGAACAGGATCCACTGCTTGCCGTCCAGCAGGCCCAGGCGTGGG
The DNA here is from genome assembly GCA_035279705.1 of Gemmatimonadales bacterium. GTDB lineage: Bacteria > Gemmatimonadota > Gemmatimonadetes > Gemmatimonadales > GWC2-71-9 > DATEHG01. The sequence continues at coordinate 14,278 of DATEHG010000199.1, forward strand.
TGGGGAGCGCCGTAGGCCCGGAGGTCCAGCTCGGTGGCAGCCAGCCAGGCCAGGATCGCGGCGCGCTCCCCCTCGAATACCGCGACCGCCTCCGCCGGGTCGGAGTACCGGCTGGTCGGGCTCACCCGCTCGGGCGCCGTGAGTTTCGTGTTCCGGTCGAACATCGCCGCGGTCACCAGCGCGTCGCGGGCCTTGAGCCCCACGCGCTGTTCTTCCGACAGCGGCAGCTCCGCCAGCTTGGTGGTGAGCAGCCGGGCAATGCCATGCTCCACCAGCGCGATATGCTCGGCGGCTTCGAGGATGGACCAGCTCTCGGGCGCCGGCTTGAAGCTCCACTGGTCGCGCGCCAGCCCAGCCATAGCCTCCACGAAATGCTGGCCGCTTACCACCAGCTCATTGGCCAGCAGGCTGTGGTGCTTGGTTTCCCGCGACGTCCGCTGTTCGCTCATAGTCCGATCCGCCCGCTCAAGGCCAGGCTGTAGTAGCGGTAAGCCCCCGTGGTCGAACTGGCGGCGCTGTTGCTGACGGTGCCGGCCAGCGCCACCTCGTTCACTGCGCCCAGCCGCCGCGCGATCCGCGCCTCGGCGTGGAACTGGGACTGCAGCTTCGACCCGCTCTCAATCTGCTGTACCCCGAGTCCCCCCGCGAGGCGGACCTGCCAGGCGCTGGTCAGCATCCGGTCCCAGGTGCCGCGGCCCTCCAGAAACCAGTACAGCTCCGGCGAAAAATACCCATTGCCCTTGTGATCATAGCTCAGCACTCGGCCAGCGCCGCCGGCCGCGAATCCCGAGCCGAGCTGGCGCATCAGCACGGCCACCGCGGACCAGCGGCTGTTATCGTCGCTGGTGGAACCGGTGCCGGCGCCCAGTCCGAGGGAGAGCAGGTGCCCGGGAGTGATGTCGGCGTCGAGATCGACCCCGAAGAGCGAGACCGGGGTCCGCAGCAGCGTTACCGTGGCATCGAATGGCTCCCAGTACACCGCCCCTCCCACCGCGACGCGGCTGGAAAAGCGCTGGCGCAAGCTGAGGCGCCCGGAACCTTCGGTATGACTCGCCGCATCCGAGGGAGCCAGGTTGCGCAGGCCCAATGTGACACTCGCCGAAGTGGACCGCAGGCTCCAGCTGCCGCCGGCTTCCGCCATGAAGCGGGTGGCATCACCGCTCGGGTCGCTGGCCTCGAGCAGGCCGATCGTGGCCGTGCCGCGGAAACTCTCGGCCAGCGGGCCGTTGATCGTGGCGGTCTGCCACCAGGTCGTGTTCTTGTCGCTGTCGTAGCTCCAGCCGAGGGTCAGGTCCAGCCGGCTGCGGAGCGCCCGGGCAATGTCGCCGCCGAGCTGCTGCGCGGGTGGATAGGTGGGATCCAGCGCCAGCGCCCGCTGCACCTGGTGCCGCGCCTCGAGCGGCATTCCCATCCAGAAACGGGTACGGGCAATCCCTGTGATCGCTTCGACATTGCCCGGCGACCGGCTCAGAGTGGCGTCGTAGCGGCTGATCGCCTGGGCGTAGTCCCCGCGGGCCGCGGATACGGCCGCCTGCGCGTTCCGGGCATCCAGGTCGTCCGCGTCGAAGTCGATCAGCCGGGCGTAAGCCGAGTCCGCCTGGGGGAACCGCTCGGCCCACGTCAGCACCCGCGCCTTGCCGAACAGGGCGTCATGGTAGTCCGGGTGTCCGGCGAGGACCGTGTCGTAGAGCGCCAGCGCTGCATCCAATTCTCCCTTCCAGCTCAGCACCTGCGCCGCCCTGGTGGGAAACGCAGGCTCGTCCGGATTTCCCGAGCGCGCCCGACCGATCATGATCAGCGCCGAGTCGAGGTTCCCATCCCACGAGAGCAGAATGCCGACGCGGTAGTTGGCCCGGGCAAAGCCGGGATTCTCGGCCAGTGCCCTTTCGTAGGCGCTACGGGCCAGCTTGAAGTCGCCCGCGGCCCACGCGGAGTC